>JAJRAK010000026.1 GCA_028682895.1 Methanomassiliicoccales archaeon
ACCGTCACCAGGTCAATGCCCATGCGGTGCGCCATCTCCATGCATTCCAGCACCTCGCCCAACGACGCCTGGCAGAGCTTGGGGTTGGCCGCGCCGATGTTTATGTCGCTCAGCGGGGCGTGGACCGAGAAGCGCAGGTCGTACGAGGGCGTGAGCCTAATGAAATCATCGATTATGCGGCGGAGGAGATGCTTACCCTCGGCCACTATCTCCCATGCCTGGTAATGTTCCGAGACGTTCTCCAGGGCGGTGGGGAAGTCCAGCAACGACAGGTGAGGAGAGGATATAGCGATCACGGTATCTCTCCGTTCACAGTGCCCGGGGCCACATCGTCTATCAGCGCTTCCATGTCCTCGCCCTCCATCTCAACGGTCACCGGGCCCATCGGAGAACGCCCTTCGGCGAAGCTGACCTTTCCCACGAACGCCGCCTGCTTGTTCAGCAGGAACGTCGTCCTGCCTTCGCGAAGGCCTTGGAGCATGACCGCCCGGGTGCTGTCCAGTATCTTGTGGTTCCGTATCAGCTCTTTGAAACGAGAGAGATCGTCCGTGCGCGCCACCATCTCATCGTCCGTGACGGTCACCTCAGCGTTGGGGAACATATTGAGCAGCGAACGCCTCACCTTGTCCTGCTCCTCGGTAGGAAAAAAATCGACCCTGGCTATGACGTGGACCATCTCATATGGATAATTGAAGAAACTATTTAAAATGGGGGCGGTATGGCAAGAACGCATGCGAAGCAAGGTCGTGGAGGCCCTGGCCAAGGATGGTTTTTTATTGGACCAGGAGGCAGAGGAGTACATACTGGCCCAGCCAACGCCTTTGGACTTCGCCCGCCAGGCCATATCCATGCTGCCGGAGCAGCCCTTTATAATCACCATGCGCGACCTCAGGACGGTGGTGCACGTCGACGCCCCCAGGCTGGAGACCCTGCCAAGGGCGGAGATGCCGACGGTGAGGCGCATCGGTGATGTGGAGGTGCTGCGCGACATCACCTCGCACTCGGAATGCTTGGCGTCCGTGGAGGGGTTCGCCCGCTACTTCCAGGACCGTTACTTCACGCTGCGCGGCCTCCTGATGCGCCGCATGGACATGGCCGGGGCCATGGGCATCCAGAAGGCCATCGACCCCGCCAGGCAGCACGGCGACGGCGAGATCAAGGTCATCGGCATGGTGAACGAGGTCCGCGAGACGCGCAGCGGGGAGAAGATAATCGAGATCGAGGACGACACCGGTAAGTGCGTCGTGATGGTCCCCAAGGACCATAAGGTGAACAAGGACTCGGTGCTTCTGGACGAGGTGATCGGCGTCGTCGGCAAGCTCACCCGCAGGGACGGCAAGATCATACTGAAGGAGCTGATCAGGCCGGACGTGCCGCACAGCTCGGGCATGGAGGAGAGCGACTCCACCGCCCAGGTGGCCTTCATGTCCGATGTGCACGTCGGCAGCAACACCTTCCTGGAGGAACGTTGGCGAAACATGATCGCCTGGCTCAAGGACGAGGCGGAGGAGCTGGACCTGCGCTATATCGTCATACCGGGCGACTGCGTGGACGGGGTCGGCGTATTCCCGGGACAGGAGGAGGAGCTGGTCATCGAGGACATCATAGACCAGTACCGGGCGCTGGCGGAGCATCTCAAGGACGTCCCTGACAACATACGCATAGTGATGCAACCGGGCAACCACGATATGGTCCGCCCTGCTGAGCCTCAGCCGGCGCTCAATGGAGAGGTGGGGAAGCTATACGACTCCAACATCGTCCAGATGGGCAACCCGGCCTATATGCGCATCGAGGGAAGGACCATCCTCTCCTATCACGGCAAGAGCTTCGACGACATGGTGAACGGCATCAAGGGGCTGTCCTACTCGCAGCCGCTCTGGGCCATGAAGGAGATGCTCAAACGCAGGCATATGGCGCCGATGTACGGCGGCAAGACGCCCTTCGCCCCGGAGAGGAGGGACCACCTGGTGATCGAGGAGGTGCCGGACATCTTCGTCACCGGCCATGTTCACGGTGCCGGCGTGGACACTTACAACGGCGTCAAGCTGATCAACGCCTCGACATGGCAGGGGCAGACGTCCTTCCAGAAGATGCATAACTTCGTGCCTGACCCGGCGAAACTGGTATTGGTGCATCTGGGAACAGGAAAGGCCTCGGTGGCCGAGTTTTAAAAAGGAAGATAAGCTCAGGCGTCCCAGAAGACGACCATGAGCACATAGCCGAGAACGAGCATTATCAGAGAGATGAGCCAGCCCCACCTCAGGAGCTTGGCCTTGGTCTCTGGATTGTTTAATAGCTCTTCTAGGTTCATCCCTTGGCTTCCGCTTTCTGCTTGATGCGCTTCAACGAGAAGATGTTCTCCCTCTCCATCTCTTCCAGGCGGAGGCGGATGAACGCTTCTGATTCCTGAAGCTCGGGTATGACCTTGAACTCCAGGGCGTTGACGCGGCGCTTGGTCTTCTCGACCTCATCCAACAGCTTCTTCATGGACGTCTCGATCTCCGCCGCCTCGATGATGGTCTCGACCAGGTTCTCGAAGGCCTTTGCGGCCTCGTCGATGTAGACCGTCGTACCGATCACGCCGTATCCGCGCTGGTCCATCGGTGTGCGGATTGAGGTGGCCTCGATCTCCGGGACCACGATGCCCATGATGTTCTTGTTGTGCAAGGTCAGTTCGGGATGGGCCTTGAGGGCGAAGGCGGCGCTCTGCACCGATATCGCCCCGTCGACCGCCTTGGCCACGGCGATGCTCCTCATGGCCTCCTGATAGTCCTTGTTGACCTTCTCCCTGATGCTCTTGGCCTGCTCGAGTATCTTGAAGAACTCAAGGATGAGCCCGTCCCTCTTCATCTTGAGGATCTTGTATCCGGACTTCGTCAGCTTGATCCTCTTCTTGATCTCCAGGAGCTCGGAGCGGGTCGGTTTGACGTCGGCGGTTGGCATCCTTATTCCTTCTGGCGGTACTTCGGGTGGTACTTCTCGATGTACTTCCGGTCGATCCTGGTCAGCTGCCTCTCATCAAGGAATGCCAGCAGTTCCCACATCAGGTCGAGGGTACCTTCGATGGTACGGTCTTCCTCGCGTCCCTGCCTGACGATGCGCTTCTCGAACATGTCGGCGAACTCCAGGAACTTCCGGTCCCTCTCGGACAATGCTTCCTTACCGACGATGGCGACGAGACCGCGCAGGTCACGTCCTTCCGCGTAAGCGGCGTAGCACTGGTCCGAGACGGCCTTATGGTCCTCCCTGGTGCGTCCCTTTCCGATACCTTCGTTCATCAACCGGGAGAGAGAGGAACCGACATCGATGGGCGGGTAGATACCTGCCCTGAGCAGCTCCCTCTTGGCCACGATCTGACCCTCGGTGATATATCCGGTAAGGTCGGGGATGGGGTGGGTGATATCCTCGCCGGGCATGGACAGAATAGGGATCTGGGTGATGCTTCCCTTCTTTCCCTTGATCCTCCCTGCGCGCTCGTAGATACCGGCCAGGTCGGTGTACATGTACCCCGGGTAACCGCGGCGACCGGGCACTTCCTCACGGGCGGCGCCGATCTGTCTCAGCGCCTCGCAGTAGTTCGTTAGGTCGGTTAAGATGACGAGCACGTGCATGCCCAAGGTAAAGGCGAGATACTCAGCGGTGGTAAGCGCGAGCTTCGGGGTGATGATCCTTTCGATGGCCGGGTCGTCGGCAAGGTTCAGGAACACCACGGCGCGTTTCAGGGCGCCGGTCCTCTCGAAGTCCTTCATGAAGTACTGAGCTTCCTCGTTCGTGATGCCCATGGCGGCGAAGACCACGGCGAAGTCCTCGGTACCTCCGAGCACCTTCGCCTGTCTGGCGATCTGCAGGGCGATCTCGTTGTGCGGCAGTCCGGAAGCGGAGAAGATAGGCAGCTTCTGACCACGGACGAGGGTGTTCATCCCGTCGATGGTGGATATGCCGGTCTGGATGAACTCGGACGGGTTGTCGCGGGCCCAGGGGTTGATGGCAGCACCGATAATCTCCAGGCGGTCCTCGGGTATGATGGCCGGGCCTCCGTCCAGGGGCTTTCCGGAGCCGGACAGTATCCTGCCCAGCATGTCCCTGGACACCGGCATCTTCATCGTCTCGCCCAGGAAACGGGCGCCGGCGGTCTTGGGGATCCCGGTGGTGCCTTCGAACATCTGGATGACCACGATATCATCGGAGGTGTCCAGGACCTGCCCCATCCTCTCGGTCCCGTCGGGAAGGGTGACGACGGCCAGTTCGTTGTATCCTACAGGCTCGGTCTTCTCCACGAAGACCAGCGGCCCGGCGATCTTGGTGATCGTACGATACTCCTTGGTTGTCATTTACTTACCTCCCAGTGCTTCGAACTCTTTGTCCATGGTCTCGCTGATCTCCTTCAGCTCCTGCTCGATGGTCTCCTCGAACTTGGACTTGGCCAAGCGGTTACGCAGGGGCATGTTGGCTATGGTCTCGACTGAGACCTCGTTCTCTACGGCCTTGGAAGCCAGGATAGCGAACCTGTTGATCAATTTCAGGTAGGTGTACTGCCTGCTCATCGGGGAGTAGGTGTCTATCGGGTGGTAGGCATTCTGCTGCAGGAATATCTCACGGATCATCCTGGTGACCTCTAGGGTCAGCTTCTGTTCGTTCGGCAGGGCGTCGGAACCGACCAACTGCACGATCTCCTGAAGCTCGGCCTCTTTCTGCAGAAGCTCGACGGCCCAGTTGCGCAGCTCGGGGAAGTCCTCGGCCACGTTCTTTTTGTACCATCCGTCCAGCTGTCCGGTGTACAGAGAGTACGACGTCAGCCAGTTGATCGCAGGGAAGTGCCTCCTCTCCCTCAACTTGGTATCGAGGGCCCAGAAGACGCGCACGATGCGCAATGTACCTTGCGTGACCGGCTCGCTCAGGTCACCGCCTGGCGGTGAAACGGCGCCCACCACGGAGATGGAACCGGTGTTGCCGGAGAGCGTATGCGCCCTGCCGGCCCTCTCGTAGAACTCCGAGAGTCTTGCGGACAGGTATGCGGGGTAGCCTTCCTCGCCGGGCATCTCTTCCAGACGAGAGGATATCTCCCTCATTGCCTCGGCCCATCTTGAGGTCGAGTCGGCCATCAGCGAGACGTTCAGTCCCATGTCACGGAAGTACTCGGCAATTGTCATGCCGGTGTAGACGCTTGCCTCACGGGCTGCGACTGGCATGTTGGATGTGTTGGCGATGAGGACGGTCCTGTTCATCAGCGGCTTGCCGGACTTGGGGTCGGTCAGCTCCGGGAATGAGGTGAGCACCTCGGTCATCTCGTTACCGCGCTCTCCGCAGCCGATGTAGACGACTATCTCTGCGTCAGACCATTTTGCTAGCTGCTGCTGGGTGACTGTCTTTCCAGTACCGAAACCGCCGGGGATGGCCGCAGTGCCGCCCTTGGTCAGCGGGAACAGCGTGTCGCAGACCCTCTGTCCAGTGACAAGCGGCTCCTCGGGGGCCAGCTTTTTTGAGGTGGGGCGGCCGCGTCTTACCGGCCACTTCTGCATCATGCGTACTTCCTTTCCATCGACGATGGCCACGATCTCGTCCACGGTGAACGATCCGGACTTTATCATGTCGACCTTGCCGCTGATGCCCGGGGGAACCATGACCTTGTGGGTGATGGCCTTCTCCGGCACGGTACCGATTATCTGCCCTTCGGTCACCGTGTCTCCCTGCCTCACTATGGGGGTGAACGGCCATTGGACGTTGTGGTCCAGCCCGGGGGCGGACACACCCCTCTCGATGAAGTTGCCCATCTTTTCCATCAAGACCGGCAACGGTCTCTGAATACCATCGTAAACGCTGCCCAGGAGCCCTGGTCCCAGCTCGGCCACGAGGGGCTGTCCGGTATCTACGACCTTCTCCCCAGGTCGCACGGCCGAGGTATCTTCGTATACCTGGATAATGGTCTTATCGCCTACGATCTTGATGACCTCTCCCATGAGCTTTTCCTTGCCCACTAGGATAACGTCGTACATCCTAGGCAAAATGCCGACCGCCGTAACGACAGGTCCTGCAACTCTATAAATCACGCCTTCCTTTGCCATGTCAAACCCCTCAATTAGTTTTGTACAGATCAACACCAATGGCCCGTTTGACCTTCTCTCTAAGGTCGCTCTCGGCCTTTCCTACCATCACCACTACTGGGGCGATGCATTCGGTTACTTTCCTCTTCGCATTGGGACTTAATTGTTCCAGGTCCGAGGAATCGATAGCCAATACGCCAATGGTGCTGTCGTTGATTAGCTCCAGAACCTTGGCCTCATACTCATTGGGCTTGGCGGTATAGATGCGCTTCACTCCGCCCAACCGGAAGCCCAGTACGAATTCGTCGCTGCCTAATACTGCAATGTCCATCACATCACCAACAGCTTCTTTATCTGGTCCGGTCCCAGATCGCTCTCCTTGCATCTCGCGATTATCCTTATGTTGTCCACTTCCTGTTTCTTTCGGAGCATGAAGTCCATGATCGGTAGGACGGATAGTGGATAGATATGCGAGAATTTTTCGGACCGCTTTAGGAGATGCCTCTGCATTGCCAGGCTGACCGAGCTCAGAGAGCCGGTCTGCTTCATCTCTTCCAGCGCATCCTTGACCTCTGCGTAAAATGAATATTTGCTCAGTTCGCTTGCCAGATGGTCCATGGACTCGACCTTGCTAAGTCCAACCAACGTCTTGACGTCCAGCTCCTCCCCGCCCTCGATGAAGTACTTCTCCGGCTTAGCCGGGGATAGCCCTTCCTTCTTGAGCTTCATGAGCGTCATCAGGTTGGTCACGTCCACTTCCTTGCGCAGGAACTGTTTGAACAGGCCCTCGGCCTTGCTCCGGCACTTGACACACTCTAGGACGTCCTCGTAGTATTTCTTGTCCAGATAGTCCTCGATAGGGGCCAGGGTCTTAGACTCGTTATACTCAGCGATTATTTCCTCAGGTATCACAAGGCCTTCCTTGTTCTTCAGTTCCTTGAGGATTTCATCGACGCCCTCCAGCGAGATTAGGGTATTGAAATACTCATCGCTGAACTTACCGGCAGCAACAATGTCCTCCTTGATCTCTTCAGCTGAGGCACCGTAATACTTACCGCGCAGGACCGTCTTGATGTTCGATACGTCCCACCGCATCAAGTAGCGCTCCAGCATCTCACGGAGATCTCCCTTACTGTAATCCAGGATGTCCGTGAACACCCTGGCAAGGTTCTTGCTGGTGCCGAGCTCGATGAGATTCACACCGTCATACTTGGTGGCCAGCTCAGTCATCTCGACCTTGTACTGGGTCTCACCAAGGAAGCGGCCGATCTCGTTAAGGTCCATCAATAGTAGCTTGGGGTAGTTGTCCTTGGAGATCAGCAAGCTCTTTTTCGCTTTAACCCTTGCGCTGACGTAGGAGTAATTCCCTTTGCTACCCCAAATTGACAACATCTATTCACCCAAACAGAATGTTTGAGACGTTCTTCAATTCCTTATCCCAAACACTTTCCAATAGGATCCGGAAGCGATAGTCCAACCGCACCTTGCCTGAAGCGTCCTCTAGGACCAGCCCGGCCTCCATGTCGGTCTCCACTATGCTGCCCAGTCCGGCAATACCACTAATCAACTTGGACTCGCCGCGGGGGCAGTAGACCTTGGGAGTTTTAATGACGGTCTTGCCGCCATCAAGTATCTTGCGATACATCCTGCCCTTGTTACCTTCGTCCATGTTGAGTAGTGAGCTGAGGGCCACCTGGAAAGACTTGTCCAGGACATCCTTCTTGGCGTTGAGGATTATCCTCTTCGCTTCAAGCTCGGCACTGGATATCTCTTGCTGTTTCAGACGTTTAAGGGCGACCTCCAGCTCTTTCTGCTGGGCGAGCCTCTTCGCAGCGACCTTGTCGTCAGCCTGCTTGAGAATCGCGGCCTTCTCCTTCTCCGACTCTTGGATCAGCTCGCCGGCCTTGGCCTGAGCACTCTCCGTTATATTGTTGATTACTTCATCCAATGCCATGCTTCGGCCTCTTGTCCTTTATTCGTTCTCTTATGCTCTGTGCCGCTCACAGGATCAGCAGCATGATTGCGACGACCATTCCGAAGATTACGATGGTTTCCGGGATAACGGTCAGAATCATGCCCTTACCGAAGAGCTTCTCGTTCTCGGCCATGGCACCGATAGCGGCGGCACCGATCTCTTTCTCAGCGATAGCGGAGGCCAAGCCGGTTAGTCCAACTGCGATTCCAGCACCGATTGCAATTAATCCTTCTTCTGCCATTTTACTCACTTACTCCGTTATTTTCTGTCGTATACTTACGAATCACTTTTAAAGGTTTGAATTCAACACCATCGCCCTCGTAGAACTTCATGAAGAACTCCACGTAGTGTAACCTCAGGCTGTGCAGTCCAGCGGACAGTACTGCCAGTACGAATATGGTCAGATGACCTATCGTAAAGATCACCAGAGCGAGGATGAGCATAATCATGTCACCATTATTGGAGCCGGCTATCTCATATTCATGTGCCAGCAGCACCTCGAACGCGATGGTGTTGAAGGCAACGGCGAGACCTGCCTTGGACATCCCTATGGCGGCCAGACGAGTATATGATATTACATTACCCATGAGGCCAGGAAGTTCCAGTATAGCCCCGGAACCCTCTCCGATGTATGCCATGATCACACCGACGATGATCATCACAGCGCCTGCGATAAGGCGTATGTCGGTCATCTCCACAGAGATCCCGATGATCATGGCGTCCACCAGGTACAGCAGCAGGAGTGCCCCACCGACGAGTATGAGCAACCAGCTGAACCTCTCGATGATGGCGTGCTTGAGACCGAACCTAATCGACTTGTTATAGAAGCCGATACAGTATCCGATAAACAAGTGCGCGATACCGATCCAGAGGGAAATATAGAGTATCGGTTTGACGTCGTGTAGCTTGCTGTATATGCCGAGCGGGATATCGAACCCACCAATGCTGAACTCGCTGGGCAGTGATACCCCCAGCAATGAGGACCAGCTCATCTCTTCGGCCTGCGTGGCAAAATGGAGACCGTATGCTTCCCCGTACATGAACAAGCCGAATATGGTGGCCCATATACCTCCGAAGAAGAGCAGGGTGGAAATAATCCTCCATTCATCGGACTTACATTTCTTTAAGCCGATCAAACCGAGAATTATGAAAGGGATGCCGTAACCGATGTCTCCGACCATCAGGCCGAAGAACAAGGGCAGTGTTATCATCATGGTAATCGTTGGGTCGATCTCCCTGTACTTGGGCATGGAAAGCAAACGGGTCAGGAATTCGAACTTTCCGACGGTGTTGCCGTTCACTATCTTGGTAGGAATGGGTTCCTCGTGGACATCTTCGTGTTCGTGTCCGTGCGCTTCTCTGCGCGACATGACCTCGAGCGCTTCCATATGCACACGGCCGCCGAGCTTCTCAGCGATGACCTTCTCCACCTTGGGCATTTCTTCAGAAGGCACCCATGCGTCCATGGCGAAAGTGTAAGGGGTGGTACCGACACGCAGTGGCGTCTCGGCCTTTTCGACTATAATGCTCAGATGCTCATCCGCCGCCTTGACGAAGACCGCGTGCTTCTCTCTGAGGTTATCCAATTTTTTGACCGCGTCCTCCATCCCAGACTTCAATGTGACAAGTTCCTCTTCGATCTTGCCTAGGTGTTCCTTCGGTGAACCATTACCAGTGGGCGCGGTGACCTCAGCGAACCCAAATTGGGATAGGACCTTTTGCGCCTCATCGGCCATGGCCTTGGGCACGAAGGTGGCGATGAAGCTTCCGTCGTCGGATATGAAGAATTCGTATTGGGGTATGGCAGCCTTTAGTGCGGCGGCCGGATCTGCCTTTACCCTGCCAGTGAAGACCTTCAATGAATCGTAATCGCGGTAAAGCTCCAGGTCCAGCGGTATGCTCTGGTAGTTCTGAAGGTTGTTCTTCTGGGACTCCAGCTCGTTGACGCGGCCTTGGATGCGGTTCTTGGACTCGGTCGCTCCGGTTATCTCCGCTTCCAACTCAATGATGGTAGCAGCCAGATCCTCTTCGATCTTCGCCACCCCCATCTGTCCTTTGACATCGATGGTATCGAGGTCCAGGTCCTTCTCGAGCGACCTAAGCTTCAACAGCTTCTGTGAGGCTTCAGACGAAGCTTCCAATGGCGCTCCCAGACTGAAGCCTTCCTCATCGGCCTTGAAATCGATGATGTGAGCGGATTCCAGCTCGTACATTACGTCGATGGTATCCTTCAATGCTCCACGAGATCCTACAAGAAGGACCCTAGTCATTTGTTTTGGCAGTGACATCTAAAGTCCTCTCGAAGCTACCCATCAGGTGAGTGATAGCGTTGGGAATACGGGTCTCCGCTTTCTCCTTAATGCCGACCGCTTCTTGCTTCCCTTTTTGGAGGTAGCTCTGTTTCTCGGCTACGATGCTCTCACGCTCCTTGGCGAACTTGGCGTCGTAATCCGTTCTTAACTTCTCGTCGGCTTCGTTCACATTGGCGGCGGCCTCTTTCCTGGCAGAGGAAATGATGTACCTCTGCTTCTCTTCCGCCTCCTTTACAATCTGTTGCGCCTTGGACTCTGAGTCCTTAACTTGAAGAAGAATATCAGATCTGTTCACAAGCGTCTCCCCGGAAGATAGTCTGGAAATTTAATCAAAGTATATAAACAATTTGTTAAAATGAGCCCTGTTAACGGTAAAATAGTCTACGAGGATGGTAGAAATTTGATTACTATGAAGAATCTATATCGTCATACCAGTGATGCAGTGATAAAAATTAACATAGGAATCGGTAAGTTCTATTAACATTGATATAATATTATATAATATTATGTTATTTTATAGGGCGTTCGTAGCGCCTAACCTTGATGCCCGCTTCGTCCAAGATGTTTTTGGACAGATCATCTACATAATTGTCTAAGTATACTATCTCCTCGATGCCCGCGTTGAGCAGTATCTTGGCACATAGAACACAGGGGAAGTTGGTCGTATAGACGGAGGCGCCTTTGATGCTAACCCCGAAGTACGCCCCCTGGATGACTGCGTTCTGCTCGGCGTGCACCCCACGGCAGAGCTCGTGCCTGGTGCCCGACTCGATGTGGTTCTGCTGACGGACGCAGCCTACCTCCTCGCAATGCCGCAACCCACGAGGCGCCCCGTTATATCCTGTGGTCAACACGCGCTTCTCCTTAACGATCACTGCACCTACGTGGCGCCGCAGGCAGGTCGAGCGCGTGGCCACCAGCTCTGCCATGCTCATGAAGTATGTATCGTTGTCCGGCCTGTCGATCATCGTTCCCGCATCTCACCACGGGATATTAAGGGGTTCGTCATCATTATTTACAGGGAAGACAGTTTAGGTGCCTGTTGTCCGAACTTCCTGGTAAGGTCTGGGGCGTCATAAAGCGCTACAAGGTCATCGTCGGGTCTTTACTACTGGTACTGCTCGTCCTAGGCGGGCTGTTCATTTACAGCGGGATGTGGCCCCCCGTCTACGTCGTTGAATCTGCTAGCATGCAGCACAGCGACACCGAGAGCTCTCTTGGCCTTATCGACACTGGGGACCTGGTCGTCGTCCAGTCGTCCGACGGTAGCGACGTGAAGACCTATGTGGAATGCTATCCAGATGGTGAGAGGAGCTTCGGGGACTATGGTGACGTCATCGTTTACCAGCGCTATGGCAGTTCAGAGAACACGCCGATCATTCACAGGGCTATGATGCTGGTCGTCTACAACGCCACTTCGAACAGCTTCGACATACCTTCCCTGGCGTCCTTGCCATCAGATAAGTGGGACTGCAACGGTGCGGAAGGGCAGTGGTGGAACCTGACCGAATATGTGGTCATTTACGATGTCGGGTACCAGTCTGCCACCCTGAGGGTGGAACTCAACAGCTTGATGGACTATTATGAGAGATACAGTCTGAACGTGGACGGCCTACAGGGGTACATCACCATGGGCGACCACAACATCCAGTATTCTGGCGGGGAGTATAAGGGTCTTTACGACCAGTCATCTCAGCAGATATGTCTGGCGCTCATAGATGATGATTGGATAGTCGGCGAGGCCAAACAGGAGATCGCCTGGCTCGGACTTATCAAGCTGTGGGTGAATGGGCAGATGCCGAGCTACACCCCTGAGAACAGCAAGACCGCGATGATCGCCGTCATAGCTATAGTCATCATCGTGCCCATCGCCTTGGATGTCACCAACTACGTCCTGCAGAAGAAGGGCATCGATGTCTGGAAGGGATTGAAGGAGCGTTTCAAACGCAAGGAAGAATGATCACATCAATGTGGTCTGGTTCCTCTGCTTGTAGTTCTTCAGCCCGATGAACACCTCGTCCTCCTCCAGCACTTTCCTCGTATCCGCCAGAGGCACGCCCAGGTCTATCTCCTTCGTTCGTCCTCCGCGGCCGAAGGAGCGCACACGGGCGTGTATGATGCCGAGCATGTCCAGCTCGGAGATGAAATCGGTGATCCTTCTTTGCGTCAGCGGCCCTGTGCCTAGTATCCGCGATATGTCCTGGTACGTCTCGTAGACATCGCCAGTGGTGATCTTCTCCACCCCGTTCTCAACGTTCATCACGATGCACATGAGGACCATCTTCGACTGCTTCGGGAGCGTACGGATCGCCTCGCTCACGCAGTCCAGCTCCATCTTGTTCTTTGCTTTGAGCACGTGTAGCTCGGCCACCTTGTCCGCGTTCTCGCGCTCTGCGATCTCCGCTGCGATGCGTAAAAGGTCCAGGGCACGGCGGGCATCGCCATGCTCTTGGGCGGCCAATGCCGCGCACAGGGGGATCACGGCCTCCTCCAGCGCCCCCTCATCGAAGGCCAGCTCCGACCTCTGCCTCAGTATGTCCTTCAGCTGGTCGGCGTTGTACGGCGGGAACACCATCTTCTCCCCCTCCATGCGACTGCGCACGCGGGGGTCTAGCATCTCCGTGAAAAGAAGGTCGTTCGAAATGCCTATGGTGGATACCCTTGCGTTCTTCAGGTCATCGTTGATCTTGCATAGGTGATAGAGCACATCGTCCCCGCTCTTGTAGACCAGCTTGTCGATTTCGTCCAGGGCGATGATGACGACCTGGTCCAGCTCATCCAGCTTCTCCTTGAGCAGGTTGTACACTTGCATGATGCTCAGGCCAGTGAACGGTATGCGCTGGTCGAAGTCCTGGACGAACTGGTTGCCGATGTTCTGCATTACCCCATAGGCGGTGTCGACGACCTCGCAGTTCATATAGATGAACGTGACCTTCTTTCCGTCCGCATCGGCCTTCTTGATCTCGTTGCCGATGAACTTCACGCATGCCGTCTTTCCCGTCCCGGTCTTGCCGAAGATGAGTATGTTGCTAGGCCTTTCTCCTTTTAGAGCGGTCACCAGGACCGATGCCAAGGAATCTATCTCTTCCTGGCGGTGAGGCAGCACACCTGGTATGTAGGACGGGCGCAGGATCTCCCTGTTGTTCTTCTTGAAGATCTGCTTCCGGTCCATGTGCTGCGTGAAGACGTTGGTTTCCATTTTTCCCCTCGGTGTTAATAATAAAGGCCCCGACCCTGCCGGGGGAAGGAGATTGCGGTTCCATTTACTAGAACCTTACTTTTATCCCAGGAAGAGGAAGTAAGCCCCAACGATTTCTATACACCCACCCCTACATTTCCGGTGGAGCCGTTAAAAGAGGGTGTGTTACCAAATAAGGTAAAGCAATAGGACCGGATAAGGGTGCGGGTCGCTGTGGTAGTAAGAAAGGGCATATTGATATCATTGGACCGGGACGTGGCAGAGATGGAAGAGCTCTGTCGCTCTGCCGATGTTGAGATCATCTATGAGGTGATGCAGAGACGTTCCAGGCCGGACCAGTCCTATTACATCGGCAGAGGGCGCTACAAGGACCTGCTGACGTTGATAGCCGAGCGTCCGGTAGATATTATGATCATAAACGGCGAGCTGAAGCCGTCGCAGCATTTTAATTTGGAGAACGGTCTGAAGATAGAGTGCCTGGACCGTATCGGAGTGGTCCTTGACATATTTACCAGCAGGGCGGAGAGCCGCGAATCGAAGCTGCAGGTGGAACTGGCACGGTTGAAGTACCAGGTACCGTTGATGAGGGAATGGGTCCATAGCGCCAAGGCCGGAGAGCACCCCGGTTTCTTGGGCGGTGGAGAGTATGCCGTCGATGTCTATTACAACATGATCCGTCGACGCATAGCTCAGGTGGAGGAGGAGCTGCAGGGGCTTGCCAGGGATGGTGTCCTGAGAAGAGAGGTGCGGCGTTACAAAGGGTTCCGGACCGTCTGCCTGGCCGGCTATACTAACGCTGGCAAGTCGTCATTGATGCGTAAGGTGACAGGAGAGGAGGTCGTGGTGGCTGACCGTATGTTCTCAACCCTCGGTACAACTACCAGGAGGGTCGGTTCTACCAAGATATTGCTCACTGATACTGTCGGTTTCCTTCGCGGTCTGCCGCATTTCCTGGTGGAGTCGTTCCGCAATACGCTGCAGGATGTGTTCACAGCGGACCTGGTTGTCCTGGTCGTGGATTCCTCCGAACCGTTATACGATGTGAGCTTGAAGGTGGAAGCGGTACGTGAGATCTTAGGCGATAAAGTGCCTGGGAACCGTTTGCTGGTGGCCTTGAACAAATCTGATTCCGACCCCGATAGGATGGGTGACATGATTATGATGGTCCAGGATACGTTGGACCCGATGGCGGTATTGACGATATCTGCGCTCACCGGTGATGGCGTCGAAGCGCTGATGAGAACGATAGACCGATATTTCCGTCCTCCAGTGATCGTAAGGTTCACGGCTTCTAATGGTAGTGCAACGGCCACTGAGGTGTCCAGGCTCTATGATTCCTTCTTCATCGAATCGATCGAATATTCCAATGTTGTCAAGGTCGTCTTCCGTTGCACCTCGGATGATTTGGAAGTTATTATGGACCGTATCCATTCATTGCCCGGTATAAAGGACGTTTCCAGTGAAGATGATTCTTTTATTGATAGATAGATAATCGATTTTTATTCTTTTATTATTATATTAACAAATATCAAATATTTTTTAACGGTCGATAAAAAAACAAGGTCGCCAGAAGGGAAAAGGTAAAAAAGTTCTCCAATGGAAATGTAGGGGTGCCCCTCCCTTATTTCACTCCCATCTCTTTCTTCTTCTCGACCAACTTCTCATCATATCTCGATGGAAGTCTCCATGTCACATATTCAAGATCATCAAGATTGCGGACGAAGTTCGCCTTGCTCTTTTCCGTGATCATCATTTCGAACTTGTCCACATTAGCACGGTAATAGAAGAGCCAAATCAGTCCCCAGATCATGATGATCACACCAGGCGCTGCGATCCAGAAACCCCAACCGTCCAATGAGAACCCCGTCCCCAGGGCATCAGAGAGACCTATGATGAACATCATAGTTCCTGCTAGGGCTAGTATGATGGAGAGCTCCTGCCTCCTTTCGACATCAAACGGCTTGGACATATCAAAGGGTATCGAGGGACCAGATAATATATATTTTTCAATCGAGCAGTGAAAGTTACTTTAATCATAATCTCTCTCGCGGGAACAGCATGTTCGCCGCCTTCGATGACACCGATTCCACAGAATCGATGTGCACCACTTTCCTTGCCACCGAGCTGGTGAAGGCCTTGAGGGTCTACGACCTCATCGGTCTTCCTCGGCTCGTACGGCTTAACCCGGCCGTACCCTGGAAGACCCGCGGCAACGGGGCGCTATGCGTGCGTTTTGGCGTGGGTCGAGGCCAGGGTCAGATGGTCGGGGAGATCGACGGCATACCGATCTACAGCTACGAACGGATGTACGAGGAGGCGGACCGGACGACGGTCCTGGAGACCGCCGAGAGGATCGTGCAGAAATGGTCCCGCACCACCGAGGGGGCCAGCCCCGGACTGGTCGTCTCCGAAGGAAAGCCGGCCCAGCGCCTTTACTGGGAAGCGGTCCGCGGTATCGTGGAGAAGGAGGACACCCTCCGGGAGCTGCAGAAAATCGGCGCGGACATAGTTGGTTGGGAAGGGGGGAGGGGCATCATCGGCGCATCCGCGGCCATGGCCTGGCGTCCCCATGACAGGACCTATGAGATAATCACCTACCGTTCTCCGGATAGATGGGGCACGCCGCGGCACCTGGAGGATGGGTCGGTCCGGGACATGGACCTGAAGTACACGACAACGTTCAACAACTACGACCATCGCACTGACAGAAGGGCGATATCCCCGCACACGAACTGTCCGGTGCTCTTCGGCGTGCGGGGGGACGACCCGACCGAACTGATGAACGCCGTCTTCAGTCTCCGTTCCGAGACCCCGGCGCGCTGGCTCATGTTCCTCAGCAACCAGGGCACCGACGATCATCTGATAAGTGCCGAACCAACGCTCCCGGACCGTTCATACGATTTCAAGGCCACGGTGGCCGAGGCCCCGCGCACCATCGCCGGTGGCCACGTGATCGTCCCAGTCTCCATCTCCACTGGAAGGTTGGAGGCCGCGGCCTACGAACCTACCAAAGAGTTCCGCGAGCTGGTAAGGGCACTACGCCCCGGCGACCGAGTACGATTGTTCGGCGAGCTAAGGGCGGAGCCCCGCACGCTCAACATCGAGAAGATGCAGGTCATCAGCACAGTGATAGAGCGGCAGAAGGTCTCGAACCCCCGCTGCCCGGAGTGCGGCGGCAGCACGAAGTCCATGGGGTCAGGTGGAGGATACCGCTGCAAGAAATGCGGTCATCGGAACGAGCTCGAGGCGGAGTCGGTCGAAGTACCGCGGACCATCGTCCCTGGATGGTACGAACCGCCGGTATGCGCCAGGCGCCATCTGGGGAAACCTCTGAAGAGGATGAGATCATAACGTCAAAGGTCGATTTACTTAATCGACAACAATTTATATGGCCTCATTCTATGAGAAAAAAACCCTGCCAGTCAGTGGAGAGGTGCTAATATGGAAGACGTCGTCATCATAAGCGCGGCGCGGACCGCGATAGGAAAGTTCGCAGGATCATTGAAGGACATGCCCGCGACCCAGTTGGGTGCGGTCGCTGTTGCCGAGGCGGTGCGCCGCTCCGGGCTTCAACCCTCGGACGTCCAGGAATGCCTGATGGGCAACGTGCTGTCCGCCTCACTGGGGCAGAATCCGGCCAGACAGGCCGCGATCGGCGCCGGACTGCCGGTGGAGATCGGTTCCACCACGATAAACAAGGTGTGCGGCTCCGGGATGAAAGCGATGATGTTCGCTGCCAACGCCATCAAGGCGAAGGAGTACGAGGTCATCGTGGCCGGGGGTATGGAGAACATGAACTCCGCGCCCTATCTTCTGAAGCAGGCGCGTTTCGGATACCGTCTGAACGATAACAAGATCATCGACCACATGGTGCATGACGGCCTCTGGGACATATTCAGCGATGTGCACATGGGCATCACCGCAGAGACGGTGGCCGAGCGTTTCAAGGTCACCAGGGAACAGGCCGACCTCATGGCCTACCAGAGCCACATGAAGGCGCTCAAGGCCCAGGCCGACGGCAGGTTCGACGCCGAGATCACCCCGGTCGTTATGAAAGCGAAGAAGGCCGACATCGTCTTCGACAAGGACGAAGGCATCCGCGCCGACACCACGATGGAAACGTTAGCCAAATTATCGCCAGCGTTCAAGAAGGACGGCATCGTCACCGCCGGCAATTCCTCGCAGCTCAGCGACGGTGCGTCGGCACTGGTCGTCTGCTCCCGCAGCTATGCCGAGAGGAAGGGCATCAAGCCCTTAGCAGAGATCGTCGGCTACGCCACCGGAGGCACCAAGCCCGAGTGGATCATGGAAGCACCGATCCCGGCGACCAAGAAGCTGCTGGACATGCTGAACATGAGCATCGGGGAGATCGATCTTTTCGAGCATAACGAGGCGTTCGCCACAGCGTCCGTGGCCGTACGGAACGCCCTGGAGGTTCCAGAGGACCGTTTCAACGTGAACGGCGGGGCCATCGCCCTCGGTCACCCGATAGGCTGCTCGGGCGCTCGATTGCTGACGTCATTGATATTCGCTCTCAAGGACCGCGGCAAGCGCACCGGGCTCGCCACGCTGTGCCTGGGTGGAGGGAACGCCGTATCCATGGTCGTAAGGGTGTAAGGATTCCCATACGATTTTATACGGGTTAGCCCAATTATTGTCGATTCCAATGCCTAGTCTGGAACAACTACTGGCCCAAGTCGGCTCCCACCGTGATGAGATGGTGGAGGCTCTATGCGAACTGATCAGGATACCGGCCATTGGTCCAGAGAGCGGAGGCAGTGGCGAGCTGGAGCGCGCCCGCTACCTGCGCGATATACTAGACCACTCAAAGTTCGAGGACGTGGAGATGTACGACGCCCTGGACGAGAGGGTCAGGATGCGCTTCAGGCCCAACATCGTGGCGAAGCGCCGCGGAAAATGCGAGCAGACGGTATGGATCGTGGCCCACATGGACACGGTGCCCCCCGGAGATCTGAACGCATGGGCCACGCCCCCTTTCTCTCCCCGGCTCGTTGATGGTAAGATAATCGGGCTCGGCTCCGAGGACAATGGTCAGGCGATCATCTCCGGTCTCTTCGCCTCTGAGGTGCTGATGAGCACGGGCGTGGAGCTGGAAAGGGGCATCGGTCTGGTGCTGGTCGCCGACGAGGAGGTCGGCAGCGAGAAAGGCATCCAGTTCCTGCTCCAGCAGGACGTCTTCAAGCCAGGCGACATCATGTTCGTCCCTGACCACGGCACGCCCCGCGGGGACGAGGTGGAGATATCCGAGAAGCACATCCTTTGGCTGAAGTTCACCGTCACTGGAAAGCAGGTCCACGCCTCCAGGCCGGACCTGGGGATCAA
The DNA here is from genome assembly GCA_028682895.1 of Methanomassiliicoccales archaeon. Classification (GTDB taxonomy): domain Archaea; phylum Thermoplasmatota; class Thermoplasmata; order Methanomassiliicoccales; family UBA472; genus UBA472. The sequence continues at coordinate 18,871 of JAJRAK010000026.1, forward strand.
CGCCATGCGCATGGGCTCCGAGCTCATCGTGTTCCTGCAGGAGTTCCTGCAGAGGAAGTACGCCGGAAAGGACCCTCTGTTCCTTCCGGACCGTTCAACGTTCGAACCGACCAAGCGCTTGCAGACCGTCGGTAACGTGAACACAATCCCCGGCGAGGACGTTTTCTACTTCGACTGCCGCATCCTGCCCCAGTACGAGGTGGACGCGGTGCTGAGCGACATCACCGCCATTTTGGACCTGTTCGAACAGAAGACCGGCACCAAGATCGCGGTGGAGACGGTACAGCTGACCCGCAGCGGAAAGCCCTCTGACCAGCAGGGCGAGGGAATGAAGGCGCTGCGCTGGGCGGTGCAGAAGGTCAGGGGCGTTGAGCCCAAGGCGGTCGGCATCGGCGGCGGCACCTGCGCCAACTTCTTCCGCCTGGCCGGATATGACGCCTACGTGTGGCAGACCATCGAGGAGCTGGCACATCAGCCCAACGAGTTTTGCGTCGTCGATAACCTGGTGGACGACGCCAAGGTGTTCGTCACCGTATTGGCGGCGCTGTGCTGCGGCTCGCAGTTCCAAGCCTGAAACTAAAAAAAGTGACCTGACCGGTCACTTACAAAAAACCCATTTTTCATTTCTTATCGCCGAACAGCCGGTCGACCATCCACTGGCTGTTGAACTTGATCATGTCCTCGTAACCCTGCCCGGTGCACAGGAACGCCACCGGCTTCTTGACGGAATGGGCTATGGACAGCGCGGCGCCTCCCTTGGCGTCCGTATCTATCTTTGTAAGGATGACGGCGTCTATGCCTATCTCGGCCTCAAAGACCCTGGCCTGCTCTATCGCGTCGTTGCCTGCCAATGAATCGCCCACGAAGATCGTCAGGTGCGGCTTCACTACGCGCTTGATCTTCTTCATCTCGTCCATGAGGTTGGCGTTGGTCTGCATGCGGCCGGCCGTGTCGACCAGTACGACATCGCGCTTGCGCGCTTTGGCGTGCTCCAAAGCATCATAGGCGACGGCGGCCGGGTCTCCCCCGGCCTGATGCTTTATGACCTTGCTGCCAAGGTTATCACCGTGTATGCTGATCTGCTCTATGGCGCCGGCGCGGAACGTATCGGACGCCGAGAGCACGACGGAAAGCCCCTGCTTCTGCAAGCGGTTGGTGATCTTGGCGATGGCGGTCGTCTTGCCCGTGCCGTTTATGCCCAGGAACATTATGATGACCGGTTTCTC
>JAJRAK010000027.1 GCA_028682895.1 Methanomassiliicoccales archaeon
TCGAGGAGATCGACCGGGAGCTGAACCATTATGCTAAATGCTTCACAAAGTGCCAGGTGGCGCTCCTTATAGACCATGGTGCCTCGTCCATAACCGGGGAGCACATGCGCATGAAGGTGCCTTTCGCCATCCGCGGCGGCAAGTGGGTGGGCGATGGGAAGGAAGGGTTCTATGAGAACGGCGGCGAGCATTTCCCGCTAGGTACGCTCTTGGACGTCATCTTAGAGGACTGAGATATATCCAACTGGCAATGTGTTAAATATTCACTTTGCGTTGAGTTGGATGATATAACCAACTGATTTCGAAGGTCATGACATGCACAAGGCTGACATAATCTACGCGTTCGAGGAGCAGGCTGGAAAGAAGTTCGTGGAAAGGGTCTGGGGAAAGCGGCCGACGTTCGCGGTGGTCATCGGGAACACCGAGACCGCCAAGATACCTGGACTGTCCGCGGCCGGTGCCGTTCCGGCCATCACCGACTTCACCCCGGCAGCGGACGTCGAGCTCCTTTATTACGGACGCTGCAAGGTCATTGACGGCGTTCCGGTGACCCCGACGGGCGTTCCCACCCCTGGCATAATCACCATGAGCGCACTTCAGTTGGCGCCCATGTCCAAGTACGCCATCAACGGCGGGGTCCGTGTCAGACCTCATACCCCTTATTTCGAGCTGGAAGGGGAGCCAGGCGATGACATCAGGACCGGGAAGGCCCTGAAGGACCCGAAGCGGGTCTACGAGAACGCCGTGCTCCTCGGAAGGGAACTGGCCAAGGACTGCGAGTACCTAGTGATCGGAGAGAGCATAGCGGGCGGGACGACCACGGCATTGGCCGTGCTCATGGCCATGGGATACGATGGCGCGGGAAAGGTCTCCAGCAGCATGATCGATAACCCTCATTCGTTGAAGACCGATACCGTGACGGCCGGACTTTCGAGAGCGCCTTTCTCCAAGGAGGAGATGAGGAAGGACCCGCTCAAGGCCGTGCAGGCCGTTGGCGACCCGATGATGCCGGCCGCGGCCGGTGTGGTGGCAGGAGCGGCGGAAAGCATCCCGGTCATAATGGCCGGGGGGACGCAGATGGCGGCGGTCATGGCCATCGTGAAAGGCCTGGCGCCGAATGTCCTGGGGAACGTTGCCTTGGGCACGACGAGATGGATCGTCGAGGATAAGAGCTCCGACGTGCGCGGCATCATCAAGCAGATAGGGAACGTGCCGATACTGGCCGCCGACCTGAACTTCGGCGCGTCAAAGCATGACGGACTGAGGATATTCGAGCAGGGATTGGTCAAGGAGGGCGTCGGCGCTGGAGGCATATCCGTGGCCGCGTTCCTGAGCTCGAAAGGAAAGATCGGCGCCAAGGAGATGCTGGAAGCGGTCGACAGCAACTACGTGAAGCTGATGAGCGTCATGCACAAGTAAGGCGCGACCTCAGCACCTTGTCCGCCTGGACAAGGTCCTTCTTGGTGTTCACGTTGATCACCACGTCCGGGGTGTCAGCGATGAAGTATCCGCCTGGGAGGAACTCCCGGGTGATCATCTTTTTACGGTCCACCACGCTCACGCCGCAGGGCATCAGCGGTTCGTCGTCGACCTTCTCGTAGAACGTCACATCGACGCCGAACTCCAGCGCCTTCTCCAGCGGTATGCCGACGGTGAGGGACGATTCCTTCCTTTTCAGATATTCGCGGACGATCTCGCCGATCAGCTCGGCGCGGAGCAGCGGCAGGTCAGCGGGACAGATGAAGATGTGGTCCTCCTCGATCTGCTCGGCGGCCTGGATGAGGTCCTGGCAATATTCTGTGCCGGACGTTTCCAGCACCTTCGCGCCCATCTGCTCCAGGTGCTCCTTGGTCTTCGGGACGTTGTCGCTCACAGAAACGTATACGGACGATATCTCATCCACGGCCAGGAGCTGCTCCAGGATGATGTCCACCATCGGGCGGCCTATGAGCGTGGCCATAGGCTTCTCGGTGTTCATCTCCTTGAGGCGGGTGCCCCTCCCTCCGGCGGTTATCAGCGCGGCGACGCTCATATTATCACCAGCAGCATGAGCAGGAGCACGATGGGACGGCATATCTCGTTCGTTGCGCCTAGCACGTCGCCGTTGACGGCACCGAAGTTCCTCTCCGCCAGAACGCTCATCCCAAGCCCGACGATGGAACTGACCAGTGCTGCCACCAAGGCGACGACGATGGTCATAAAGCTCAAGTCCCTGAAGAACAGGCCTTCGAACAAGAGCAAGAGGAGGATGCTGAGCCCCAGACATAGAACGAAAGATATGGCCGCCTGCTTCCTCCCGGTGTTGGATACGAACATGTTCCCCAGACCTTCCCGGGCCTTTCCGCCGGAAGCGCAGAACACAACCGCGTTCTTGTTGGCGATCTCAGCTACCAGCGGCAATAGGAACAACGCCGGTCCCCAGAGCGAACCGAGCATGGCGAAGCTCATTATGCTGAACACAAGGGCGTACCCGACGCCTCCAGCGCCGGTCTTCGAGTCCTTCATGGCCGCGAGCTTCCTTTCGGCGTTCCCGCCGCACACCATCCCGTCGCCGAGATCGCTGAGGCCGTCCATATGCAGGAAGCGGTTCAACAGGTGCAGCATGGCGAAGGTGAGCGCGGCCGCGGCCATGACGGTCATCCAGTCAGAGACTAGGTACATGATCGCCCCGGCCATGAGACCGTACAAGAGCCCTACGAATAGTATCAGGTAGAAATGCCTGGACAGGCTCTCCA
>JAJRAK010000028.1 GCA_028682895.1 Methanomassiliicoccales archaeon
ACATCGCGGTCAGTGTAATCGTTCAACGAGTTACCGCCGGCGATGAAGGCGAAGACCGCGATGGCGGCCCAGACCATTGGCTCCCAGTGGTCCAGCATGCCGGTGCCGGTCGCTATCAGGACGCCGATGAACAATCCCACTATCCCCATGACGGCGTTCCCCGTCCGGAAGAGCTTCAGAAGCGGAATCACAGCCGAGCATCGGCATTCCCTAATTAAGATTTAGTGGCATGTCCAGCGTATCCCCGGGTACGATAATAATCGGATTGTCCTAGCAAAACGTAGTAATAGCACCATCTGGAATTAGGAAACATGGCCATGCCCGGACCCGCAGCCGAGGTCGAATCGATCAAAGCTGCAGTATCGAAGTACTTTCCAGTCTACGACGTCAAAGTGAACTTCGACACCCTGGTCTTCTACATCACTCCGGACCAACAGAGCTTGGACAAGGACTTTGAAAAGCTCCGTCTGGAGTTCAAGGACCGCATGCTCATCCCGATACTGAGATATCAGGGGGGCGAGCACACGCTGAGCGTGGTCAAGATGCCCGAGATCAAGACCCGCGGGCTATGGCTCAACACGATCCTCCTCGTCATAACCATAATGACGACGATCTACGCAGGCGCCTATCTCTGGGCGTCCTACGATGGCAACAACGATCTGTGGCTGATGGAGAACTATCTCTGGGGGGCGGTGTTCTTCGCCCTCCCGCTCATGACCATACTCGGGACGCACGAGCTGAGCCATTACATCGCGGCTAAAAGATGCGGCGTAGCGGCGTCATTGCCGTTCTTCATCCCATCCATCCCGCCCCTGGGGACGTTCGGTGCGTTCATCTCTATGAGGGACCCGATACCAGACCGCCGTTCCCTGGTGAAGATCGGTGCGGCCGGCCCGATAGGCGGGCTGCTGGTAACGATACCGGTCACGCTCATCGGCCTATGGCTCACCTCCATGGGGGACCCGACCAGCGGCGCCGTTGGTGATGGTGGCGCCGTCGCCGTATCGATCCAGCCATTGTACGAGCTGCTGGAGTACCTGATACCGTTACCGGAGAACGTGACGCTGCACCCGACCGCCTTCGCCGCCTGGGTAGGCTTCCTTGTCACCGCCATCAACCTTCTTCCGGCCGGACAGCTGGACGGGGGGCACGTCGCCCGCGGACTGTTCGGTGAGAATGCGAAGTACCTCAGCTATGCGACGGTGGTGCTGCTGTTGATACTGGGGATGAGCTACACCGGCTGGCTCATCTTTGCTGTCCTGATAGTGTTCCTAGGGCTAAAGCACCCGGCGCCGTTGAACGACATCACCAAGCTGGACCTTCGTGTAAAGGCATTAGGGATCGCCACATTGCTCGTGCTTTTAGTGACGTTCTCTCCCATACCGTTAGTGGAGATCTCTCCCAACCACTCCTTCAGCGTTGAGCTTCCTGACGATCTGAACGAGACGTCCATTTCCGCCGGCGGTTCCTATTCGTTCACCATGTGGCTGAACAACACCGGCAACACTGATTCGGACATACTGATGAATGTGAAGTATGTACCTGACGGGTGGAGCGCCTCTGTGTATGTCCAGGGTAACGAGACCAATGCCACGGACTTTTTGGAGCTGGAATTACTCTACGACGAGGGCGTGACCCTTGTCCTGGAGATATCAGTGCCATCAGGTGAGAACGCCACCGTCAAGTATCTGATCCTTGACGTCTCATCGCTGAACAGCGACAATACGGTCTACAAGAACAAGGACGTCTCCTTCCAGGTCAATGTCTTATGAAGACGTGATAATGCCTGGTGAGAGAGCGATGCACCTTCTGCAGATGAAGCTGCTCCAGTTCCAGACCGCGACCTTCTATCTCTCGCGGCAATACGATGCCGACGCGCCCACCGGGGACCACCGCTCCTTTCATGGCCTCCAGCCCTCGTTCGTAGAGGCCATTTATTTCCTCTTTCTTGGTACTGGCCGCTCTGCCATATGGCGGGTCGGTGGCCACGGCGTCCACGGTACCGAACACATCCGTTATGTCCCCGATGTCGCACACCTTTACGGTAGCATCGTTCACGCCAAAATGCTCCAGGTTGCGCAGGCATCCCTGGACCATCTCCGGGTCTATGTCCGATCCCAATGCTCTCATCCCCATCAATGCCGCTTCCAGCACGATGCCGCCGGTCCCGCAGAACGGGTCCAGCACCGTATCCCCTTTGCGGACCTCGGTCAGGTTGATCAGTGCCCGTGCATAACGGGGATGAAGGGAGATAGGTGAGAAGAACGGCCTCTCTGCCACCTTGCGCCGGTCGAACTGCTTCCTGCCTATCTCGTACTGGTCAAGGAAGATGTATGCTTGGTCCGAGATCAGTATCCGGAGGTTGATGTCCGGTGCTGTCAGATCGATCTTATGTTCGGAAGAGAGGGCGCCCCCGACCTTCCTGACCAGGTCCTGAGCGTCCAGTTCTGGGTGCGATCCCTCTACCTTCCTGGCGCGGACGCAAAGAGCGCCTTCGGGCAGGTCCAGTCCGACCGCCTTCTCCATGATGCCGTCCAAGGGTGCGCTGCCCAGGTACGTGCCTAACCGGTGGGTCAGGGCCAAACGCTCGGCGACGGTGCCTAAGGAACGATCATCGCATTCGGAAATAAGGAACCCCGGTCCGGAGCCGATCGTCCGGGAGCCGGGGGATTCCGCCCTCAGGCAGGCCAGGGCCTCAGCTCTCGATAGCGAGGGATTCTCTCCCGAAAGCTCGAACAGGACCGGTGCCTGAGGCATGAGGGGGCTCAGTCCCTGACGCCTTCCTCAGTAACGTTGATCACCACTTCCGCCTCAGGCCTATCTGGAGAATCGATAAGCCTGGCTATCCTTCGGGTGGCCTTGCTCTTTCTAAGATAGATCCTATATGTGGATGCATGCCCGACGATATGCCCGCCCACAGGCCTGGTCGGATCTCCGAAGAACGCATCCGGCTTTGCGGACACCTGGTTGGTGA
>JAJRAK010000029.1 GCA_028682895.1 Methanomassiliicoccales archaeon
GCGTTCCCCGGGCCGCCTCGACTATGCCGATGCCCTCGCCCGGCTCCCCCGGCCGGTTGCGGACGTTGGTGCTGGTTATCTCCGGATCGTTGGCAAGCTCCACGGCGTGCTCGGCAGCGTATAGCAGCTCAATCAGACGGGCCCAATGGAAGACGAGCGTTCCGTGAGCCGGTTTGCCGAGCAGGCCGAACATCTCATCATACTCCTTCTGCGCCAGCGGCGTCGACATGCCGTCCGCGGCGTTCAGACGCGCCAGCGGACCGACGCGGTATATGCCGCTCTCGTCGCCGTCCTGGAAGCCCTTCCATCCCTTTTTCCTGAGGAAGGGGAGCTTGGAATAGGTCCATTCCTCGGACCTTTCCTCGATATGCTCCGCGTAGTCCTTTGCTTGGAACCGGGAATATTCCTTACCGGACGGGGAGACGACGCGCACGTCGCCGTCGTAGAAGTTCACCTTGTTCTTCGCGTCCACCGTTCCCATGTAGTGCGTGCGCATGGTGTAGGCGTCGTCCTTTATCATGCTCATGTAAGCGGGATTGTCAAGCACCAGATCATGGAATATCTTGAGGGTGAACTGGGCGAACTTGACGGACGATATGGCCATGTCCGATATGGAGGAACGGTCTGTTTCGCCTAACGGCTTGCTCACGCCGCCGGGAAGTCCGCTCACCGGGTGCGTGGCCTTGCCGCCGATGATCTCCGTTATCTTCTGCCCGTAGGCGCGGTGCTTGATGACCTCCTTGGCCACGTCCAGCCCCGCCTTCTCTATGACACCTAGTATGTTGCGCTTCTCGGGCGGTGCGTCCGGCCCCACGATGAAGTCCGGTCCGCCGAGGTAGTAGAAGTGCAGCGTATGGTCGTAGATGATATAGCCCATGTACTGCAGTTCGCGTAGCTTCTTCGCCGCTGACGGAGGCGTCACATGGAAGGCAGCGTCCAGCGCCTTCACCGAGGCGTAATGGTGCGCCACTGGGCAAACGCCGCAGATGCGGGTGGTGATGATAGGCATGAGCTCCGCCGGCCGTCCGATGCAGAAGGCCTCGAAGCCCCTGAGCTCTGGAACCTTCAGGTAGGCGTTCTCCACCTCTCCCTTGTCGTTCAGGAAGATGGACACGCTTCCGTGGCCTTCCAGCCTGGTGATCGGGTCTATGCTGATCTCCTTCATTCCTTGTTCACCTTCCTTTGCAGTATGGACGACGGCAGGCTGAACAGATAGAATATGCCCGCAGGGTCTTTGATCTGGGAGATGAGCGCGGACACCTCTTCATCGGTGTACGTGCCCGGTCCTTTGCCCAGGTCCAGGATCGATGCCAGAGCGGTGATCATCCCGGTGCCGGTGTCCGACTGGTTGGGCGTGGCACCGCCGCACCCGGTGCATGGCATATCTACCTTCAGACATTGCGCGCCGCAGCCGCTGCGCGTGGCCATGCCCATGCATATGATCCCCTGCTCCATGAGGCAGCGCTCCGGGTCCAGCGTCACGTCGTATATGCGCCTTATGCCGGTTATCTTCTTGTTCTCCCTTTTCCGCGGGCACTCGTCGCAGACGGCCGGGAGCGGCGCCAGCACCGAACCCTTGGGAGGAAGTTCGTTCTTGATGATGGCGTCCAGCGCCTTGTTGATGAGCGCTACCGGTGGTGGGCATCCGGGCAGATAGTAGTCTACGTCGACAGTTTGTCCGAGCGTCTTCACGGAATCGTAGAACACCGGTATCCTGAGCGTCCCTTCGGTCACGGTCGACTCTGTCTTAGGTATCACCCCGCCGTCGCTCGACACCTGGTCGTTCTTGAGGTAGACCTTTTCCAGAATGCTCTTGGCATCGCTGAAGTTCGCCAGCCCGGGAACCGAGCCCTCGCAGGCGCAGGCGCCGAAGGCGATGAGGACCTTCGTCTTGGCACGGAGCAGCTTGGCCATGTGCTCCTGCTCGCTGTTGCGTATGGAACCGTTGAAGAAGGTGACATCGATGTGGCCGTCCTCCATGTCCTCCACGTCGATGTACTTGACGTCCATGGCCACCGGCCAGAAGATGATATCGGCGACCTTCACCAGGTCGAGTATCCTTTCGTTGATGTCGAGCACGGCTATCTCGCAGCCGCCGCAGCTGGCGGCCCAGTAGAACGCGACCCTCAGTTTCCGTTCGATGGTCCCACCTCCCCTTGTTCGTCGCCCATGAGGTATGCGTGCATGGCCTTTGCCGCGCGCTTTCCCGCGCCCATGGCGCTGATGACGGTGGCGGCCCCGGTGGCGACGTCGCCGCCGGCGAACACGCCTTTCAGGTTGGTCCGCCCGTCAGCATCCACCACTATGGTGCCGTGCCGGGGGTTCACCTGCAGACCGGTGGTGGTCCTCTGTATGATCGGGTTTGGCGTCTGGCCGATGGCGACGATGACCGTGTCCACCGGCATCTCGGTGTCCGAATCGGGAATGGCGCGGCACCCCTGCCTGCCGCTGGCGTCCGGTTCGGTAAGCTCCATGCAGGTGACCTTCATAGACCTGACCCAGCCCTTCTCGTCCCCGAAGAACTCCAGGGGCGCGCTGAGGAACTTGCATATGAGCCCTTCCTCCTCGGCGTTCTCGATCTCCTCGCGCCTGGCCGGAAGTTCGTTCCGGGACCGCCGGTAGTTCAGGCAGACGGTGGCGCCCAGCCTCATGGAGATGCGGGCGCAGTCCATGGCCACGTTGCCGCCGCCTATCACCACGACATGCTTCCCTACGCGTATGGGAGTGTCCTTCGCCGGGAAGTCGTACGCCTTCATCAGGTTGACGCGGATCAGGAACTCGTTCGCGGAATATATCCCTCCCAGGTTCTCACCGGGACAGCCGGTCATCTGCGGAAGGCCGGCCCCGCTGCCGATGAAGATGGCCTCGTACCCCTGCTGCTGCAGCTCGGGGATGGTATGGATGCGGCCGATGAGGTTGCCCAGGCGCAGGTCCACGCCCAGCCCCTGCACGTACTCCACCTCCTTCTGCACTATGTCCTTGGGCAATCGGAACTCGGGAATGCCGTAGCTGAGCACGCCTCCGGCCAGATGCAGCGCCTCGAACATCGTCACCTCGTGGCCCAGCTTGACCAGGTCGGAGGCGCAGGTGAGCCCGGCGGGCCCGGCGCCGATGATAGCGACCTTCTTGCCCGTTGGCAGGGCCTTCTCGGGCATCTTGACCCCGTGCTCCCTCTCCCAGTCGGCCAGGAACCTCTCCAGGCGCCCGATGTTCACCGGGTCGCCCTTCTTTCCCCGGACGCACTTCATCTGGCATTGCTGTTCCTGCGGGCATACGCGTCCGCATACGGCGGGCAACGCGTTCTTGGTCTTTATGACCGTGATGGCATCCTCGTACCTTCCCTGGAGCAGGAGGTCGATGAACTCCGGTATGGGAACGTCGACGGGACAGCCCTGGCGGCACAGGGGCTTCTTGCACTTGAGGCACCTCTTTGCTTCCTTGATGGCCATCTCTTCGGTGTACCCGAGCGCGACCTCCTCGAAGTTCTTCACCCTCACCTTGGGCTCCTGGCGGGGCATGGTGACGTCCTCGTCCATCTTGGCGCGTCCTTCCTTATGCCCGGTCTCATCTTCTGCCACACTGGCACCCCCCGTCGGTCTCCCAAAGGATGGAACTGAGCCTTTCCTCGGGCAGCATGGTCCGCTGCCTTTTGATCAGCTCGTCGAAATTGGTCTTGTGGCCGTCGAACTCCGGACCGTCGACGCAGCCGAATAGCATCTTGCCTCCGACGGTCACGCGGCACACCCCGCACATGCCCATCCCGTCGATCATTATCGGCGTCAGGGAAACGGTCGTAGGAATGTCGTATGGCCTTGTGATATCGCTCACGGCCTTCATCATGACCACCGGGCCCATGACCACGCAGCGGTCGAACCGCTCATTCTTGAGCAGGTCGCTTAGGAACTCCATCCCCTTCTCGCCGATGGTGCCGTCGTCCGAAGCTACGTACACCTCGTCGCTGACGGCCTTGGCCTCGTCCATCATGAAAAGGAACTCCTTGCTGCGGCATCCCAGCACGGTCGTCACATGGTTCCCCGCGGCCTTCATGGCCTTGGACTGAAGAAGGAGGGGAGCTATCATTATGCTCCCTCCTACGCATAAGACGCGGCCGTACTTCTTTATCTCCGAAGGATTGCCCAGCGGTCCCGTCACGTTGAACAGATGGTCGCCCTTCTCGAGAGTGCCCATCTCCTTGGTCGTCTTGCCGACCTCATGGAAGGCGAACGATATGGTCCCCTTTTGAACATCATAGGCGCATATGGTGAGAGGCACCCTCTCCCCGCCCTGCTTGGGGATGACGATGAGGAACTGTCCCGGCTGAGCCTTGGCGGCTATGTCCGGCGCATCCACCTCGAACAGTGTCTCCTTGTGCGCCAGCTGTGTCTTGGTCACTATCGCGTACATTATCACTCAGCCCCCTTCTTGACGTCCGCGGTGACGGACGGCAGCGAGGCGATCCTCTTATGGAAGGCCTCCAGCTTATCATTGAACTCGCCCTCGCACCGGGGCGAGAGCTCATGCATCTCGAACCTGTCGAGCAGGTCGAGCTTCTTAAGATAGCGATAAAGGACCTCGAGCTGCCTCTCCGCAGCGTCCCTTCCGTCCTGGAGCTTGCAGTCCTTGGCCGAGCAGACCACGGCCATGACCCCGTCGAACCCTTGGCGGAGGGCGTTGACGACGTGCACCGGGTCCATGCTCTTGAAGCATGGTATCTCCAGCATGAGGGCGTTCTTTCCCTTGAGCAATTCGTCGGGATGGTCCAATGCCGAGAACTCGGACCACTGGCAACTGAAAATGAGTATGGTCGGCCTCCTTCCGGTCATCCTCAGGACCTTGGCCGCTCCCTGATACGACGATAGGACGCGGTCGAACTCGAAGCCTTTTACCTGGATGGCGTGATGCGGGCAGACCATCTGGCAAGCACCGCAGCCCACGCATTTCTTAGCGTCTATCGTTGGCGAGGAGAATGGCTCCGCCTTGATCGCCCCGTAAGGACAGATGAAGACGCACTTGTCGCATCCCACGCACTCCTTGCTCATCCAGACCGCCTTGCGGGAATATTTCACCACCTTGATGGTCCCCTGGCGGTAACCGAATTGCTCTATGACGGCCATGCCCAGGAGCATGCGCCTGGTCTCGATGTTGGTCCCTTCCTTCATGCGGCAGAAACCATCCTGGCACTGGATGGAGACAACGTTCTTCATCCCTGAGTGCAAAGCGTTGAATATGAAGCTCGTAGGGATCCTTCCGGCGCAGGGAACACGAAGGACGACGTACCTCTGACCGCTCAGGCCTTGGTCGGTCAGGATGTCCATGACCTCGCTGTCGTTCGGAGAATTGCCCCGGCACATGAGGACCAACGTCTCCGCCCTCCCCTCACCATGACCTGGTGGCACCTGGTTCCCCGTATCCTCGAACCGGAAGTACGTAACGGCCTTCTCGTTCTCGGGTACTGAGAGCACCTGGTCAAGCATGTCCTCGAGCTTGTAGTATGCCATCTCTATGGCTGACACAGGGCAGGCGCTGTAGCATATCCCACAGACCTGGCACTTCTGTATGTCGATCCTGATCTTACCATCTTCGGGACCCTCATTGATGGCCTCGAAAGGACAGAGCGAATAGCAGACCTTGCATCGGCTACATAGGTCCTGGTCGATCTTCACGGCCGCAAGGCATTCTTCCTTCATACCAGATCTCACTCCCCCATTCCCCCAAGGTCGCATGCTAACGCGGACCACGGCATCCTCGCAACATATTTACGAAAAATATGTCATAGTGCCGGAAGGCCCTCAGGAACCCTTGGCGGCTTGCGTTTTTACGTATTTTATCGCATCATGGCCTTATTATTTAATGCATATGCTCGATGTTTCGTCTATGGCCGGGCACTAAAATCAGTTGTTTTTAATGTATTTATACGGCTTGTACAAATGAACATTTTTTTAATATTTTTTAAGCAAATGTTGTTCAATATCCATAAAAAGGTGGCATTCAATGCTCATTTGCACCACAGATTATATAATGATGATTTCCTTCGTCTCTTTGCCGTTTCGTGCGGCTGTGAGATCAGATAGGAGATTTTTTAATGCTGACGAAGGACCTATTAGACAAGGTAGTGTCGAAGAACCCGGGAGAGAAGGAATTCCACCAGGCAGTGACCGAGGTGCTGGAGTCCTTGGAGCCGGTGCTCAAGAAGCGCCCTGAGTACTTGGAGAAGAAGATACTCGAGAGAATGATCGAACCTGACCGCCAGATCATGTTCCGCGTCACCTGGATGGACGACAAGGGAGAGATACAGGTCAACCGCGGCTACAGGGTGCAGTTCAACAGCGCCATCGGCCCCTACAAGGGCGGACTGCGATTCCACCCCTCTGTCAACCTGGGCATCCTTAAGTTCCTGGGATTCGAGCAGGTGTTCAAGAACTCCCTCACCGGCCTGCCCATGGGCGGCGCCAAGGGCGGTTCGGACTTTGACCCTAAGGGAAAGAGCGACGCCGAGGTCATGCGCTTCTGCCAGAACTTCATGACCGAACTTGTCAGATATGTCGGACCGGACACCGACGTTCCCGCCGGGGACATCGGTGTGGGCGGAAGGGAGATAGGCTTCCTGTTCGGACAATACAGGAAGATCACTAACAGGTACGAGTCCGTGCTGACCGGAAAGGGCATCAACTGGGGCGGCTCGCTCGTCAGGCCCGAGGCCACCGGCTACGGCTGCACCTACTTCTGCGAGGAGATGCTGAAGACCAAGAAGATGGACTTCAATGGAAAGACCGTGGCCATATCCGGCTCTGGGAACGTGGCACAGTACGCCGTACAAAAGGTCACCCAGCTCGGAGGCAAGGTCGTCACCCTGTCCGATTCCGACGGCACCATCTATGACAAGGCCGGCATCGACGCCAAGAAATGGGCCTACATCATGGAGCTGAAGAACGTTCAGCGCGGAAGGATAAGCGAGTACGCCAAGAAGTACAAGTGCGACTACTGGGAGGGCAAGAGGCCGTGGGAGGCCAAGGTCGACATAGCCCTGCCCTGCGCCACCCAGAACGAGCTGGACAAGAAGGATGCAAAGAAGCTCATCGACAACGGCGTCATCGCCGTGGCCGAGGGCGCAAACATGCCTTCGACCCCCGAGGCGGTCGAGCTGTTCATCAAGAACGGCGTGCTGTTCGCCCCCGGGAAGGCCTCCAACGCCGGCGGTGTGGCCACCTCCGGTCTGGAGATGTGCCAGAACCACATCGGATTGTCCTGGACCGCGGAAGAGGTCGACCGCCAGCTCCATCAGATCATGGTGAACATCCACAAGAACGCCGCGGACGCCGCCAAGAAGTACGGCAGCCCGGGCAACTATGTGGTCGGTGCCAACATCGCCGGCTTCCTCAAGGTCGCCGACTCCATGATGGACCAGGGCGTGATCTGAGCCTAGGAACAACGCCGGCCCCGCATCTCTGAGCGAAAGAGAGGGGATGCGGGACCAGCACCTTAACGAGAAAGGGTCAGGCTCGGATGCCTGGTGCCCTCTCTTTTAATTTTGATCTATGCATAATGGATAAAAAGGCGCTGAGCGCAGAGACCCGTCGGCCCGTTCACGTGTGAGGAGATCTCAGCATAGCGATCGACATGAGCTCTTGCAGATCGGCCAGGGTCTCTACGCAACCATCGGTCTTGTTGATCACGCCCATGACGATGACCCCTATCTTATCGGCGAACTCCAGTCCGTCCTTGACCTCCCTTATGCAGCCGACACCGATGATGGCACGGGGCAGGTACTTCTTGACCATGCGGTTGATGAAGGTGGAACCTGGAACGATGAAGACCTTGTAGCCCATCCCTTCCAGCTCATCTATCGTGTGGTCCAGCTCGCACTTCCCGCAGTGCTTGCAGAACAGTCCCTCAGGAGTGAGGTTGGCCGGGCACTGTGATGAGCGGAGGCAATGCGGAAGGAAGATGGCCCTGTCCTTGAAATCGGTGTTGGCGAAATCGCTCTCGCTCATGCTGTTGTGCAATCGTATGAAGAAGACGGTAAGCTTGTTGTCCTCGACACCGGCGAACTTGCAGACGCTGCGCACGACGCCGTCCATGAACTTGAAACCGGCACGCATAAGTCGGGGAAAATAGAACTTGTCGTGCTTGATCGAGAGAAGGACAACACCAGCTATACAAACGATGAATAGCAGGAACAGTACCAGGAAAAGGATCGTCGCTTCGCTCAACACCAACAAAAGTTGCGACAAAGAATTGGTCTCGATCACCATGACAACTCCGATGCTTAATTATCTCCAACACTTGGAAGGATATTACGATATCGATTATGGAGAAGGATGACACCGAAGCACATTTGCGATGATGGACGGGCCCGCGCGGATGAGGATGGTCCGAAAGAAAAGAGAAAGAAAAATGTTTGGATGGAAGGGGTTTGCGCTCACTTCACCCTTCTAGGGACCATCATCACGACCGCGGCACCGGCCATGGCGACGATGATGACTATGGCCACGATGATGAAGATGTCGCCGCCCCCGTTCAGGGTCTTGTCCATCTCCACCTCGTCCAGTGCTAGCGTCTCCTCGGCGGTGACGGTGATGTTCATGCTGAGCATGTCATAACCATCGCGCTCGGCGGTCATCTCGTACGTTCCGGTCGGGACGTCCTCGAATAGGAAGTGACCTTCCTCGTCCGTCGTCGCAGTCATGCCGTTGCTAAGTGTGATCGTCACATTCGCCAATCCACGTCCGTAGGCATCGACCAGATCTCCCTCGACATCGCCTGCGTCGATGGTGCTGAAGGCCCATGTCAGCGATACGGTGTTGCCGGCAAGGTCCTTTCCGCTCATGGTGACCGTGTAATCACTGTTGTATTCCAGATCGGAAGCGGGTATGAAGGAATAGGTCGTGCCGCGGCCGGATATGGCGCCGTCTACACCGCTGATGGTGACCAAGATCGTACTGGCGTCCATGTCCTCGGAGAACACCGCGATAATGGCGGAGCTGACCGCGGCGCCGCTGCCCATGGGTGAGTGCGCAACGATCGTCGGGGATACCGTATCGATGATCAGGTGGACGATGCCTTCGTTGAAGTTGCCGGCCAGGTCGTACGCCCTGACGTATATGGTGTAGTTGCCATCGTCGAGATCGTTGAGCGCGTAGCTCGTTCCGTTCACGACGGCCCAGTTCACACCGTCCGTGCTCACGCTGCAGTATAATATGCCGGAAGCATCGGTGGTGTTCCAGAATACCACCAGGTCAACATCGTTGGAGTGAGCACCGTCCGCGGGGGTCACTTCCAGGACCGGGGCGATGGTATCTACCACGAACGTCGCCTGTCCGTACCCGATGTTGCCGACGGCGTCCGTCGCCCTGAGCTGTACGGTATAGGTACCGTCAGCGAGGGTGGACAGTGCGTACGAGCTGCCGCTCACCGATGTCCAGGTCGTCCCATCCATACTGATCTCCGTGTGAGATATGCCGGACGTGACGTCGGAGGCCGTCCATGTGACCGTGACAGCTGGGTCGTTCAGATAGGAGCCGTTGCCGGGAGCTGTGATCACGACCGATGGAGCGGTCGTGTCCACGATGACCGTGATGACCATCCACTCGTTGTTCCCGGCCTTGTCGAACGCCCTGACGGAAATGATGTGCGTGCCGTCAGATGCCCCTCTAAAAGTGTAGGAAGTGGCGTTAGCGGGGAGACTTGTGATCACACCGTCCACGCTCACCCAGTAGTGGTCCACACCGCACCGGTCATCACTTCCGGTCCAGGTGATAGTTACATTGCTGTCGGCATCGTAGGAACCGTCAGATGGCACTGTGATCGTCACCGACGGGTCGGTCCGATCGATGATGAACGAGATCGCGGTGATGTTGAAGTTCCCTACGTTGTCATATGCCCTTACGCGGACCGTGTAGTTGCCTTCGGCCAGGTCGGTAAACAAGTAGCTGGTGCCATTCACCAATACCCATTCCCCCCCGTTCACACTGATGCTGCAGTTGGCGATGCCGATGATATCCTCGGCCTCCCAGGACAGAAGGACCGTGCCCGGGTTAAGGCTCGTTCCGTTCGCGGGCGAGGTGATGTAGACCGTGGGATCGGTCAGGTCGATGATGATGACCATCGAGGTCACGATGTAGTTGCCGAGGGCGTCGGTGGCGTTGAAGTATATCGTATGAATGCCCTCGGAGAGCGTGCCGTTGGTGTAGCTGGTGACATCCGTTACATTGACCCAGGTGCCGTTGTCAAAGCGTATCAGGACGCTGCTGACCCCGGCGATTGCATCACTAACGGTCCAATTGACAGGCACCACACCGTTACCGTGGTACGAATCGTTCGCAGGGGATGATACCACGACCACCGGGGCGGTGGTATCGACGGAGACGGTCACATTGGTCTCGTTAAAGTTGCCAGCGCGATCATAGGCCCTCACGAACAATGTATAGTTGCCATCGGCCAAGGAGAACATGTGCTCCGTACCGGTGACGTTCGTCCAGGTGGTCCCGTCAGAGCTGACGGCGTAATGGTCTATGCCAGAGAGGGTATCGCTGGCGGTCCATGTCACCATCACGCTGCCGGTACTGTTCACATAGCCATTTGCTGGTGCATCGATGGCCAGGGACGGGGCTGTGACATCGTAGATGAAGTAAAAGATGCCATGAACGCTATTTCCAGCCATATCGACGAAAGTACATTCAAAGTAGCCATTGCCCTCCGTGCTCAAGCCTATCGTGGCAATGATGCCATCATAGTTTGTGTAAAAGATAATGCCCATAAAACTGCTAAGAGAACAATTCATGATACGCAGCCTCTCGAACCCTATAGGAGCGTAATCTGACACGTTCACGTAGATATCCAGGGTGTTCTGATTTGTATAGAATGTCGAACCGTCCGCGGGCGTCAGAGAGAACGTGATACCGGTGCTGTACACCACTGTCACATTATCGGACAGGACGCGACCTAGGGCATCGGTCATGGTGACGGTGATGTTGTTGGTCCCTTCCATGAGGCTCACGTTGCCAGTCCATGTTGTCGTACCGATGCATGATCCAGATTCATCGTTAGCATCGTTGTACCACACGATCGACGTTATGCATGCGTCCGCCGCCTCCCCGCGGATGGTGATGTTGGAGATGTTGGTATAGGCTAACGTCGCTGGGGAGGTGATACCTATCGAAGCGTTCGCGATCGGACGTAGGTCAGCATTCCCTGCGCCGCCGTCCAAGGCGTAGCTCACGTCAACCAAGCCGTCGTGATCGGCATCGGGATATGTCCGATCGCTCCAGAGGTTGCCATATGTGGAGTTCCATCTGTTGTCGCCGTCATCGTATGCCTGTACGGCCGATGAATTATAAACGACGCCTGCGCCGTTGTTGGATGTCAGTTCGTTCCCGAACAGCAGGTTTCCGGTCGATGCGTTCAGATAGATGCCGTAGCCGTCGCTCCCGTAGATGGAATTGGCGTTGATGCTGTTGTTCTCAGAATTATTGAGATAGATGCCGTTGTCCGAGCTGCTATTGACTGAGTTGCCGTACACGACGGTGTCATTGCTGTCATACAAAGATATGCCGTAATCGGCCATTGCGATCATGTTCTCGTTGATGATGTTCCTGTGGCTTTCCTCGATCTTCACTCCCTCGCCGCATAGGCCGATGAGATTGGAGGAGATGGCGCTATCGTTGGTCTGATAGAAACATATGCCCATGTTAACGTAGATGATCTGGTTGCCTGTCACGTTGATGCCTGAAGATTCCGTGATGTTTATCCCGAAATTGTGGTTCGAACAGCTGTTCCCCACCACGGTGCTGTTCAAATTCGTGAACAACGCAATGCCGCAGAAGCTACTGGTGCAGCTATTGTTCGATACCAGGTTGTTTTGGGAGATCGTGCTCCCTTCCGAGCGGATGAAGATACTGATCCATGACCCTTCGCAGACGTTCCCGGTCACTGTGCTGCCTGAGGTGGAGTCGAGGCAGATGTCGCGCATGTTGTATTCGCAGGTATTGTTCCAGATGTCGCAATCAGAGGAATCGAGCAGATAGACCCCGTAGCCAGCTTCTGTGCCGTAGCAGTACATGATGCGGTTCTCGAACACCTCGATGTTGTTGCAGGAGAACAGGTACGTACCGTTCGCGTTTTCATTGAGCGTGTTGTCATCGATATCGATATGATGACAGTATTCCGCCCGGATGCCATCGGTGCTGTTGATGAGCGTGTTGCCTGTCACGTTCAGGTAGGAAGAGGACAGCAGGTTCACACCGGTGACGTTACTGTCGTAGAACAGGTTGTTCGAGATCGTGTTGCTGTTCGAACTGAATATCTGGACGCCCACTGAGTTGTTTACGAGCGTATTGTTCGTGACGATGTTGTTGAACCCCGTGTCAATGCTGACACCTATGCTGTTGTTGCAGAGCAGGTTGCCCGATACGACATTTCTGCTGGAGTAGTAGACCCATATCCCATCCTGACCGTTGGGGCAGGTGTTGTTCATGACGACATTGTCATCGGAGTAGTAGAGATAGATGCTGTATGAGCAATCGATGTCCCCGTTACATGTGTTCCCCGAAATGGTATTATTAAACGAGGAACCCACGTAGATACCGTAATCGGTATTGACGTTCCCGATGCAGGTGTTGTTGATGATAGTATTGAAGTTGCAATTGCTAGCCAATGAGATACCGATACCATCATTGTCAGAACAATTGTTCTCGGAGATGACATTACTGGAACAGGAACTAAAGAGCGATATTCCGTTCTGGGTGTTCTCGGTGCAGGTGTTGTTCGACACCAGGTTATCACCTGATGAATATGCGTATATGCCTATCATGCTACCATAGCAAGTGTTATTGGCTACCGTACTCTCCGTCACCGCATTGAGGAATATCCCGTACACGGTGCTGTAGCAGAGGTTGTTGGTTATCGTCTCGTTCGTCGAGCTCTCGACGAAGATGCCCGAGCTGCCCGAATTGGTCGTCGTACAGGTGTTGTTCTCGAAATGGTTGTGATCACTGGAAACCACGACATAGATGCCCCTGTCCTTGTTCCCGACGAGATCGTTGTTAGCAATGTAGTTGCTGTCGGAGCTGTAGAGGTGTATGCCATTGGTGTTCCCGGTGCAGGTGTTGTTCGTTACTCTGTTGTTTTCGCACCCAGAGTATGCCAGGCATATGCCGTGCGAGATGAAGTTATTGCAGGTGTTGTTATCGATGATGTTGCTGAACGATGATTCCAGGCGGATGCCACTGTCGCTACCTGTGATACAAACGTTGTTCGATACGATGCCGCCGTTTGAGCTTACAAGCATAATGCCGAAGTAGTCATTGTTGCACACGTTGTTCGTCACGATCAAGTTGGATGACGAGAGAGACCTGATACCGCAGTCGTTCGTGTTGCCGTTGCAGGTGTTGCCTGTGATCGTAGTGTTGGGAGAGTACCCGACATTGATGCCGTTCGTGTTGCCGTTGCAGGTGTTGGCTACGACGGTGCAGTTGGACGAGGATAGGATGTAAATACCGTTCCTATCGCTATAGCAGGTGTTGTACGATATGGTGTTGTTGCTGGAGCCCCAGACGAGTATTCCGCCACGGATGTTGCTGTAACAGGTGTTGTAACTGACGGTGTTGAACGTGCTTCCGGATTCCAGCTGGATCCCGTTCCCGCTGTAGTCGTCTTCGTTGCGATTGGAGCTACGACATGTGTTGTTCGATACATCGTTATAGCTGGAAGAGCTCAGAAGGATGCAGTTATAGTACCCGCTGACGCAGGTGTTTCTTGAGACCGTATTATTGTTAGAGTATTCGAGGAGTATGCTGTGGAAATGACCGGTAAGCGTATTGCCGCTGATGATGTTGTGGTTCGAACCGGTGATGCGTATGCCGCTGTCGTATGAACCGGTGGTGCAGGTGTTGCTGAGAATCTGGTTATAATGTGAATTTTCGACAAGGATGCCCATGTAAGTATTTTCATTCACGGTGTTGCCCGAGAGGGTGTTGTTGCTGCTGCCCCCGTACATGTGGATACCGTAATAGTTGCCGTTACAGTTGTTGTTCACTATGAGCACGTGCTGGACATTGACCAGGACGATCCCGCCATCGGATGAGGCGCCGTGAAGATTGCAATAACTTATGGTGACATATGAAACGGTGTTGGCGATGTAGATGCAATAAGTGCTGGCCGTTATATCATAAGCTAGAATGCTGTAGGGGTTGGATGAAGATCCATCTCCACTCCATCCTTCCGACGCTGCCATGCTCACCAGTTGTGATTCGTTGTAGATGATTATGGGTGAATGAGTGGTAAGTGTAGGTGCTTTAACAGCGTCCGTAGCGCTGGCCGTGCCAGACGTTCCGACTGAAATAAAGATGGCGGCCATGAATAAAACGAAAGCTATGCTCAGCAATCTCTTAGAAATGCTCCTCATAAGTCGATCCCCCTGATACCGATTGAGGAGGGTGAGGGCGGAAAGGGGATATTTAGATACCGATTCCTAAAGAGTGAACTTTGAACGACCCGGGGCTTTCATCGGTGTGTTTTTTCAATGAAAATCGGTCATTTTTCAGCTTTAACACGAGTTACGTACAATCCAGTTAAATACCAGAGACGTTATCGCAATTCTATCTTACGACCGCAAGGAAGTAGGAAATAACAACATAGGTAGTTTAGTCAATGTATGGCAACAGAGGTAATTCCGGGGGCTTCCGCCCCAGAAACGACGGGCCCCGCGAGATGCACGATGTAGTTTGTTCCGACTGCGGAGCAAAGACCCAGGTCCCTTTCAAACCGACTGAGGGCAGGCCTGTTTACTGCAGGGACTGCTTCCAGAAGCACAAGCCGAAGGACAGGTTCTAAACTAGTATCTGAAACCTTTTTGGGGCGAATGCCCCAAATTCCTTAATTTTATCTTTTAATTTCCTGGATCGTCCGATTATATCCATATATGATCATTGGATGCGACCGTTCACTTGCCCCTATCTGATCCATGTTCTTCCGGATTTGGACATGAATATCGCTTGCACCGCACCGTTTTAATACCGCACCAGGAATGAAACCTTAGGGATGGGAGCAGATGACCGAGTTCAAGGATTCAGACTGGACGGACGGCGATTTCGTGGACGGGTTCCTGGACGCCGTGGACCTGAAGATACCGCAACGGCAGAGAATGTTCGACCTTGCCGCTTCGTATTACAGGCACTTCCTGTCGGGCAAGAAGGGCAATTCGATCATGGACCTGGGTTGCGGGGACGGAGTGCTCACCCGGAGACTGCTGGACGTCGACGGGACGATATCCGCGGTGCTGGTGGACGCCTCCCCTGAGATGATAGAGAAGGCCAGGAAGAAATTGTCAAATCATGAGCGGGTGAAATACGTCAACACCAGCTTCGAGGAGATGATAAGGACCGATGCTAGGATGGGGCCGTTCGACCTGGTGATCTCATCCCTTGCCATCCATCATCTTACGCTCAAGGACAAGAGGCGCATGTTCCAGCTCATCTATCGGAACCTGGGCCCGGGAGGACATTTCGTGAACATAGACACCATGCTTCCGCCCACGGAATCGCTGGAGAACTGGTATCTAGAGCTGTGGGAGGAGTGGATGCGCCGTCGTTGCGACGACGCCCAGTTCACCGAGGGCATGGCCCTGATGAACGGGCATCATCAGGTCGAGGCGCACCACGCCTGCCTGGACACCTTGACGGACCAGTTGGCCCTTTTGAAGGACGTTGGATTCACCGATGTGGATGTGGTGTTCAAGGACGGCATATACACCATATACTGCGGCCGCAGACCTTGAGCACCATCCATCATCGACCGGCGGTGAGCTCAGACCAACCTAATCACCGATACTGTCCACTGCACCCCTAAAAGCCCGACGGTGGTCCAGATGACCTCCTTGCGGACCTCTTCCCCGGAAGTTATGAACGAATAGCTGCCGACGCCGCTGCTCTCGTCGACCATCCTGTGGGCGATGGCCTTGATCTCAGTGAAGTTCTCATATATGGGGTCGGTGAAGGTGTTCCTTCCGATCTGGCCCTCGTCAATGTCGTAAAGGACGACGCCGTCCTCCTGCAAGGTCATGATGCTTAGTTCGTCGTTCGCCTGTGCCTCGGTGATGTTGCCGATCATCCAATCAGGACGGAACATGGGGGCGATGGTTCCGTTGATCTTGCCCTCATCATCGAAGACCGGGTAGACCATGTACACTGCGTAGTATCCCTGCACCACCCAATCGAGGGGACTGATGGCGGACCGTCCTTGTTCCAACGCCAGTTCCATGGTGTCCTGATAGCTGATGTCCATCCCGATGATGTTGGAGAACGATGATGGTTGAACGGTAAGGATGGTGCCGTTGACGTCGGTCGTGAGGACGCTCACAATATTAGATGAAACGTTGGCGACGGCCCTGAGGACCATGCCAGCATTACTATCGTTCAGATCGCGCCCCTGAAGCTCGGTGGCCGCCTCGGATGTGGCATGATCTATCAGGACGAGCTCCTGCTGGATATCGGCAGAGACGTTCACCAGGTATTGGGTCGCCTCCACCTCCAATATCTGTTCGTCCAGGTCGTCGGAGACCGATGCCATGCCGCCCCATACCATCGCCAGAGCACCTGCTTCAACGATCACCAGTGCCACGAGTATTGCTAGAATGACATTGATATTCTTACTGTCGCCCATGTTCCTACCACCTCAAAACGACGGGTGATGGCCCAACGGTAATTAATTATTTGCTGGCGATGACGGAAATAAGAAAAAAGGTGGTTTGAGCGCCCTCATGTCGTTACCTCATCCGTAGGGAGGGCGCTTTGGTCCCGGGACCGTCGAGACCGGGGGTCACCTATCCTTCTGATGAGAGAGCCAGGTCTCTACCGCCCAGGTCAATGCCAATGCCACTATTGTATAGACCACCAATGCGGTCAGCTCCCCCATGCATCCATCCCAGCCCATGCCACTGACCATTACCGAACGGCCACCGACGATGGCATAGGTAAGAGGATATAGGTACGAGATCGGCAGCAGGTATCCGGGCAAAGCCGATACGGGGATGACTATGCCCCCGAGCAAGATGGCCGGATAGATCAGCAGGGGCAGTATCACCATTGTCACCTGCGGAGCCCGGCCGTTGATGATGGACAGGAACCGGCCCATGCTGAAGCTGGCCAATGCCAATATGGTGAAGACCGTGAACGATGTCAGGTCGTCCCCGACCGTCATCACGCCATAGAGGTCGAACGTGATCAGCGCAATGGACGAGAGCACCATACCGATCACGCAAGCACGGACCGACTGGGCGAAGAGCGTCTCCCCGAGCGTATGATCGTCATCCTCCCTCTTGCCATTGGGGGACATCATCGCCGAGAGCAGTACGAGCATGAATATCACCAGGCCTGCGATGGCCGGCGCCATGAAATCACGGGAGTCCGTCCCTTCGCCGTAGACCACGTCGATGGAAAAGCTCACTGGCTGCGATAGATTGAACATCGCCACCAGCACCTTTTGCATATCACGCTGGACCTCGATGCAAACAACACTGTACACCGAAGGATTGCTGCCGTCGACATATATCACCAGCGGAATGGGAGCGCTGGAAGTGCCGTTCTTGGCATTTGTCAGCCATATCATGATGTCCCTGGTGAAGTTCTCGTTGAAGACCACGACCGCTTCGACATCACCGTCATCCAGAGCGTCCAAGGCATCGTCAATGCTCGATCCGCCCTCGACCGTCACATCAAGCGTGGTGGTGTTTGACATGACGCCGATCACCGCGGATGAGATGGACATGTTGTTGAACCCCTGGTCCATGTCGACGACGTCGATGGGAATGTCACTGGTCGGTCCTTTCTCGAATGCCAGTGTAAATATGTTCAGTATCAGAAATGTCATAACGGCGAGCACGGCAAGCTGTTTCAGGAACCTGCCGTCCATCTCATTCTTGATCGCGCCCTTCAACCCACTGTATCTCATCTTTGCACCATTCCTTCGTAATAGTAGGTAGGCCGCCGTTCTAGCTGCCGACCGGGCCATGATTGAGGGGCTACGATTGATATAATTGTTGTAACTTTGAGAGTTACAATGTTTGAAAAACTGGTCAAGGAGCTCATGAAGTTAGGACTGTCCGAGTACGAAGCGAAGGTCTACTCCGGGCTCCTAGGCCTGGGAGAGGGAACTGCCAGGCAGGTCCACGAGGCCAGTGATGTACCTAGACCGAGGGTCTACGACATCCTGGAGTCCCTGGAGATGAAAGGTTACGTCGAGGTCTGGCAAGGATACCCGAAGAGCTATAGGGCCATTGACCCGGGGGACCTGATGATATCCCTGAGAGAAGGACTGGAAAGGTCCATACACCTGGCCACCGCGGAACTGAACGACCTCAGCCTGCAGGCGAAGAAGCGAACGTTCCCCATATGGCACATCAAGGGGGAGTTCGGCGTACGGAACCAGGTGAGAACGATGATCGCCGAGACGAACGACG
This sequence comes from Methanomassiliicoccales archaeon, assembly GCA_028682895.1. Lineage (GTDB taxonomy): Archaea > Thermoplasmatota > Thermoplasmata > Methanomassiliicoccales > UBA472 > UBA472. The sequence continues at coordinate 18,452 of JAJRAK010000029.1, forward strand.
AACTGCTCGTCATCTGCACCCGCTCATCGACCATGAGGAAGATATCCAAGGACCTGGTGAAAGTAGCGGAGAAGGCCGAGGTGCGATGCTTGTTGACCGATGGTGCCGATGCTTTCAGGAAGGCGATGCCGGGCGTCACCATAATCGAGCCAACGAGATTCACCGATCCATTGGCCAAGGCCTATTTCGAGGCGTACAAGGGCAAGATCGAGAAGAACGACGAAAGGTACCGACCTGAGCTTCTCATGGTGTTCGATGGGACCCGGTCATTGCTCACATATCAGGCCAATGATGAATGGACCGTCATCGTCTTCGAGCTTCCGCTGATAACGCAATTGCAGAAGAGCGCCATCGTGAACATGATGGAAGAAGGGCATTGATCCGGATGATGGGGAAATGGTGTCCTCGGGACCTCATTTGGCCAAGCCATCTTCATCCCTGAAATAGAACATGCCCTTAGGCACGGTCATAAGGAAACGCACACCACGACCTGGCTCACCATGCTCTTCTATCGATATCCCCGTGATCTGAAGTATTTCCTTGGTCAGGAACATGCCCTGGCCTGTGTTCCTGCCCATCCCCTGCTTGAACAGGTTCTTCTTGTCCTCGAATGATATCCCTTCCCCATCGTCCTCATAGACCATTTGGAGCGTCCCATCGTCCTTGGGCTCGTATCTTAGGGATATCGACTTGACGCGGCCACCGTGACGGAGGGAGTTCTCCAGCAGATTATAGAAGACCTTTTCCAGCATCGTGTCGGCGAATACGTTCAACGGCCGTTGTTCGGTCTTGATATCGATACCGGTGAGGTCCAATTGGATGGTGGCCCGTTCGAACACCGTACCGACGTTCTGCCATACGGGCGCCTTCACCCCCAATTGTTCGTAGTCCTTGGCGAACTCGATCAGTTCCATTATGGATTGGGTGTTCTTCTCCAATTTCAGTAGAATCTTCGTTTGGCGCTCCTTGTCCTCGACCCCTTCCAGTAATTGTATGTAGCTCCCTACGACCGTGAACCTGTTCAACAGGTCGTGCCGGGTGATGCCGGAGATGAGGCTCAATTTCTTGTTAGCTGCTTTCAACGATTCGGCCATCTTTCGGTCGCTGATGTCCCTGATAAGTAGCAGCATGTAGTCCTGATCATCGACCGTGATAGGTATGGCCGCCAGATATGCCCAGATACTTTTATCGCCCTTACTTTTTACGAGGGTCTCGAAATCATTCACCGCACCCTCGTCCACCAATCTGCTCGAAAGGACCTTTATGTCATCGAGAGTGACCAGGTGGTCTGTCACCTTGGTCTTGAGAAGCTGCTCGTGTTCGCCCTGCAGCAGCTTGTCCATCTCAGGGTTCAGATAGACGAACGAGCCGTCGTTCCGATCGATGAGCGCCAAGGGCAACGGTATGTTGTCGAGGAGCGAACGATATCGCAAGGCCTTGTGTTGGATGGCCGTCTCCAGGTTCTTGTGGTCGGTGATGTCGCGCATGTACAGTAGCGTGCCCATGCTCATGCCAGCCTTGTCCTTCATCGCTATCGTGTGCGCATCGAAGAACCTTCGGAATCCTTCCTTGCCCAATTCGATCTCGACCTTGCCGGGCGGTGCCTTCGAGAGCAGACCTATGAGCCCCGGTTCGGAGGCGAACAGGTCATTCGCAGATGCTCCATTGAACGCCTTGGCATCGATCCCGATCACCTCACAGGCGGCCCGGTTCGCGTCAAGAACCCGTCCGGAACCATCTATCAGGAAGGATGGATCAGGAGTGTTGTCCCAGACGACGCTCCTGGCGATCGGGGTGATGTCGAACAGATGATATCGGAACATGGCGAACATCAGGATGACGCCCATGAAGATGAGCAGGACCGGGGCGAAGGACATTCCGGGCCCGGGAGTGATGCCGACCATCAATGATGCATCGCCAATGAAGGGAAGGGCGATGCCAACCGCCACCATGATGTCCCGCCTGCGGTAAATTCCCTTGACCTGGCCCATGTGGCGGACGAGCAGCGCGGTGGACGCGATTATTGCCAAGTAGGAATAGATCGCGGTGGAATAGAATACAGGGCCGAACCCGTTCGTCAGTACCAAAGAGCCGTCGTTGGATGAGAATACATATTCTGTGAAGAACAGCTGATGATAGCCGTTCGTGATCAAGATGATCATATTGACGATGGGTAATATGAACACGCTGAGACAAAGTCTGTAGGTGGGCTTTCGGGACGGATCGATATAGAAAATGACCGTCAGCAGTGCCATCACCGGTATCAGGATACTGAACGAATATTGGACCAGTTGCAGAACGATCTTGGTCGATTCCTCTGTCGACAGCAATATCAACGAGCTTGAAAGGGACCATCCGGCACTGAGCACCATCAAGCCAATGAATGGTATGGCCGAATGGTTCGCCCGATAGCGCCAAGAGTATGTGGCCAGGAACAGCAGGATCAATGTCGCCATGATCATTACGGTCATGAATACTGTTGTATCGATCGTCGCAGTGAGATCGATCTGCGGGGTTGCCATTACCAATCTATTCGATTTTTGTGTATAAAGAGTGAACTACACGAACATTTGATTGGTACTATTATCCTGAACGTCCGACCGCATCGCATTGAAATGATGGCCGGCCCCTCGTGCGGTTAATTACATCACATACAGAGCTGGCCGGTCCATATCTGGCATACTTTGATCGTTCGTTGGGACAGCCCTGAAACGACCTTTGGGCACCAGTATCTTGAACGTTACCCCTTTCCCTTCCTTCCCTTCCTCGCTCACACGGATCCCGGTCATGTCCAATATCTCCCTTATCAGGAAGAAACCGTACATGTGGCTGCCTCCGAAGCTGTTATGGAAGAGCAATAGTTTCTCATGCGCGGGTATGCCGTTCCCGTCATCGGTATAGACCAGTAGCAGGTCATCCCCTACGTAGCGCTGTGTGAGGTCTATCCTGGTCACATGACCACCGTGGCTCAGGGAGTTCTCCAACAGATTGAAGAACACCTTGTCGAGCATGGGGTCCGCCAGTATCTCGACCTTCACGGCCGATCTCACCTCCACACCTAAGAGCCCGAACGATGCCGCCACCGATGAGAACGAATAATCGACGTCCAGCCACCGCGGGTCCCTTTCCCCCAGCTCCTGATAGTCCTTCATGAAGGATATCTGAGCGTCCATGGCGTTGAGTATCTCCTTGAACTTGGAGAAACGAACTTCGGGGATGGAAGATTCCTTTTCCATAATCGTCAAACACTCGCTCATCGCCATGACCTCATTGGCAAGGTCATAACGACTGATGCGGTTCATTATGCTCATCTTCTTCAATGTTCTTGCCATTCGATTGGAGGCGTTCTTGATATCAGTGATGTCATGGATGATCATCACGTGACCTACCACCTGACCCTTCGTGTTCTTCATCTTGTTGACGCTCAGATTGAACGACCGGCCTGGGACCAGTTCCACGTCCGACATGGACGCGTTCATCGACTCGGACCCGTTCCCGAACAGATGGGATGGTATCGTCGGTAGAAGCTCGTTCACCGGGACGCTCATGCGATCGTTGGCATTGACGCCCAACAGCGAGCTGGCGAAGGTGTTCATGTACATGGGTCGGTTCTGATCGTCCAATACCAGCATCCCGTCCTTTGACGACCTGACGACGGCGTCGATGGTGAAGGGCACCGCACGGAACATGTCATAGTACATGATCCCGAGGAATATCACCAGACTGCTGACGAGTATGCTTGCGATGAATATTATCGTCTGAGGCAGGTCGTGCCAGAACGGCATCAGTAGAGACATTAATATGGTCGGCGCGAGGAGCGATATCAAAAGCACCTTGTGCTGAGCCTGCAAGACCTTGGCGGTGGTGATGTGACTTCTCCATATTATGCTGCAAGCTGCCACCATCTCACCGATCATCAGAATTACGATCGGATAGAACAGGACGCCGTGCTCGGCATCGAAGGACCTCAGCGGATCATCGGCAAGGACCACGCTGGTGTATACCAGTTCATGATAGGAGTTTGTCGCCATCGCTGCGAGGAGACCGAAAGAGACCAGTGTCAGCGCTAATACGATCTTGTTCACCAGGTTCTTGTCCATCCCTGTGAACTGCATCACGAACATCAGCGACAGCAGAGGGATGAAGAGATTGCCGAAGTATTCCAGGTTGTTCCAGATCAATTTGCCTTCGATCGTAGGAGAATAGACATCAGACACGTAGCCCAGCATGAACAGGATCACGACCATCTGAATGATGGCATACGTATAGTGATAGGGTTGCCGACCTAGCCTCAGCACCATCAGTAGAAGGAATACGGAGAATACCGCGGTGGTACTGATGAAAAGGGCCAATATCGTATCGATGTCCATTTATCACACTAACTAAGGTTTCGAACGCTGGTCAGAATATAAGCACATAACGATACATCTATTCAGAATCGATAATCAGACCCAAAATTATCAAAAAAGATGCCCAGAAAGTTTAGATGTTCCGAATGGTCGCACATGAGGGACCTTTTTTACAATGGCACGACCTATTTGTGAGGAGCGCGTCATCATGGTTCGGCGACCAAAGATTATTTTTATCCCCGAAATGATGGAACGGCACTGACGAACGCTCCTGACTAGGAGCGGTCGAGGCGGGGAAGCGTAAAATGTCCAAGAACGACCCGTTGGATCTCATGATAGAGGAGATAGCTCGCATCCACAAGATCATGGGGCCTGACAAGGAAGGATACCGTCACGGAAGAAGGCTCATGCTCGACGCCGCCGACCAGCTGGACTACAACACCGGTTGGGCGCTCAGGACCATGCGCAAGGCGCGAAGGTCGTTCGAGGACGAGTGCCAGCTGATACGACGCTACAGCTCGTTCAAGAAGAAGTGGGCCCTCATGGACTCTTTCCATTTCGGGGAGGAGGAAAAGGGACTGGAGCGTGAGCTGAACCGATTGCTTGGCAACGGCGATTTCGACGATTGCGAACCAGTGCTGGCAGATCTGGAGAGGTTGTTGGACCAGGACGTCTCGGACCATATCGAGATCGGGCTGCTGATGGAGGTCGCCGACCCGAACGTACAATTGGGAAAAGGGACGACCCTGACAATAATGATGCACAACCACAGTGCCTTTCCCATACATGTGGACGCCCTGACCGGGCGCTCGGAACAGGCAACGATAAGCGTCCTCGATTTCTACAAGGGGGAGATGCCATCGGCCAATGACCGCGGTTTCCAATTGAACGTCATACCAAAGGTCGAGGGCGACATCGCCGTAGAGGTAGAGACGACCATCGAGAACGATGGCCGCATGATTATCGTTCGCAAGTGCTTCTCGCTCAAGGTGTCATCCCCGCCGCAGGTGATGCAGGCGGTCCAGACCATCGCTCCTAATGATGTGCGGTACGCGAGACCGGCCTTCGCCATCCAGCCCCGCACCTCATCGTACGACCCATTGGAACTGGTGTCCTCAGGCACCGTGGACCAGTGGGCCGACTGCATAGAGGTCTTCGCCAGGGTGAGGACACCGATCGACCTGTCGGACATCGTGAAGAAGGAACCGGAGTTCATCAAGGCGGACGGGTACGCCAACCTGTTCAGATCATTGCTGGCGATGCCTTACGACCGTTCCATCGATTGGGACGTGTGGTTCAACCAGGCCGGTTTCGTAGGAGAGGACTTTACCAAGCGGTGCGCCAAGCTCCTGTTCCGCATGAGCTTCGATCGCTCGGTGGAACTGGAGATGGACGGCAGCGTGGGCAGCTCCAACATCGAGAATCTGATCGGGGCCATGCAGATCGCCTCCGGGGACGTCAAAAGGGAGGAGCGGTCGCGCAAGTCGTGGAAGGTGGACGGTGAGATAGACGGGAACGCATTCTCGCTCACCGTAGAGAAGTCGGTAAGAAAGGACGAGGCCGGGAAGGCCAGGGCGGCGATGTTCCGCATCGTCTCAGGCTGAATACATCCTGTCGATGATCTCTTTTGCCTTCTTCGAACTGCTGGCATCTCCCGTCGTCGAAGAGTCCACCAGTGAGCTTACCGCCCTCCAGCCCTTCTGAGGGACCGTTAGCGGCAACTTCGTCAGCACTAGGTTGCACTGCGTGTCCTGCAGGGACAGTGGCGGTTCGCTCAGGAATGCTATCGGCACGATGCCCAGATTTATGTCCAGGAACTTGGACAGCATGTACCCCAAACGTATCCTGTCCTTCTGCTCCGTGCCGCGGCAGGTGACCACGAACTTGATCTTCGGGTCCTTGGTGTAACCGTCGACGAGCCGGTTCAGGGTCGCCTTGGAGATGAGCGGCCTCAATCCCTCTATCTCCTTCTCGAACGGGACCGGTTCCCATGATAGCTCCATTGGTGCCATCTCCCCGAGCGGGATGCCGTTGGCCTTCTCGTGCTCGTCTATCGCCCTTTCCACGTCCTGATATGAAAGGCCTTGCTCCAGGGCGCTGCGCGGGACGAGCAGCGTGTGCGTCAGTATCCCGCTCCTGCCCTTTTCGTCCAGCTTGCTGCGGCGGAATATCTTGGAGAAGTACACCCCTTCCGAACCTGAGGCGGAAGCAACGAGACGAGCCTCGCTGTTGTACATGTCCTCGGCGCTCACGTAGGCCGGGTCTATCGGGATGTAGTAGCCCAGGAACCTCTCGTACTCCTCGGGGTTGATGTTGGCGGACCTTGCCCGCTTAGCATAGCCCTTCTTCGGCACTGGACCGTAGATGAAATGCTCCACCTTGACGGTGCTCATCCCTTTACGCCCCTGAACTCCTGGTCCTCCTTGACCTCGTCAGGCATCTTATGGGCGATCTCCCGGAAGCGGTCGATGAAGCCCTTGTACTCATCGTAGGAATAATCGAGCTCGTGGCTGCCCTTCTCCGTCCTCAGACGGGGTATGACCTCCCCGTCCTCGTTCTGCTCGGTGTGTATCTCACTGAAGAAGTACGCGGACCTGTCGAAGGAGACGTTGGCGATCGCGGCACCCTTGGACAAGGCCATGGTGTCCTTGTAATACTTCATGAGGATCTCCTTGGCATAGTCCTCCTTGGTGAAGTCCGCCTTCTTCTTCAACATCGCGCGCAGGCCGCGCTCGTCGTTGCCAAGGTCGTCGAACGTGTCAGGCCATCCGTTCGCCTTTATGATCTCCTTGTCCAGGAGGTCGAACTTGGTCAGCACGAATACGGGGTAGATCTTGGCCTTGTCCTCGTCCTTGTCATAGACCTGGGACTTGTACTTGGAAACGGCGGATATCAACGTGGCCATGAACACGTCGTAGTTGCGCATCTCGATGAAGCGCTCCGAACGGGCCTCGGCGTTGATCTTGCTCAGGTCGATGAGGAACACCAGGACGTTGCACTTCAAGAGCTCCTGGAACGACGTGCTCAACGAATCGAAGTTGAACTCACCCTTGTACGTGCCGGTGGATATGGACTCGCGGTACTGCTCGATGGAGCGAAGGATGTCGAGGTCCTCACCGGCGATATCGTATACGGTGAAGTCCATTATATCGAAGCGGGAGGACGCCTTCTCTCCGACGGCGAAGAATCTGCGGTAGCCGTACTTGAACTTGTACTTGGCCATGTTGCCCTTCAGCGTGGCGTCGGCCCACTGCCCCTTCATGAGGTTGGTGCGGTGGTTGCCGAAGATGCTGGTGAAGGAGGGGTCCGTGGTGAAGCGGAACTCACCTGGACCGGAGTTCTCCCTTGAGTTGGTATAGCGGACCTGTGACTCATACAAAAGACTGAGGAAGATCGTCTTCCCGCAGGATCTGTCCCCGAATATCGCGACCGGCATGATGATTGTGAGAGCCTGGCGGGAATAAATATATTTTCAATGTAACAGGTCGAATAGAAATGCTTGCGAAATGAGGTCGGTTCGGCATGCCAGCCCTCGAACTTCCATTGGGAATGTCCGTGTTTCATGCCATTCAGGCGGCACGGATGCATTGAATAACAAAAAACACATTAACCTCCCGAGACCGGTGTATCCTGGCCTCATAACAGGACGTTCGGGAACGATCTTCATGGACCTTTTCGGCGGGAAGAGGACGGACAAGGCGCAGGAGTCTAAGCGCATCAAGGACATCCAGCAGTTGATCCGCGATGTCGCCGGGGATGTGGACGAAGAGCGCGTTGACGTCACCGAGGTCCATGAGATGATGAAGGCCAAGCAGGCGCAACAGACCGCCGAGACCAAGGAGGTCCAGGCCGCTCCAGCACCGACCCCGAGGACACAGCCTGCGATCGAACCGCGGAAGATCGAGCCGGCCCCAGGGAAAGAGAGCGTGACCGATGCCACCAGGACGAGCAAGGTCCCGGAAGAAAGTGGCCTAAAGCTTCCACCCAAGGGATACGTCGAGAGCGTCCCGGAAGAAAAGAGGAACGAACCCGTCCCGCCAGTGAAATTGGGGACTGCCCCTGAACTTAAGAAGGTGGAGCCGACCCTGGATGTCAAAAAGGTCGAGCCGGAGAAGCGGCGTTCCTATGAACCGGTCTTCTGCATCCATTGTGGCACGAGGCTGGCCGAAGATGGTTCCGGATGCCCGAAGTGCCCGGTAAAAAGAGGGTCGGCAGGACCGCCGGTCAGCATGCCTCCGAGGCCTTCGCCTGTTCCTCAGCAACAGCCGAGGACCGTACCTATGGCTCCAGCACCGCAACGACCGGTGTTCTGCATATATTGCGGCACACGGTTGCCACAGGACGGTTCGGGATGCGCCAAATGCTTCAGCCAGAGATGGCGCAGATGCCAGAGCTGCGGTGCTTGGGTCAGGGCCACGGACATATCATGTCCGGTCTGTCACAGGGTCCTGTCTATCGAGCCGGGAAGGAACGATGACCGTTATATGAGGCGTTGAAGGATATTATGATCTCGTCCTTCGGACCTTGGTGCCCGTCTGCCCTTCCGCCGTCCTTCTGATGACCTTGATCAGAGATCCGTATCCGCCGACGGCATAATCGATGCACACCTGACCCTTGTCGGTGACGGAGACTGGCACGAGATCACCTTCGCTCCCTTCGGTCCGCATCCCACTGACGATCACCTCGACCGTCCCCTTCATCCCTTTCGGCCGCTGTTCCTCGAGCACCTTGGCCACCTCAGGATAGTTTGCTCTCAGGAACTCGCCTGCGGTCTTTTGAACATCCTTATCAGCGATATCGATCCTGCCCACCAGGTCGAACTTGGTCAGAACGATCACCGGACAGGGGACGCATTTGCATGAACCATCCCTGATATCCCTGGCCTTGAGCCTCATCATGACACCGATGAGCGAGGCGTTGAGGGCATCCGCCTTTTGAAGGGACGACCGGTCGTCGCCCTTTCCTGCCTTCACCATGCTGGCATCGAGAAGAAGAACTACGATGGTGCCCCGGAGCGCGTCCAAGAGGTCCTCGCTGAGCGCCCCTGGGTCGAAATGACCGCTGTCGGGGCCGGTCATCCCTTCCAAGGCCCTGGCATCCCTTTTTCCGACCTCGACCGCCTCGACGGTGACAGTACTGAACTCCTTGGATGGTAGCAGCCCGAGGAAGCGGCCTTTTCGAAAGCCGATGTCCATCGTACAATCGGCAATGCCCTGCTTCCGTTCGTTCGAAGGCCATCTTTTGGAAATAAGGTCAAGCCTGACGTCCCCCAGGCATTTGGCCGTACGAGGATCGCAGATGAAGCGGACCTCATCCTTCCCCTCGTTCCCTTTGGCAGTGGTCATTTGCACCAGCGTCTCATATAGAAGACCGAGGAAGACCGTCCTACCGCACCCTTCCACCCCGACGACCGTGACCTTCATCCAGGTAAGGATGTGCGTGTGTTCGTTTATATGATTAGGTCGCCACCCCTGCCAATGTATTCGTTCTAGAACGCTAGGAGGCTGCCGATCAGAAAGTACGGGCCTGGACGTCCATCGCGATGATGTCGGTCCTGCCGGACATCTCGATCGTATCAAAGGCTGGGCTACCTATCTTGCCCGGGGACGTGTTCATGGACCGCCCTCCTAGAGCATTAAAAAGATTCACAATCATTAAACACTCAAAAGGGTGATGATAACACTGACATGAAGCTCCTTGGCAGAGTGCTCTCACAATATCTCATAATCGGCCTTGTTGTGATATTGATAATGAGCGCTGTGCTCTCTTCCATCCTAAGGGACCAGGAGATCGATGATATCTCAGATGATACCATGGAATCACTGGAGTCCATCGATTTCGCCCTGAGCACGTTCATAGAGAGCGTGGAACAGGATGTATTGGGGCTATCGATGTACGAGGACGTCCTCACCCCTTACGATGACAACTTCACCAGTTTCCTGAACGCCACCGGGGCGAACTTCACCTATTCTGACGACCCGCTGGAGCTGAAGATCGTGGAGATCTTCAGATCCTTCCAGCAATCTCACCCTTACGTCAACTCCGTATACATGGGAAGGGAGAACGGGGCCTTCGTCAGGTCATACCCCCGGGCAGAGCCGACGCAATACGACCCCCGGAACAGACCATGGTATGAGATCGCGTTGGAGAACCCGGGCGAGATAGTGAGGACCGCCCCATATTCGTCCGTGACAACTGATGATGTGAACATCGGCATCGTCATCACCATATACGATACGAACGAGACCCTCCTTGGCGTGGTCGGATGCGATATCACCCTCGAGGAACTGACCGATTATGTCGTTTCCACCGGGGGGACCAACGACGGGAGCATGATACTCATAGATGGATCGGGGACCATCTTGGCATATGAGAACGAATCGTACCTGTTCGAGAATATCAGCGCTGTACTGGGCCTTTCGACGAAAGACATCCTGGATGCTGAGAACGGAAGCATCCATGTGAACGATTCCTATCTGGTGTTCTACACCTCCCCACAGCTGGGATGGAAGCTCGGGAGCATGATCCCGTCGGTCGTCATAGAGGAGAAGATCAACGACCAGGTGATGACCACGTTCTTGTTCGTCATACTGACGCTCGCCCTCATCAGCATCATCACCCTCATCCTGATCCATTACACCATCATCCGACCGCTGGGCGCCCTGACCGGTACGAGCGAGATGATCGCTGAGACGGGTGATCTGAGCAACAAGATAGAGGTCCATGGATCGGGGGAGATCGAGATACTGGGCCGGTCCTTCGCTTCGATGATGGAAAGGTTGAGCTCGGAGAAGGAAAAAAGGACCGAGGTGCTCAAAGAGCTGGAGCTCTATCGTGACCATCTGGAGGAGATCGTCGAGGTAAGAACGCACGAGCTGGAGAAGGCCAAGGAGGCGGCTGAGTCGGCCGACCACCTTAAATCGGCCTTCCTGGCCACCATGTCCCACGAGCTTCGCACCCCATTGAACTCGATCATCGGCTTCTCCGGCATCCTGTTACAGGAACTGGCCGGACCATTGAACGAAGAACAGAGGAGACAGCTCAGTATGGTGGAGGGAAGCTCCGAGCACCTCCTTGCGCTCATAAACGATGTGCTGGACATATCCAAGATCGAAGCGGGCCAGCTGACCATCTCCATGGCCCCGGTGAGCGTTCCCGATTCCATAGATAAGGTGGCGCGCACCATCCGTCCTTTGGCCGAGCGGAAGGGACTAAAGCTCGAGACCGTTGTAGATCGAAACATCAGCAATATCAAGGGAGACGGCCGCAGGGTGGAGCAGGTGCTCCTCAACCTGCTATCGAACGCTATCAAGTTCACCGACCAAGGCCGCGTCGGTGTGGAATGCGAGCAGGTGGGTGACGAGATCGTGATCAAGGTCAGCGACACCGGCATCGGCATCAGCAAAGAGGACCAGAACAAACTGTTCAAGCCGTTCAGCCAGGTGGAGTCGGGATTGACCAGGCACTATGATGGTACTGGACTGGGACTGTCGATAACCAAAAAGCTCGTCGAGATGATGGATGGCAGGATAAGCATGGAGAGCGAACCGGGGAAGGGGAGCGTGTTCATCGTTACCTTCCCTGTCATAAGAACGTAAAAAATCAGCAAATGATTTATAAATATTACAAGGCATGATAATAATGGGGGTTGGGTCCGTGAACAAAACGAAGATACTGTACATAGAGGACAATGACCAAAACTTCTATCTGGTCCATTTCATCCTAAATGCCAATGGTTTTGATGTTCTCAGAGGTCGCGATGGCAAGGAAGGTATCGACCTGGCCACGACCATATCACCGGACGTGATATTGCTGGACATACAGTTACCGGTCATGGACGGATATGCTATCGCCCGCGAGCTGAGAAGACTTCCGGCGACGTCCGTCACACCGATCATTGCCCTCACCTCCTATGCTATGGCCGGGGACCGCGATAAGGCCATGGCCGCCGGATGCACTGGATACATAGAGAAGCCCATCAACCCGAAGACGTTCATCGACCAGATCAGCAGATACCTGTCATCGCACAATACGGGAGTTGACCGATGAACAATGCTCTCATCGTCGACGACAACGTACAGAACCTCTACATGCTGGACACGATCCTCAGATCGGCCGGTTACCATGTAGTGATGGCAAAGAACGGCGAAGAGGCGCTGGATGCTGCCAAGAAGAACCAGCTGGACCTCATCATCTCGGACATCCTGATGCCGGTCATGGACGGCTTCCAGTTCTGTCAAAGATGTAATGCCGATGATTCGCTCCGGGACATCCCGTTCATTTTTTACACTGCGACGTACACGGACGAGAAGGACGAGAGGTTCGCCCTGGGCCTGGGAGCGGACAGGTTCCTGATCAAACCGATGAAACCGGACCAGTTGCTCGCTGCTATCAAGGAGGTGCGGGAACGACCGCATAGCGAGAGCAAGAAGGTGGCCGAGAACGATCCCACCGTTCTCAGGGAATATGGCGATATACTGTTCCATAAACTGGAAAAGAAGGTCATGGAACTGGAGAAGGACATCGCCGAGCGCAAGGCGGCCGAGACGGCGTTGCGGGAGAGCGAGGAGCGCTTCAGGAAGGTCTTCGAGAGCGGTGCGGTCGGGATCGCCATCATCGATCTTTCTGGCAGAGTGACCCGCGCCAACGACGAGCTATGTGATATGCTGGGGTACGTGGATACCGAGCTGATAGGGATGGACCTGCTGGACATGGCCCATCTGGACCACCGCCAGGACCTTAAAGAGAGCAGCCAACGGATGAGGGCGGGTGACATACCGGCATACACCATGCAGGCGCGCTTCATGCGGAAGGACGGTTCCATCGTCTGGTCCCTGCTGAAGGTGTCCATAATGAACGATGCCGAAGGCCATGCGCAATATTATCTCGCCTTCGCCAGCGATATCACCGAGTACAAGATAATGCGGGAAAGGGAAAGACAGGCCCTGTCCCAGATAGAGAGGAACCTGGAACAGCTGGCCACATTGAACGATCAGATACGGAACCCGCTATCGATAATCGTAGCGTTGCTCGCCTGCGAGGAAAGACCTGATACCAAACAGAAGATACTCGACGCCGTGCGTTCCATCGACGATATCGTACATGCGCTGGACATAGGATGGTCGGAATCGGCCAAGGTCCGTGAGTTCCTGGAAAAAAACCAACAGATCAACAGGAGACTGTAGATGGCCAGGGTACTGTGCGTCGACGATAATGTGGAACTGATAGAGGTGCTCATGGAGATGCTGCGCACCTCCGGTCACGAACCATATCGAGCGCTGGGGGGAGAGGAATGCCTGGAACTTCTAAAGAACGGTAAGTGCACGCCTGACATCATCATGCTGGACCTGATGATGCATCCAATGGATGGATGGTCCGTACTGAAGGCGATACGGGAAGATGACCGGTTCGACGCCATACCCGTGATCATCCTTACCGGAAAGTATCCCACCATGGCCGAGGTGGTCGAATACTGCACCATGTTCGAGGGCTACCTGATGAAGCCGTTCGCCATCGACAGGTTGATGGAAGAGATAGAGGGGGTGCTGCAAAAGGTGAGGACAAGGGAGGAGGTCATCCGCAGGGCGTCCCAGAAGGGCATGGACCAGAGCATGCTCGACGAGTACAGGAAACTATCCTCCACCGCCATCGTCCTGTCCCAGTTCGAGACGATAATCACCGACGGGACCTTCACTAGGAAGGTGTTCTCGGGAATGGAGAAGCGGTTGGACAATATCGAGGACTGGCTCACGCAGCTTGGGGTGCTGGTCCATTGATCAGGTCTGCCGCCTGATCCTTGCCGCCGCCTCGGAATCGATGGTGGCCAGCAGCCGGATCAGACGGGCTCCCTTCTCGATCATCTCGTCCTCGGACAGCGTATCGGCCTCCGGGCATAGCTCGTCCAGCACCAGATCCCCGTCCTCGTCCAGGTTCACCGGGTATATGCAACAGCCCAGCGGACGGGAGGCGTATTCCTTGCACCTCTTCTTTTCCCGGTCGAAGAAGTGGCAATGCCCATCGACGTTCCGCAGGCGGGGTATGCCATCGATCCCTATCTCGCAAAAATCAGCGGCCTTGTGCCCGCGCCGTTCCAGCCTGGAGATGTCAGCTTTGCAGAGCTCCATCTTCGTGTCCTGACAGCATTTCTGACAGTGGGAGCAGCGCATCGTTTTCCCTTCACGCCGTGGGAATAATTGAACCTTTACCCCGCGTCACATCTGCTTTATCATGTTCATGCTCTTGATCTCGAAGCCCAGGGACTCATAGAGGTGCAGCGCCGTCCTGTTGCTGGCGAACACGTGCAGCGCCAAAGAGCTGAAGTCCGCGGCCTTGGCCAGTGAGATGAGCGCCAGCATCATCGCCTTTCCGTATCCTTTCCCGCGGTGCTCGTCCTTGATGAAAACGTCATAGATGAAGGCCTTACGGTCGCTTCCTGGCTCCTCCTTGAACCAGATATGACCAGCGACGGTACCGTCGGCCGGGTCCACCGCATTGTAGAAATGATGACCCTCCGTGCTCAATCCCTTGGGAAGCACCCTATCATGCGTTTCCCGGGACCGTTTGAGCGATTCGTCCGTCGTCCAATATCCCGCCTTCACGTTCTCCTCGGCATATCTTATGATGCCTGCGACCATCATCTCATTGAAGTCGTCTTCCGTCATCGGTGACAGGTTGATCTCTACCAATCTCTTCCCCCAGCGTCGGAACATGAATGCATCGGATGATTTATAATTGAAAGGTCTGGGTCCGTTCTTTGAGAACGATGATGTAAATGATCCGATGGGCATCTTACAAAAATAAGGTGATGAAGAACAGTAAAAAGGTTTATAAGGAAAGAATTGAGGGCTTGTTCAGCCCTTGAAGCAGCGGTACACCCAGTACTCTTTGCCGTCAACGTTGATCTTCTCGGGCTTGGCCCTCGGGTCTCCAACGGAGTAGTACGGCGGGAAGTTCGGGTTGGCCTTGGTGACACGCAGTGCGTCCTTCTCGTCCTTGAATTTCTTCTTTACCTCTTCAGCGACCTTGTCCGGTACACCGAAGGTGAGTTCTACGTCAACCATGTGATTTCCTCCTTGTGGGCGGCTTTCACCGTCATCATGGTCAACGCCCTCCTAGGGGTATAAGGCTTTGTTACACGAACGTGCAACCAGTTCCATATGGGAGATACCAGTGACCCGCTCGTGCATCCGATGACGGCCGAACGCATCAGGGACCGGCGTGGGCGGTCTGCTGAATAAGGTCCAGATTGATGCTGCGGGCGGAGAGACGATAGACGATCTCCTTGCTGTCCTCGCTATACAATTTCACCAGGAAGTTGCACTTGTAGAGGACCTCCAGCTCGCGGTATATGGTCGTCCTCTCCCTGCGATCGGGGAACCTCTCGTTGTATGCCTTGTACACGTTCACCGCTGAGGACTCTCCCTCGGCCAGCACTTTCAATATATTCAGGCGCGTGTCGGAGGACAGCGCCTTGGCCACTTCCTCGATCTCCATCTCGGCGGAGCATGGCTTTCCCGGTTAATAAGCGTTGGACCCGAACCATCATCGGTGCCTGGTCAGTGTGAGGAAGTTGAAGGGCATGTCGTTGAGCATCACCTTCTCCCGGCCGATGATGCTGAAACCTGCCTTCTGGTAGGTGTGGAGCGCCCGCCGGTTCAGCTCCCATACCCTTATTATGAAAACCTCGTGGTCGTACTTGGAACGGGCGAGGTCCAGGCTCGCCTGCATGAAGGCCGCGCCATTGCCCTTCCCGGTCAGGTCCGGTCGCATGGTCAGCCCGATCTCCAACCCCCTCTCCGTCGACGTGAAGGAGAACTCGCCGACCAGTTCGTCCCCGTCGAGCACGGCGTATATGCTCCTCCAGTTGTCCGGATCGGTCACGTCCCATTCCTCTTCGGCCCAGTTGCGCATGCTGTAGAAGGAGTATATTCCATCGAAGCACCAATCGAGTATCTTCTGGGCATGGTCCCCGTTCATCGGCACGGTCCTGAGGTCCATGCGCATGGATGGTCCTGATGATTGATTTCATTTATCATCAATGGCCATCGGAATCATTCATTACGATGGAACTTGTTCACTGTCAGGAGCGTTTCCCTTGAGCAGAATGACCATGCTGTACGTCCGCATCATCAACAGCGGCTTCCGTCACCGGTCCAGTTTAGCAAAACTGACCCGATGGCCATTGCTCGGCCGCATGATGGACAAGGCCTTATTCGATGGCGATGACATCTACATCCTGCCCAAGGATTCCGTTTTACGTACCACCGAGATACCGCTGGACATACCCGCCCCGGAGCGTCAGGACATTGTGCTTCCTTCAGAGGTGATCAAGCACTTCATCGAGCGGTCCAGATACCATTTCGTCATGAACAGCTGCATCTGCCGCAATTCCGCTGAATGCAAGGACTACCCTCGGGACCTGGGTTGCCTTTTTCTTGGAAAAGCAACTCTCAGCATCGACCCCAAACTGGGGCGTATGGTCAGCAAGGAGGAGGCCTATGAGCACCTGAGGAAGTGCGAGGAGGCCGGGCTCGTCCATCTTATCGGCCGAAACAAGATCGACAGCGTTTGGATGTCGGCCAAGCCCAAGGAGGACCTGCTGACCATCTGCAACTGCTGCCCCTGCTGCTGCCTCTGGAAGGTAGTGCCCCAGTTAGACCCCTCGATATCCAGCAAGCTGACGAGGCTACCGGGGGTCAGCCTGAGCGTTGATAGCAGTAAATGCATCGGCTGTGGCAAGTGCGTGAACGGCTGTTATGTCAGCGCCATCGCCCTCGTGAGCGGTAAGGCGGTCATAGACCAGGAGCTGTGCAAGGGTTGCGCCCGCTGCGCCCATACCTGTCCCCGGAAAGCGATCACTCTTCACATGGAGGACGTGGATTATATCGTCCACGCGGTGGAGAGGATCACCCCCCTGGTGGACGTGACCAAAGAATGAAGTTGCACATGCTGACGATTATATATCCTGCCCGACAATAGTATAGGATGTGAGGTCCCGACCGATGGCGGTCAGCCATCAACGGTCGGATAGGGGGTAATTTAGGATGCGCAGCGTTCCATACGAGATGGTGCGTCACATGGGGGAAGCGGAGATCAGGAGATACGGAGAGTTCGTCATGGTCACCGTCTTTGACCTGGACGATGTGGAGGCCTCCGATCTGCTCTCCAAGTACATGGACGGGGAGAACGATCCGGGGGTCACGATACCGATGACAGCACCGATCGTCACCAGGACGAGGAACCCGGCCGAGCATGAATGGGGACTGTCGTTCCTGCTCCCTACGGATATGGCCTTCGAGAGCGTTCCACGCCCGAAGGACCCCAGGGTCATCCTGGAAAGGAAGAACGGAGGACTGTTCGCCGCCATACGCTTCCGCGGCCCAGGCGAGGGTGGGGACGTGGAGAGGATGACCAACGAGCTGTCCGTGGAACTGGCCGAGGCCGACCTCAAGATGGACGGGAGACCGTTCCTTTTGCAGTATAACTCTCGATTGACGCCAGGCTTCATGCGGCGCAACGAGGTCGCGGTCAGGGTCGTGCCTGTGGCACCTCGGAACGAGTGATCATCGATCCTCGGTCCGTCCTCCGCTGAGCATTGCCTCGATGGCAGTGTTGAGCTCCTCAGGCCTTTGGGAGCCGATCAATATCGTTCGCCCATCGGACAGCCATAGTCTGACGGCGCTATCCCCCTTTACGTTATATGCCCGGTCCATGGACCATCCTCTGATGCCCCAGCCACCATAGTCCAGGAGGGGGTCGTACCGCGTCGCTTGGGAGCGCTTGATCTGCTCGGGGCGGACGATCCTTGGTCGGGGCATGAAAGGGAAGAAGCGTATCGATATGCGGTCCGTCACGATCACCGTCAGATGTATGTTCAGCAAGAGCAGCGGTAATACGATACCGATGGTGAGGACCATTGCCACCATGACGGTATCAGAAACGGGATCGCTGCCCAATGGTTCCCCGAGAACGAGCTGCTGCAGCGCGCCCAGCCATGTAATGACCGTCGGTAAAAGGATGATCAGTACGAGCCACCATGGACGTGTCCTCTGGACCTCGTAGTAGCGGACGGACTGGGATGCCATATCATGGGCGAACGCCCTCTTATCATATTATTTTTTAGCCAGGGAGCAAGCGAGATAAATATGCGGTGCCATATCTGCACCGGGCGAGCATGAGGCGAAAGGTGGAGAGGACCGACGAGGAATGGAAACGGGAGCTCGGGGACGAGGAGTACCGCGTCCTGCGCCAGAAGGGAACGGAGGCGCCTTTCACCGGTGAGCACTATCGCAACAGCGACAACGGACGGTATGTCTGCGCCGGCTGCGGTCGCGAGCTCTTCTCCTCGGATGACAAGTTCGACGCTGGATGCGGTTGGCCCAGCTTTACCAAGCCCATCGATGATATCGAAAAGAAAATGGACACCGGCCACGGAATGGTCCGTACCGAGGTTCTCTGCCCGGACTGCGGCGGCCATCTCGGTCATGTCTTCGACGATGGACCGAAGCCCACCGGACAACGATATTGCATCAATTCCGCATCATTGAAGTTCAAGGCCAGGAAGTGATTGGACCATGGAGATGAAGACCAGACTTTTACGCCGGCATATAAATAAGAAGGTAGGTCTGCCTCCGGGCTCGCTCGTATATGTTGGCGACGGAGGGCCGTCCCCGACGACGGTGTCCGTCATCGATTACACGGAGACAGAGGTCATCGAGAAGACCGGCATAACACTGGAAGAGTGCATGCCCCTCAGGGACAGCCCCAGCGTGACCTGGCTGAACTTCTCTGGACTGGCGAACGTGGATGAGATACGCAAGCTCGGCGAGGCCTTCGGACTGCACCCACTGGTCATGGAGGACATCCTGCATGTGGGGCAGCGCCCCAAGCTGGAGCTGTACGACGATTATGTCTACATGGTCGTAAAGATGATAACCCGCGGGGATAACGGAAACGATGTGACGTACGAGCAGCTGTCCATCGTGCTTGGCAAGAACTATGTGCTCTCGTTCCAGGAGCGGCCGGGTGACATCTTCAGCACCACGCGCGACCGCATCCGCAACAACAAGGGCAAGCTGCGTAAGAGCGGCGCCGATTATCTGGTCTATTCCATGATCGACATGGTTGTGGACAACTATTTCCCGGCACTGGAGAAGCTGGGCGAGCGGGTGGAGAACATCGAGGAGCGCATCACCAACGACCCGGGCCAGGAAGTATTGGGCGAGATCTACCTCCAGAAGAGGGAGGTGCTCTTTTTACGCAAGTCCATCTGGCCGATGCGGGAGGTGGTGGCAGCGCTCATGCGCCAGGACACCGAACTTGTGAAACCGGCCACGTACACCTATCTGCGTGACGTATACGATCATTCCATACAGGTGATGGATGTCGTGGAGACGAACACCGACATGCTGTCCGAACTTCTCGATGTATACATGTCAACGGTCAGCAACCGCATGAACGAGATCGTGAAGACGCTGACCATCATATCCACCATATTCATCCCCTTGACGTTCATAGTCGGCGTGTTCGGAATGAACTTCGAGTACATGCCGGAACTGACCAACGAGCTCGCATATCCAGCGGTGTTGATCGGCATGACCGTCGTCTCCGGTGTGATGGTATTGTACTTCCACCGCAAGGGATGGTTGTAAAGGAGCGTAGATGGACGCCCTGTTCCTGTTGGCGGCGGCGGGGATACTCATCTCACTCTTCTTCGCGTTCACCAACGGTTATAACGACGCTGGGGCCGACGTCGCAACGATGGTATCGTCCGGGGCGGCGTCCGTCAAGGGCGCGCTGCTCACGGCCTCCTTGGCCAACTTTGTAGGTGCTTTGATCGGCGGGACCGCGGTCGTGCTGACCCTGCAGGGAGTGCTTGCCGACGATCTGGGGGATGACAGCGCCCTGATGATCTTTTCCGCAGTGACGGCGGCCAGCGTCTGGAACCTGATCACCTGGTATTACGGCATACCATCATCTTCCACCCATGCGCTCGTCGGCGGGCTGGTCGGTGCGGGCGTGGCGTTCCTGGGGCCGTCGGGCGTGGTCTGGGGGTTCGATGAGCTGCTCGCCGGTGAGCTCACCGGCGTCACCAAGGTCCTGTTCATCCTGCTGCTCTCGGTCGTGATGGGCTTCGTCGGCGGATATCTCCTTATGAAATTGGCCCGGGTACTTCTCAGACGGGCCGATCGGGGCATCGGGACCTCACTGAAACGATTGCAGTGGTTCACCACCGGCGTTCAGACCTTGGCACATGGGGCCAACGACGCGCAGAAGCAGATGGCCCTGATCGCCCTTTTTCTCGCTACTATGGGCTCGGGAGACATCGGTGTGCCCTTCTGGGTACGATTGGTCTGCGCGGCGGCGATAGCACTGGGCACGTTGGGAGGAGGATATCGCATCATGAGGACCGTCGGCCGCAAGATATTCAAGATCAGACCGGTGCACGCCCTTGTGGCGCAGACGAACACCTCGCTCACGGTCATCGCCTCCACCCTGGCCGGTGCGCCCGTCTCCTCCACGCAGGTGGTCACGTCCAGCGTCATGGGTGTCGGTACGGCGGAGAACCACAAGCTGGTCCATTGGCGCGTAGGCAAGGACCTGGTGGTGTCCTGGTTCATAACCTTCCCGATCACTGCGATCATCTCGGCGATACTGGTATTAGTCTTGAAGGTGCTGATAGGTGTCTGATATGCAAGAGAAGAAGGGTCTGTTGGACGGGCTTTTCCCGCCGAGATACGATTTCAACACGGTACTGGCAGAACAGGCAGATTCGACCGCCAGGGGAGTGGAGCTGCTGCTGGCGTCACTGAAGGGAGAGACGGACAACCTGGAGCCGCTCGAGGACCTGGACCAGAGGACGGACGGATTGCGCTACGAGATGGAAAGGAACTTGGAGGCGGTGTTCTCCACCCCGTTCGACAGACAGGACATATACAGCATGTCGCGGCAGATGGACATGATACTGAACTTCGCCCGGACCACCCTCATGGAGATGAGGGCGTTCGATGTCGAGCCGGACCGCTGCATGATCGACATGACAGAACATCTGTTGATAGGATCGCGCGAGGTCGTCCTGGCGGTCAAGGACCTGGGCATGGAAAAGAACAGGACGGACGAGCTGATCAAGGTGATGAGGGAACAGGAGGCGCTCATGGAAGAGATCTACATCGCCGGCATGAAGGACGTCTTCCTGCTGCCCGATCACATAATCATGCTGAAGAAGAGGGAGATCTACCATCATCTGAAGGACGCCGGGCGGGCATTGAGTACCACCGCGGACATACTTCATCGGACGGCGTTCGGCATCGGTTAGAGGTCGATGGTACCGACGATACGAAGCTTGCCGCCTTCCAGATAATGTACGACGACGCGCGAGCCCGTTGCATATATGATCGGCTTTTCCAGCTCCAGCGTTGCCTCGGGATGCCTTGCGTCACCGGTCACGGTCTTCACGCGACAGGGCAGGAACTGCATCCAGTGGCCCAGGTGCATGACCATCCCTTCCTTTATCGGCGCCTGCCAGTATTTGACCAGGTCGATCTTCGCCTTGACCTCGGAGGACACCTTCATGTCCAGATCGTTGGTGAGGACGAAACCGCGGTCCAGGTCCTCCGCCTCTATTCCCTTCAGCGCTAGTCCGACCCGGTCGCCCTTGTGGGCATCCTCGAAATCATCGTCGTGCTTCTGGATGGAACGGACGAGGGCGGTGCGGTCCGTAGGCAGCACCTTCAGGTTGTCATGCTTGTTGATGACGCCCTTTGCCACGTATCCGAGTATGACCGTCCCGACGCCTTTCACGTTGAAGTGGTGGTCTATCGGCACGATCCCCTTCCCTTCCCCGTGCGGCTTGACCTTCGACGCCTCGTCCAGAAGGAACTCGCGGATGGCAATCGGGTCATCGGCCATGAAGGTGTAGTTCATCATCACCGTGTCCTTGATGAGCGGCGCGATGCGGTCCGGGGTGAGATAGTTGCGTAAGATGAAGACGCCGCGCTTGACGTTGGCGCAATCGAGCATCAGTATCGTCTCGCCCAATGCGGCGTTAATCTCGTCGACGACCACCAGGGCCATCTCGGCCAGGTTCACGCAGAAATAGAGAGAGTTTATCCTTTCCGGATACTTGGTCGGCTCCAAAATGCTGACTGTGTCATGACCCTTCTTCATGTCATAGATGGTGATGTCGCTGACGGTGCCTTTCTTTCCCAGGTCCTTGGCGTAACCGAGGGTACCTACCGCCGCCACGTTTAGATTTCCCATGGATGGAGTCAAGCTCTGGAGGCTCATATTCCTTTCGCCGTACCAACCGTTATCTATGGAGCTGATACTTTCTTAACAACATAATGTTCGAGCACGTCGACGCGGCCAAGAGCCTGGACCAGAAGGAGTACGACCGGGTGGCGCCAGAGCTCAAGGAGAGGTTGGGCGAACTGCAGCGAAAGGCACGTGACGCCAGCATGCCAGTGGTCGTCGTCTTCGAAGGCTGGGACACGGTCGGGATGAGCGAGATCGTGAACAAGTTCATCCTGCCCCTGGACCCGCGCGGTTTCTTAGTACATCCTATCTCCGCTCCGAACCAGGATGAAAGGTCCCGCCCGTTCCTATGGCGATTCTTTGTCCGCCTTCCCGCCCGAGGGCGCATCGCCGTCTTCGACCGTTCCTGGTACTTCCGTTCCTTGGCCAGGGCGACGGAGGACAAGGACGAGGGAGCTAGACTGGCATGGCATGAGATCGCTCAGTTCGAGCATATGCTGTCCCAGGACGACCATCTGATCATGAAGTTCTTCCTGCACATCGGGAAGAAGGAGCATAAGAGGCGTCTGGAGAAATACCGAGATTCCGACCTGGACCGGTGCGCCATAAGCAACATCGACCTTGATTTCTTCAAGAAGTACGACAAGATGATGCCGCTCATCGAGGAGATGATCGAGAAGACCGACCGGGAGTACGCCCCCTGGACCATCGTCGAGGCCGAGGACGGGAAGTTCGCCTCGGCCAAGATACTGAGCACGGCGGTGCGCATGATGGAGTACGGCCTTTCCAAGATGGAGGCGAAGAGCCAGCTGAGCATGGACGCCAACCCACTGATGAAGAACGGGCAGATGTTCAACTCCTCACGGGGTGGCATCGACCTGAGCAGGAAGCTCGCCCAGGACGAGTACCGTAAAGAACTAGAACAGTTGCAGGACCGTATCGGCGAGCTGCAATGCTCCCTTAATCGGGCAAAGGTGCCGACGGTCATCGTGTTCGAAGGATGGGACGCTGCCGGGAAGGGAGGGGTCGTGCAGCGCCTGACCACGGAGATGAACCCACGCGGGTACGAGGTCGTCCCCGTAGGCGTCCCGACCGCTGACGAAAAGGCGCATCACTACCTCTGGAGGTTCTACCAGAAGCTCCCTCCGGGGGGTCATATCAGGATATTCGACCGCTCCTGGTATGGACGAGTACTTGTTGAAAGGGTGGAAGGATTCTGCTGCACCGAGGAATGGAAACGGTCGTACCAGGAGATAAACGAGTTCGAGGAGATGCTGGTGGACAACGGCACCAACCTGGTCAAGATATGGCTGGAGATCGACAAGGACGAGCAGCTGAGACGATTCCAGGACAGGGAGAAGGACACGCAGAAGCAGTGGAAGATCACCGAAGAGGATTGGCGCAACCGGGAGAAGTGGGACTTCTACGGACGGGCGGTGGACGAGATGCTCTTCCGCACCAGCACTAGCAAGGCGCCGTGGACCATCGTGGAGAGCAATGACAAGTACTACTCCAGGGTGAAGACGCTGAGGACCATCGCCCAATCGATGGAATCGCATTTACCTAAAGGTAAGAAAGGTCCAAATGATTAATATCCTTAGGCTTATGCCCTATCAGCTGAAAAAGTGATATAATGGTAACTTTCCAAGATTTCGGTCTCAGAGATGAGATACAGAAGGCCATCGACAAAATGGGTTTCGTCGAGCCTACCCCGGTGCAAGAGCGCACCATTCCAATCACCATGAAGGGCAAGGACATGATAGCCCAGGCCCAGACCGGCACGGGCAAGACCGCTGCCTTCGGTATCCCGATACTCGAGGCGTTGACCAAGGGGGTCAAGCCTTTCTCATTGATATTGGTCCCCACCAGGGAACTGGGCGCGCAGGTGTGCGACGAGATAAAGAAGCTCTCCTACTTCATGGACGACGTACGAGTGCTCTCCGTGTACGGCGGTAAGTCAATCGATGACCAGATAGACGCGTTCCGCAAGGGAGTGGACATTGTGGTCGGTACTCCTGGACGTGTCATAGACCATCTGCACAGGGGAACGTTGAGCTTGAACGAGATAGAGGTGCTGGTGCTGGACGAGGCGGACCGCATGCTGGACATGGGGTTCATCGAGGATATCGAGTATATCGTGTCCAAGGTCAAGACGCCGCGCCAGACCATGCTGTTCTCCGCCACCATACCGAATGGCGTTCGCGAGATAGCGGCCAAGTACATGTCCGATCCGGAAATAGTCATGATCGGCGAGGAGCAGATAGTGCTGCCGACGACAAAGCAGGTCTATTTCAACATCGAGAGGAAGAACAAGATCTGGGCGCTGTGCCGCGTCCTTGATGCTTACAGACCGAAGGCCATCGTCTTCGTGCAGACGAAGGTCATGGTCGACATCCTGGCCAAGCGATTGTTATCGTACGGATATCCGGTCGGTTCCCTTCACGGGGACCTTACCCAGTCACGTCGGGAGAAGGTGCTCAACGACTTCCGCAGCGACAAGACCCATGTGCTCATAGCCACGGACGTCGCCGCCCGCGGATTGGACATCGAAGGTGTGACGCATGTCATAAACTACGACATACCTGAGGACCCAGAGATCTACGTCCACCGCATCGGACGTACGGGAAGGGCCGGCAAGGAAGGTGTGGCGATAACTTTCATCACTTCCAAGGAAGTGCATCTGCTGAGAAAGATCAACGAGTTCGGCGTGACCGAGATCGAGCATCTGGAAGTGCCGGAGAGCGGCCGCAAGGACGTCATCCGGAAGGTCATGGACTTCGAGGACCAGGCGGACCTGTACGGCATGGTCCTGTTCCAGATCAGCGCCGAGGGAACGCCAGTGGAGCGCGGAGCGCTTTTGGACATGCTCAACCGCAAGCTGCGCGTGCCTGAGATCGCCGTGGGCAACATCAACCTGTTCGACGACCGGACGGAGTTCGAGATACACAAGGACTCGGCCAAGAAGGTGCTCATGGAGCTGAAGTCGCTGCGCGTGGCGGACAAGAAGCTGAAGGTGGAGATCGTCCACCGCGAGCTGCCGCCAATATCGATGCAGTGAACGCCTAGACAACCAACAGTATCTATCTATTGCACTTGCACCGGAGTCTCGTTCTTCGTGATGACCGCTATGACGTGAGGCGGCCGTACTGTCCTGATCGGTGTTGTAGAAGGAAGCACCTGCCAACGGTGTACTGTCGATGTTCTGCAAATCGTTTACTGTATCGTTCAGTTGGCACTGAAGGGCAATCGCGCGCGGAAGGATGATAGTGTTCATGCCCTGCTGGAAACGCGCGTTGGTGGAACTGATGTTCAAATTGATCAAAACACTTGGTCATCAGTGTAGTAACAGTATACGCCCGTTGATAATGAATAACGACTGTGGACGTGATTGTGGGGACGGGCCATATTTGCTCACGGTTTAAGACATCTTAAAAGGTCATGAATTATCTTAAAGCATGTGAAGATGGACAATAATGTAATTTATATATATATTAAATATAAATTTTAATCTTTATATTCAAACATATTCATCTCCATGATATCTTCGAATGAATAATCCTTTCTTTCATTTTTATATGAACAGATAGTTCCATAACCCATATCACAATTATATTTTTTTATTGGGATTGCCCACTGATTTCTTAATACATTGATAATATCGTTAATTGTACTCGGCGGTTTAAAACCGAGATTAATTCTTTTTCCATTCTTTAATATTAATACTATGGAAACAGGGGAATTCTTCCATAATACCCCCCGATGCTCATCGATAAGTTGGGTCATGTTACCACGAATAATCGATGCATTACGGATAGTATCCCGAGGAACTTCGATAGTATTAATGTTGGAACGATATAGACGCGGTGATGGAACGATAATAGAATCGGTTTTAATGATTATTGGTATACTTCCATCCAATTCTCTTTTTAAAATTTTTTCTGTTGAAAATAAAAAAATACCCAAGAACGTCAATATTAATAAAGTAAAAAAATATATAAATTCAAATGTGATAAAAGCTATCAGTGAAGCATATAATGCAACAATTATTGTTAATAATATTACAAGTCGAAGGATCCATTGAATCCTAATAATTTTATTTTTATCAAGTTCGATTCCGCGAAAATCATATTTCGGCAATCTTTCCCTGAACAGTATTTGTTTTTCCAATACAATCACCAATCATTCATGATAATGGTTAGATATTGTCGAAGCTAATGCCGTTGCATCGATTGCTATACTAGCGATAGGGCTTATTTTTACAATTGCTTTCCATATTGGATTTGAAAATGGATTAATGGGGAATGCCAATGATACAAGATAACTTGCGATTGATATTACTAATCCAGTAACACCAAATAGGATACTAGTTGAATAATCGTTTATTTGTGTTGCGGCTATAGCAAGAAAAACACTAAATAAACTTACAGCTAGAATAAAAATATCATTAGCAACCTTTTTATGAGCAACATATGCGATAATAGCTCCTATCAGTGATGTAGCCACCGCAAGAAAACCCTCGAATAATATTGATTGATCATCCCCCAACATTTCCCAAACCCAATCCCCCCAATTATCGATAGCAAAATAGAAAAGCATTACTAATGGAGTTGCTGCTAAGAAATTTATTAACTCTCCGAAGAGAATATCCCCGATAAAACTACACGGTATTGAACGATATAATATTGTAGTAATTAATAATATTATTAGACTCGATATAGCTAAACAATTAATCATATCGGAATTAAAAATAGAAATGCAAATATCATCTACATCTGCTTGACTGACTTCATTATTATTATAAGCCTGTGAAGCCTTTGATACCTTTGAATTGAGGCTGTTAAAACAAGGTTCGTTACTATCGGTTATTGTTTGTTTTTCCTGATTTAGCTGCTCGCCTAATAAATAGCGAATGAAATCAACAATCCAATCCACGAAAGCGCAGAACCCATCTACGATGAAATCCACAGCATCTTCTATTACAGAGATTGCAGTAGAGATGAGGTTCGCTACGATCTCCAGCCCTATGATCATTAAGTGAGCCCATAGCAGCAACACCCCGCCGGTCGCGATCCATATCAGGAAGTCGAACACCAGGTTCGCTATGTCGCTTATCACGTCCAAGGGATCGAAGAAGTTAGGCGCCCCTCCGAGCCCGGAGTTAGTGATGGACGTCGGTATCGACGACAGTATGTCTTTCGGAAGGTGCATGAGGTAGACGGACGTGGACGATATCGTCACGTTGTTGCCTATGCGTGCGCCGGTCGAGTTGTGCGTCAGCATCTCTAGGATCGCCTCTGCCTGCTGATAGGTCACGTTCTTCGTTATGACCGCTATGACGTGCGATGATGCCGACGCACTGTCCTGGTCGGTGCTGTAGAAGGAAGCGTCGGCAAGCGGCGTGCTGCCGATGCTCTGCAGGTCGTACAGCGTATCGTTCAATTGACATTGTAAGGCGATGGCACGGGGCAGGATTATCGTGTTCATCCCTTGCTGGAAACGTGCGTTGGCGGAACTGACGTTCAAATTGATGAGGAAGACCTGGTCGTCTGCGCTGTAACGGTACACGCCTGTGGAGACCTGATCGAGACCGTAATCCCCGTCGTCTCCCGTCCCGTTCACGACGATCACCTTCGCCTTCTCGGCGACAGTGCGCTGCAGCCCGACCTTCATGTACCCGTCCGCGTCGTTGTCGAGCCAGCCGCAGGTGCCCTGGAACGACGTCTGGTACTGCGTCGTCGACAGCGTCCAGGTCACCGTGTGCTCCAGGTTGCTCGTCGAAGATACGTCCAGCTTGATGTCGTCGCCCGGCACCGTCCCGGCGTTGTCGGCGACGGCGTAGAATATGACGGAGACGGACGTCACCGTCTCCGCGATGTCGATATCGTACGTCCATCCCGGATAGTACAGCGTGTCGGTGTGCGCGGCCATGCGCTTGGTCGAAAGCATCTCGCCGTTGTACTTTATGACGAAGAAGATGGTACGGTCGTCGTCGTAATTGATGTCCTCCCTCGTCCGGTACTCCAGTATGGAAACGCGCAGCACCGCGTCGCCCATGTACCTGTCGACGTTGTCGTTGTAGCCGTCGTCGTCCGTGTCGGCGCGCGTCGGGTCAGTAACGTAACTGCATAATGTAATCCCAGATACCTCGTTCCCGTCGGAAACGCCATCGCTGTCGCTGTCCGAGGAGCGCGGGTTGGTGTACCAGCCGTCGATCCCGAAGTTCACCTCCTCGCCGTCCGATAGGCCGTCATCATCGGAGTCTCTGTCCAATACGTTCGTCGTCCCGTTCACCTGCAACCGTACGTACTCCACGCGGCCTTCCGTTCCTGCCGTGATATCGGTGACGTTGATCTTCCAGGTGCTGGCCGACGTCAGGTCGCTGGCGGAGTACGGTGACGACAATGAGAAGAGGTTGACCAGCGCGTAGTAGTTCGCCCCGCTGCCGGTGCCTGAGGCCTTTATCGTCTTGGTCGTCCCGGTCGCGCCCTTGGACATCTGCACGCGCAGCTGCGTCTCCGCCCCGTGCATTATCCCGATGACGAGGCAGAACGACGATATGGTGCCGGATATGGCCGGTACCGATAATGAGATCGTCACCTTCGAAGAGCCGTCCGGTATCAAGTGCGATTCGTCCGTAGACCATGTGTACGAGTACTTCTCTGAACCGTCCGTCAGGTCGTCGTTATCGGAATCGGCGTCCGTCGGGTCGGTGAGGTACGAGCTCGTTCTTTCCACGTTGTCGTTCAGGCCGTCCGTGTCGGTGTCGGCGGAGAACGGGTCCAGGTCGTAAGTATGCGTGCCGATGGCCGACATCGTAACGCGCAACGCCTCGTACGCGTCGCTGTAGGTGTCGCCGTCGCTGTCCTTGTATACGGTGATGGAGTCCACGGCTACCGTTGTCGTGGACGTTATCTCGAACATTATGTTGATCTGTCCCCCGGCCACCGAGTCGTATGTTATGGCGGATGTCACGAACATGTCAGTGCGCCAGGCGGTGCCGGTGGTGAACGATCCCAAAGGCGCGGTTCCGGTACTGTTGATGAACTGCTTGAGCGACGTGGTGCCGGACGTGACCTTGTACGTTATGCTTATGAGGTACTGAGCATCGCTCTCCGCCCCGTTCAGGTAGAAGTTGGCGTTGTTCCCGCTTACAGTGTTACGCCAGTAGACGCTTCCGCTGGAAGTGATAGCACCCCATTCGCCGTTGTCCAGCAGGCTTATGCCTGGCGTATGCGACGATCCTGTCGTATCTCCGGAGACGCCTACGTCCGTATAATATCGGGATGTCCAGAGAACCACGCGGGTGAGGTTCTTTATCGCGGAGGTGAGCTTGATGCGCACGGTCGATCCGGGCGTCGTTCCCTGTGCGTCCGTGTACGTCGGATTGAGCTGCACGACGGCGGACGTGCCCCAGCTCTCCAGCGTGCCTATGCTTGCGTAGGCGGAGGTGACGTACTGCTGCACGCCGATGCCCGTGTACGAATCGAGACCTACGAACTCTAGTAAGTACGTCTGGTCGCTGCGCGGCAGGGTGATCAGTAACGTAGCAGAGACGGAACCGTTGACGACGGCGTCGTCTATGGCCCAATTGTTCTCCAGCATGACGCCGGGGTAGTTCTGAGAGGTGCCGAAGAAGTCTGAGACGTACGCAACGGCGACGGCGTCGATGCTGTCGACGACGATGGCGTACGAGAAGCGGAGCTTGACGTTGCATGCGAAAAGGGTACCGGACGAGTCGGTAAGCCATTCGCTCTTGAGAACGAAGCTGTAGGTGTTGGCGGCGGTGCTTCCCGGAAGCGTGGTCACGGTGACCCATGAGTCACCGACGAGCATCTGGACGCCGACATCGGCCGAGGCTGTGTAGGCGATCGAGAGCTGATAGTAGGTACTCGACTGGTACGTTCCGTCGTATATGTTGAGAAGGAAGCAGCTGTTCTCCACCGCTTGCCTGCTGCCGCCCGAGGCCGTGCCCCAGCCAGTGCCATTCAGGATGTTCAGTCCCGGAAGGTTTTGCATGAGGTAGTTATCGCCTGCGGAACCGACGTCAACGCTGAAGCGGTCGCTGCCCCCTAATAATCTGACCGACAATGAATAGGAGCCCTGGTTCGTTCCGGCGTTGTGGTACAGCCGTACCTTCCAAACGCCGGAAGCGTTGACCGTGAGCTGAACGTTCTCGTCGACGCTGGTGCCGCCGGTGGACGATGATGCCAGCGTTCCGGAGGGGTTGTACAGATAGAGCTGATAGTCGAATGACGTGGGAACGTCGAGAGCGACCCTTATCGTCTGGCCGTTCAGAAGAGGTACCCCGTAATAATCGTTGACGTCCAATGCGGAATCGAGATATCCCAGATACGTGCCTGGTGTCAGGAGCGAAGCCGTGCCGATATCGTCCGCGGCATCGACGCCCAGCCCGGCATCGCCGACGATCTTGGTGCTGAACGTAAGGTCGGTGCTCTGTTCGTTAACATTATTATCGCCGGTGTACGCGGTCGTCACCTTGTAATGATAGGTTGCACCTCCAGTGAGATCGGTGATGTCCACCGTATGAGATGTATCGCTGGTACCAGTCGCGGTCGTGCCGTAGGATGACGTGAGGCCGTATTGAACGACCGATGTAGCTGCGTAGTTCGTGGTCCATGTGATTCGCACGGAATTGAGATCGATGAGCGCAGACACGGGCGAGCTCATTGTGAGGTCGCTGGTCGTGAACGTGCGATCGGTACTCGATTTTGTATATCCGGATGTGGAGGATTGCACCTGATAATGATATGTGGTGCTCGTGGCTAAATTGCTCAATATCCTCGAGTGATATATACCATCAGTTCCTGTGCGGGTCGTGGTGTACGATGTTGTCGTTCCGTACTTCACGACCGTGGTGGACTCATAGTTCGTGGTCCAGGTGATTTTCACGCTATTTGGGCCATTGAGGGCGGACGATACGGAGGTTATGCTGAGGTCCTGCGTAGTGAACGTATCATCACCGCTTTCGTTGGAACTATTGGTATCAGCTGATGCCGTGGACATGACATAGAAATGATATGTCGTGGTCGTAGACAGTCCGGTGAGATTCACCGTATGATATGTGCCTGTGTCTCCGCTCGCCGTGTGGCCATATGAAGTGGTGGTGCCGTAACAGACCGTACTGTTGGCCGCCACGTTCGTCTGCCAGTTGATACGTGCTGAAATGGGGCTCGTCAACGTGACATCGATATTGCTGATGGTGATGATGACCTGGGCCGATGTGAATGAACAATCGGTGGTGTTCGAAGCGATCGAGAATCCGTTCATGGAGTAGGTCGAACTTACCTTGTAATGGTACACCGCGTTTGAACCGAGATCGGAGATGGTCAATGAGTGAGACGTGGTCAGGGTACTGGATTCGACGTGATTACCATAGGAGGAAGTAGTGCCGTAATCCACCCGGGAATCCGATTCCACATCAGTTGCCCATGTGATGTTGGCACATCCAGAAGCGGTTGTTATGGAGATCGAGTATATACTAATCTGATCTGGATAGGTCATAAAGGACGTCGGTGAAGTCCATATGTTTTCCCAATATGATGTGGTCGTACTTTGTATCGCATAATATGTAGTGTTACTGCTCAGACCAGTAATCGGTGCTGTGTAATCATTAGTGCCCCAATTTTGGCTCATTGTAGCTACAGCATAATTTGGCAGGGTAGATGTGGACGTGCCCCAGAGAACATACATTATCGCCATCGAAGAAGATGTCCATTGAGCCGTAGCAGTGCTGTTCGTGATGTCAGATATAACACAGCTGGATAGAAGACTAGAGAAGAAACCTGATGCACCTACGGTGGAAGTGATGCCTGTTGTAGAAACATCGTCTGTTGCTGTTGCGGATACTGAAACGAGATTGCGAACTATCACGTCCTGTACATCCTCAATCCCGTCCAGATCGGCATAGGGTGTGGAGACGAAATAGGAATCCAGTTCATCCCTCAGGTCCGAGGCGTTCTCGATCGCCAATGCCTCCTCGCTGTTGTTGCGGTGGGCGATGATGTTACCGATCCGTTCGTTCAGCTCGGACATGGAATTGTTACCATGCCTGAACTTCTTATGATCGATCGAGGATATGTAACTGGAAAGGCGCGTGATGTCCGGTACGACGTATTCGATGTCCTGACTCATGAACAGTTCCTGCGTATCGGAATGCTCTTCTGCGTAGACGCAGGAGAAGGAGCCGGATGTTATCGAGAAGATAGCCGGTGAAAAGGCATCGAGACCGGAGGTGGATATCTGCTTGGCGTCGCCTGCGTTCCCCTGCAGGTCGCACTCGGTGACATAGACGCTGGAGCATCCGTCTGTAACGACGGTGTAAGCGATGCGCAGAGAGCTTCCGGACGCTGCCAACGAGGCCTCGGATATCGTATCGTTCAGCTCGATGACGGTATGGGAAATCCAATTGGATGCGGCGCCGAGGCAGCATGCCAGCATGATGCTGTCGTTCTCGACGTAGAGGATGCGCTCGTGACCGTTCACCGACATGAGGTCGACGGAGCTTCCGCCGTCGGTCCTGCTTACCAGCGTAGGATCGGTGACGACCGTGCCGTTGTCCGTGATCTGCATGAAGTACAATGCGTCGGAACTATCCTCGATCATGGCCACGTTGAGCATGTCGTCGAAGAAGGCGATGTCACCGTCAGACGCCGACACCGGGAGCGCCGCCAGCAGCGTGGCATTGACCGAACCGTCGATGAGCCTGAACGCCGCCAGCGAGTATCTCGTCGCTTCGTCGGAGATAATGTTCATGGCGATGTATACGGCATCGCCGTCTGTCGTCAGCGAGGGAGAGCTGCCGACGGACACGGCATAAGCGGTGCTCCAGTCATCGTCGTCCTCAGAGTAGAGGAAATATACGGACGGCATGGCGTCGGCCGTGAGCTTTCCCTCGAAAGCTATGGCCGTGCCGAAGGCGCTGCCGAGGACGATGGAGATGTTGGAGATGGAGTAGAAGGAGGTGGAGATCGTCTCATCGGAGGTGAAGGTGCTCATCGAGTCGTTGGAACATTTCCAGGAAACGCTCTGCGAGCCTATCCGTCCGTCGACCCAAGCTATATGAGCGGTACTGTCCGGACCTACGGCCACGCAGGGCGACGATGCCATCGAATTGGATATCGTGATGCGCCTGTCATTATGTTCGATGTTCGAGATGATCTCGTCGACATCGTCGTCAGGCAGTGCTACTTCCTCCGCGCTCACGTCCGCGGTCATCACGTAGAACGCGGCTATAACCATGAGATAGGCGCAGGCTACGCTGGTCCATTTCATCTTTTGAGAATTCGTCCAGCTCCCCCCTCGAACTTCCGAGAGTAAATACGTTTTTTTTTGTTATATAACGATTATCTTTGGATTCTAGAAAATAAAATGAAAAATGAATATATTAAATAATATAAGTTATAAAAAGATAAAAAAAGAACGATCGAGTGGCCAGACAGGCCACCCGATTTTTATTGTTTACTTCCGCTTCTTGGCCATCCCCAGCATCATGTCGATGAGTGGGAACCCGGTCTTCTTATCCGTCCTGGACACCTTGCCCGTCAGCAGTATGTCCTTCCTGAACAGGTAGACGGCGATGAACATGGTCACCAGGGCGAATATCAGCGAGTAGGCGATACCGGACAGCACTAGCGTGTAATCGTCGAACATCAGGGCACGCATCGCGATCATCGGATGCGAGAACGGTATGGCGAAGAGCACGACCTGGGCGAACAACGGCAGTGTGTCGAAGTCTGTCAGCATGGTGGCGAGCATAGGTATCATGGCCAGGAACGTGATGGGCATGGTCATGGTCTGAGCGGCCTTGTAGTTCTTGGCGAATATGCCCATTATCATGCACAGCCCCAGACCGGACACCAGCGCGGCGAAGAGCGATATGCCGATCAGCGTGTAGTCCAGCAGGTCCAATGTCATCCCGTAAGAGGCAAGGTCGACCGTCGAGGACCCCAGCAGCCCGGAATAGTAGTAGCTCATGCCTATCATGTAGATGACGGCCATTATGAGACCGACCACCGCGGCACCTAGCAGCTTACCGAACACGATGGACGTGCGCCGGATGGGCATGGTGAGCAGGGTCTCCAGGGTCTTGTTCTCCTTCTCCGTGCCCATGGAAGATATGACTATGCTCCCGGAATAGATGATAACCATCATCACGATGAGCGGCATGACCAGGGATTGCTGCGAAAGGACGCTGGCAATGGTGGTCGGTGAGATGCCGTCCATCTCCTTGCCCTTGAACACCGTCGTCTCCGTGTAGGATGTCGGGTCGAGGATGATGGAAGCATTGTCGCTCATATCATAGGAGATGAGGGTGGCCGCTATGGTCGTGTCCACGTTGCTCAGCAGGGAGCTGGCCGCTGCGCTCGGAACGCTGTCCATGATGCCTGCTCCTTTCATCATCCAGTAGACAGTGATGTTCCCAGTCTGGTTGCTCAGGATATTTTCTGTGAAATCTGACGATATGATGAAAAGAGATGTGCCGTCCGTATCCTCCAGCGTATCCAAAGCTTCTTGGACGCTCGTACCGTTGTACACTATCTCCGCACCCTGGTCGAACACGGAATATGCTATCGCGCCCAAGGCACCTTCGTCGTTCATGATGACGGCGATTTTCTGCTCCTCGCTCAGTTCGTCCTCGACCCCGCCCATCATGTCACCCAGAGAGGCGAAGATGATGGCGATGATGATGATCGGGACGAGGGTCGAAGGAGTGAGCATCTCCTTGATCTCCTTCTTGGCAATCTTGGAAAGGTTGCTCATTCCTTCACCGCCCTGACGAAGACCTCTTCGATGTTATTGGCACTGTACTTCCGCTTGAGCTCCTCGGGAGTGCCCTCGGCGACGATCTTACCGTCATCTATCAAAGCGATGCGGTCGCAGAGCAGCTCCACCTCCAGCATATTATGTGACGATAACAGCATGGTCGTCCCCTGCGCAGCATAGCTCTTGACGACCTTACGTATCTCCTGCGCGTTCAGCACGTCCAGGCCGGACGTCAGCTCGTCCAGTATGGCGAGCTTCGGCTTGATCATGAGGGCACGGGCCACCAGAAGGCGTCGAGCCATTCCCTTGCTGTACGTCTCGACCTTATCGTCGATCCTCTCCCCCAGGTTAGCGATCTCCAATCCGCGGGCGACCAGCACCTCGGCCTCCTTGCCCTCGGCAAAGAACTGGGCGATGAACTTGAGGTACTCCCGGCCCTTGAGATGCTTGTACGCACCGGCGTCCTCGGGGAGATAGCTGATGATCTTTCGTACATCCTCGGGCTTCTCCCTGAGGTCGACGCCGTGGACCATGATGCTTCCACTGGTTACCTCCAATAGAGTGGAGAGGACACGCAATGTGGTGGTCTTCCCTGCCCCGTTGGGGCCTATGAGACCATACACCTCCCCCTCCTTGACCGAGAACGATATTCCCTTGACCGCTTGGTAAGAGCCATAGCTCTTGACCAGGTCCTTGACCTCTATAGCGTTCATTGTTGAATCCCGGACGTGATACTGATTCCTCATAAAAGAAATATTTCCTGTTTTACAAATGTTGTAGAAAATCGGTGAAAGATAAATATTGATAAAATTTATCGAGGGTCATGGAGCAGGAGGAGCAGGCCAGGATAGGAGCGCTGGCTGGCATCTTTGGTGCGATGACCTTCTATGTGCTTTTAGCTCTGGCCATATGGTCGAGCGGGGATTGGCGGTTCGGATATGATTTCCTGAGCGACCTGGGAGCCTCTGGGCCATATGGATGGTTGTTCAATTCCGCGGTCGTGATCCTTGGCGCCCTGGGGATCGCGTTCACCTGGTTCCTATACCCGTTCGTCTCCTGGAGCAGGTTGGGAAAGACAGCCACCATCACCTTCGATCTGGGCTGCGTCTTTCTGATGCTCGTCGGGATCTTCCCCATCGACACGGGCGATCTGCATGATAAAGTCAGCTGGGCGTTCTTCATACTGATCGTCCTCTCGCTTATGCTGATGATGGTCCCGTTCCGTGACCATAGGACTCTTGGCCGGCCGGGCTTCATCGCCACCTTGGCCGTCGTCCTGCTGACCATCATCGACCTGCTGATGGTCTACTCCGGACTGATGCGCTATGAGCTCTGCGAGGCCTTGGTGGTCCTGTGCCTCACCACGTGGGTCATGGTAATATCCGTGTTCATACTGTACAAGCTTAGAACAGACAGCTTCATCGTGAACACCGGTAATGATTGATCATAGTGCGCATCGTCGGGCATCATCCATATGTTGATTTTAGGGTACCTTTTCTATAGCCTATAACGTAAGAAAAAAGAACTAGTCGGGAGGCGATATGCTGGTCGTGGAGAAGAACGGACTGATAAGGTGGGGCTCGATCGCCGGCATAGCAGGCGCCATAACATTCCTTACGTTGTGGGGAATGGCCATAATCGTCGATGGACACTGGATATTCGGGATCGAGACCCTGAGCGAACTGGGGGGAGACCGACCGGGCAGGTTGTTCTTCAACTCCGCCGCCATCATCATGGGGGTCGCCACCCTGCTCTTCGCCTCTGCCCTCTATAGAAGGATGAGACGCACATTGCTCGAGAAGGTCTCCACCTTGACGTTCGCCCTGTCGTCCATCTTGCTCGTCGGTGTGGGCCTATTCCCGATCGACACCGGGGCGGCCCACACATTCTTCAGCTGGTCGTTCTTCATCGTGGTCATCGCATCGCTCACCTTGATGTTCTTTCCATGCCAGAGGAACATGGGACTTAGGAGCATGGGGACCATCGCTTTGACGGGAGTGCTCGTCATAGCCTATGTGACGATGACCTTGGTGGCCCTTGACATCATCGAGCTGGCAATGAGCGAGGCATTGATCGTCATAGCTCTGAACGTTTGGGAAATCACGAACGGGTTCCTGATATTGTTCGATCAGGAACGCCAGGTGATTCCCTGCGTCAGCACATGATCCTACCTTATCCGCTCCACCTTACCCACTGTGGACATGGCCAACCTCATATGCTCGGCCTCGGCCTCGATCAGCTCGTCCAGATTCGTGATGATGAAATCCCGGGCCTCCAACGACAGCCAACTGGACGTATCGGAAGCAAGGATGGCGCCCCTGATGTTAGTATATGTATCAAAGGCCAGCTTTTCGTTGTTGGCCAGCATGCGCATGACCTCCAGTTCCTCCTTCCCTGAGAAATCGAAGGTACGCTGTCGCAGAGCTGGCGTTTCCTCAGAGGGCAACCCGAGCCTATCGAGCATGTCCCCGACCATGGTAGCATGATGCTCCGACTCGGATATCATCGTGAACAGGGTGTCGCGAAATATTTCGGACTTTGCCTGGACATATCCCTCCCAATGGGCCATGTTCTCGAACCCCCTCTCGATCTCCAGGGCCTTCTTCAACAGGCCAGCTAGCTCTTTCCCGTTGCGGAGTTGTATCATACGCTAATAATAAGCTAGCTGTTCAAGTATAATGATATGCGCCTGATTACGTTCTCAGAAAATAATGTGATCGATCGCTCCCTCAGGCCGCTGGACGTCCCCGTTGGTGCCCCGATGCGAACCGCTCAATCCTGACGGTAACGGTAGCTGATGTTGCAGCTGCCTTCGCGGCTGACCATGCACGGCCCCATCGGCCTTTTCGGCGAGCATCCATGACCGAACGCCGGGCATTCTGGCGACGTAATGATGCCGCGTAGCACCTCGCCGCAGCGGCAACCGCCCATATCCTCCTTGACCACCGGTGCATCGTTCAGTGCGTCCTCGTACACCAGCCGTGCGTTGTGCTCGGACAGCGCGTCGCTCACCTCAAGGGCGCTCATCGGCAGTACCGGGAACCCGCGCCATGCCTTGTCGACCTCTTTGAAGGCCCGGGACATCAGCTCCAGCGCCTTCGGGTTTCCCTCAGGGGGCACGACCCGGGGATACTCGTTCTCCACCTCGCACCTTCCCTCCTTCACCTGCTTGGCCAACATATAGACGGCCATGAGAAGGTCCAATGGCTCGAACCCGGTCACTACCTGCGGTACGCCGTTGGGACCGGCGAAAGGCTGGAACGGCCCCATGCCGATGATGGCAGCCACGTGTCCCGGTTGGATCAGACCGTCTATTCGCACCTCGCCCATGGAGAACAGCGCTCGGAGCGCCGGAGGCAGGAGCCTGTGGCAGCTCAGGACGCTGAAGTTGTCCGGCGGTGAATGCAGAAGGGAATATGCCGTGGACGGACAGGTGGTCTCGAACCCGATGGCCATGAACACCATCTTGTCCACGTCCCTGCTCATGCGCACCGCGTCCTCGATGGAATATACGACACGGACGTCGGCGCCCTCGGCCTTGACCTCGGCCAATGAACCTATAGGAGTAGGCACGGCCATCATGTCGCCGAAGACGGTGATGGAAACGCCGGAACGGGCCAAGGTGATGGCCTCGACGACCTCCTTGGTCGTAGTAACGCACACAGGACACCCGGGACCCTGCCCGATGGTTATCCCGACGTCCTTCAGCATCTTTTCCAGGCCGAACTTGACCAGGGTGTCCTGGTGAGTGCCGCAGACGTGCATGAAGCGCAGGTCCAGGTCCATCGTTCCGAGCTTCTTGATTATCTTTGCCGCCGTTCCCTCGTCGCGGTATCTGAGGTCCATCATTCCTGCACCACCTTCAATGAAGTGACCCGGCACGATTGTCCCTTGAGCACCCTGACCTTGCCCTTGCACTTCGGACATACCAGCGAGGGCATGGACATGCGATATTCCGCACCTAGCTTGTCCGCCGGTCCCTGATATCCACAGGAGACGCATTGAAGCTCGGTCTCCTCGGGCTCGATGACCAGCTTGGAACCCTCAAGAGATGTATCCCTGGTGATGATCTCATAGGCGAACTGCAATTGCTCCTCGCCCAGGTACGTCAGCTCTCCCAATGTGAGCTGCACCTCCTCTACCCGGATCACCTGATGCTTCTCAAGCTCCTTCAGCACGCTCTCCACGATGCCGGACATCACCGATACTTCGTGCATTCGATACGCCAATCCACCAACGAATATTAATCAATGCCTTCCCCAGCACATATGACGCACGAAGGGAGGCTGGCGCTAAGCAAGCTAGAAATATGTCCAGGTAAATACGAAGTCCGTTCATTATGCCAGAGGATGCTCCTAGGAACGACAGCGCCATCGAATCGATAATCGAGGGCAAGAAGATGGAGGCTTATGCGGAGCACCGCACCAAGGACATGCATTGCTGCGCCCTCTGCGGCAACATCGGATACCGCAAGCGCCCCATGCGACCTGTCGGCTCCAAATGGATATGCATCGATTGCCTCCGCGCGCTCAAGGAAGTGCTGGAAGGACTGGACCAATGGGAGGCGGAGATCCAGCTCGAGAAGGAGATGTCCAAGAAGATAGACGAGTCCCTGCGGACCTGATCATCCCTTTTTATCGTTCTTTGGATAAGCGCACTCTTTGTTCAACGGGCATTCCGAGCAACGCGGGTTCCGCGGCAGACATACCTTCTGGCCGAAGCGGACCATCGTAGTGTTTATGTCGCACCAGAGCGACCGTGGGAACGTCTTCCGCAGCGCCTGCTCGGTCTCGTCCGGCGTCCTGCAGCTCACTATCCCCAGGCGGTTGCTGATGCGATGCACGTGCACGTCCACGCAGATGGCCGGTTCCTTGAAGGCATAGGCCATGACGCAATTCGCCGTCTTCCGTCCGACCATTGGCCATTTCGTCATGGCCTCGATGTCCTTCGGCACCCCGCCGTTCTCCTGCACCAGGCGGGCGATCTCCTTGATGGCCTTTGCCTTGGCACGGTAGAAGCCCACGGGACGGACCAGTGACTCCAGCTCTTCCAGCGGTGCGTCAGACATCTCCGCGGGGGTATCGAACCGGTGAAAAAGGTCAGATGCGGCGTTGTAAGTGTTGATGTCCCTGGTGCGCTGCGAGAGCACCGTCGCCACCAGGACGTGGAATGGATCTCTTACCCACCAGGTCTCCCCTTCATCGATGAGGCCGGGGAACGCCTGGCCTTTCACGGACGACCTCATCTCAGTGAGAAGCCATCTAAGGTCCATTCCCGCCCTCCAGGAACTGCATGGCCTCGCCCACGGTGTACAGGGAGCCGCAAATCATGACGAAACCCTTGGGACCGGCCTTGCGCATGGCTGCCTTGACCGCTTTATCCACGCCCGCAATGGCGCGGCAGCTCTTGTGACCGGCGCAGGCGGCCTTCATTTCCTGGGGGGACAGAGCACGGTCGGAATGGGAACTGGTGCAGATGACGTGGTCGAATTTCGGCGACATGATGGTCATGGCACCCTTGGCGTCCTTGTCCCGGAGCATTCCGACCACGAGCACGCGGGGGGAGCCGGGGAACATGTCCAGTTCGCTGGACACCGCCCTTGCGCCGTCCGGAGTATGCGTCACGTCCAGGACCGTCAGCGGAGAGTCCCGCACGATCTCCAGGCGACCGGGCCATCTTACCTTTGACAATCCCGCGATGATGCTCTCATGAGATACTTCGATGGTATCGGCCAGCACCATGGCGCACTCGGCGGCCAGGGCGACGTTCTCGCATTGATATCTTCCGGGAAGACCGACGCGGACCTGCATCCCCAGGGACGACAGGGCGACCGTGACCCCGTTCATATCCCGTTTCACGCAATCGGCAAGGAAATGGTCGCCCAGCACGCTGAGGGGGGCGGCGCGGCTCTTGGCCATCCAAGAGATGACCTTCATCGCCTGCGGTTCCTGTGGCGAGGATATCACCGGCACACTGTCCTTGATTATGGACGCTTTCTCGTAGGCGATCTTCCCCAAGGTATCGCCCAGGAAGCCAGTGTGTTCCATGCTGAGGCGGGTGATGACGCTGCACCTGGGCTTGATGATGTTGGTGGCGTCAAGTCTCCCGCCCATGCCCACCTCGATAACCGCCTCCTCCACGTTCTCATCGGAGAAGTACAGGAACGCCAGGGCCGTGGTTATCTCGAAGAACGTCAGCGGATGGGGGAACTGCCTGCTGTCCAGGAGCTCCCTGACCTCACCTATCATCTTACTCAGGCGAACGTCGTCCATCTCATTGCCGTCAACGGTCATGCGCTCGGTGTACCTGACCAGGTGCGGGGATGTGTACAGTCCGGTGCGGTAGCCTGCCGACCGTAGTATGGACGCGGTCATGGCGGAGACGGAACCTTTCCCGTTGGAACCGGCCACATGCACCGTGCCGAAACGGTCCTGGGGATCACCGAGCATGCTCAGCAAGGAGCGGATGTTCGAAAGGCCGAGCTTGATACCCATGTTCTCCAAGGAGAATAACCAGTCGATGTCCTCCTTGATGGCGCTCATTCGATCCCCTGCACCCATTCAGATAACGGAACGCCTTCCCTGGAGGCCATCCTCTTCATGGCGTTCATGATGCCGGAACCGTACTGGGCAGCTTTCTTGGGAGAACTGGAAGATGATAGCCCGAGATCCGATGCCAGGCGTCGTAACGGAAGCTTGTTGCCCTCCGGTCCGATCAACTCACCGGGCGAATAAAGTCTGGCGATGATCATGACCTTCGGGCAGAGGTAGGGGCAGGACAGTGTTTTTCCGAATGCCTTGGCCAACAGAGCCTCTCTCGGATAGCCTTCGGCGACGAGTCGGTCCTGGTCGCCCCTCATCGCCTTTCCCCTTACGTCGTCATTCATAGATACGTATCGGGCGTATCCTCCGAAGAGCTCGTCGGCGCCCTGGCCGCTAAGCAACATAGGTTGAGGGACGGACGAACAGACGAAGTACATTGGAAGTTCGAATGATATCGTCAACGGGTCGTGTAGCTGTAGCGTCGATCTTAGGAAAGATATCCCGGCCCTTACCTTGCTATCATCGATCAGTATCGGGTACCAAGGAAGCCCCATCTCCTTGGCCATCTTCTCTCCGGCCTTGAGGTCGTGCGAGCCTTCGTATCCGACCGTGTACAACGACAAGGAAGCATAGGACGCCGCCAGGTGCGTAACGAGCGAACAGTCCAGGCCACCGGAGAAGAGCACCGCGACATCTGAGACCAGCTCCCGCTGGACACAGTCCTTCAGAGATGATGACAGTTCATCTTGGCGCATGTCTTTCTGCAGTATGCCCGACCCCCAGATAATTATATCTTACATGTCTGAATAGCATTATTAATAATTAGAATGATACCGAAGTGAGCCCTATGGACAAT
The DNA here is from genome assembly GCA_028682895.1 of Methanomassiliicoccales archaeon. Classification (GTDB taxonomy): domain Archaea; phylum Thermoplasmatota; class Thermoplasmata; order Methanomassiliicoccales; family UBA472; genus UBA472. The sequence goes on from JAJRAK010000029.1 coordinate 61,234, forward strand.
GTGACCAGGATCGGTGTTTCGTTAGAACCAGATCTGCTTGAGGAATTCGACAAGCTCATCGACAAGAAAGGGTATATCACGCGGTCCGAGGCCATAAGGGACCTCATCCGCAGCTCGCTGGCAAAGGAGATCATAAAGGAAGATGAGAACGCCATAGTGTTCGGTACCATCACCCTTTTCTACGGTCATCACAAGGGCGGGGTGAAGGAGAGATTGATGGAGATCCAGCATGAGCATCACACCAAGATACTCTCCTCGGTCCATGTCCATCTCGATATGGAGCAGTGCCTGGAGGTGCTGATCGTGAACGGCACCGTCAAGGAGGTCAGACAATTGTCTGACGAATTGGGCAGCGTAAAAGGGGTCACTCACCGCACCCTGCACCGCACCCCGGTCAGCATCAGCGAGGACAGCGACGCACCGCATCCTCATTTCCATTGACACTGTTCATCATTAAAATATAATATTAATATAATTAATTGGCAATAGACAGGGATCGCGGCAAATGAGTTGATGCTGTAAAGATCTGTTCTCCCGATCGGATTAAAATGTAGGCGTTGGTATCGAGAGCATACGACCGCCCATATCATTTCAGGAGGCGATGTGGGAACGGATAAGCTTTTTAAATGCTAACTCTTGATGCCCCCCTGCTATGAAGAGGCTGGTCATCTCAGAGAAGTCCAACGCCGCGGCGCGCGTGGCCACCATCCTTTCGGACGGTAGCTCCAAACGTAAGAGCGTTCAGGGAGTTCAGGTCTTTAATTTTGAGAAGGACGGGGACGAGTATTTCGTCGTCGGCCTGAGGGGTCACATCATCGAGCTGGACTATCCACCGGAGTTCAATGACTGGTCAAAAGTGGACCCGGCCGAGCTGGTCAAAACGAGCCCGGCCAAGCGGGTCACCGCGCTCAACATATTGAACACGTTGAGCGAACTGGCGAGAGATTGCGACGAGGCCATAATCGCCACCGACTTTGACCGCGAAGGAGAACTTATCGGTCTGGAGACCGTCACATTGATGGAGCGTCAGCCTCGTTCCATCAAGAGGGCGCGCTTCAGCGCCTTGACCAAGTACGAGATCGAGAGGGCGTTCAAGGAGCTCACCGATCCAGACCATCGCCTGGCCGAATCTGCCGAGACAAGACAGGTGATCGACCTGGCCTGGGGGGCGGTGCTAACTAGGTTCATCTCATTGGCCAGCGGGCAGATGGGCAACAACTTCCTCTCCGTGGGAAGGGTGCAGAGTCCTACGCTGACATTGATCGTCGATAGGCATCGGGAGATCACCGATTTCGTTCCTGAGCCGTACTGGACCGTATCGGCAAAGATGGAGAAGGACCAGGAGTTCTTCGGTGGCCATAAGTCAAATCCGTTCAAGGACGAGAATCTTGCCGAGCAGTCGCGCAAGAACGCCGATTGCGGGACCGGTAAAGTGGTCTCATTGGAGAAGAAGGAGAAGGACGAGTACCCGCCCGCGCCTTTCAACACCACCTCGATGCTGAGCGAGGCCAACAAGATGGGGCTCTCACCGTCCATGGCCATGAAGGTGGCCGAGGACCTGTACACTGCCGGTTACATATCATACCCCAGGACGGACAATACCGTATACCCCCGTTCCCTGGGCCTGAAGAACATCCTGGAGAAGCTGAAGAAGTCCGACCTGGGAAAGGAGGCGGAGGAGATACTGGCACAGGAGCACATACGGCCTTCCCGCGGCCGGGTGGAGACCACCGACCATCCGCCTATCTATCCCACCGAGGCGGCCACCAGCAAGGAGCTGAAAGGCGCCAAGTGGACCATCTACGAGCTGGTGACCAGGAGATTCCTGGCCACGTTGGCACCATCGGCCCGTTCCGAATCGACCAAGTGCGAGCTGGACCTGGGCGGGGAACCGTTCCAGGCGGACGGATACCGTCTGCTCTCGCTGGGATGGAGGAAGTACTATCCGTACTGGAAGGTCACCGAGACGTTCCTTCCGGAGATGAAGCAGGGCGACGAGGTGGCGCTGAAGGAGGTCCTCTGTGACCGTAAGGAAACGAGGCCGCCGAACCGCTTCTCCCAGGGTACGCTGCTTCAGGAGATGGAGAAGCTCGGTCTTGGAACGAAATCCACCAGGCATGACATCATCCAGAAGCTCTATGACCGCAAGTACGTCAACGGCAACGACCTGATCCCGACATTGAGCGGTGTGGCCGTGGTGAGCGCATTGGAGAAGCACGCCAAGATCGTCACCGAGAGCCGCATGACCGCTCAGCTGGAAAAGGACATGGACCTCATAGCCAACGGCGAGTCCACCTTGGCCGATGTGGTCGAGGAGTCGCAGGCCATGCTCTCCGACATCGTAGCCGTGATGACCAAGAACAAGGAGGTCATCGGCAATGAGATCCGCTCCGCGATGCTGGAACAGCGCTTTATCGGCACCTGCCCCAAGTGTGGCAAGGACCTGCATATCGTTCGCTCCCGCAAAGGCAGTGAGTTCATCGGTTGCTCCGGCTACCCGGAGTGCAACGTCACCTTCCCGAAACCAGGCGGAGCGCTCGTTCAGCCTACGGAGGAGAAGTGCGCCGAGTGCCAGCTTCCCATGGTCAAGGTCATCAGGCGCGGTTCGCCGGTGAAGGTCCAATGCATCGATCCCGATTGCAAGAGCAACCAGGGCAAGGAGAGCGTAGGCGACTGCCCGGTGTGCGGAAAGGAACTGCGCATCCTATACTCGAGGGCGGGCAAGCGCTTCATCGGCTGCTCCGGCTATCCGGAATGCAAGCGGACGTATCCGCTGCCGCAATATGGCATGCTGGAGTTCCTGGGATTGAAATGCCCGGAATGCGGCGCGCCGGTGCTGAGGGTCAAAGGAAGGGGCGGATGGCAGTTCTGCGCCAACATGGAGTGCCCCACCAGCAAGAAGGCCAAGAAGAAGGACGAGAGAGGCGAGGAGAAGCCAGCGCCTAAGAAGACCGTCAAGAGGACCGCCGTAAAGAAGACCGCCAAGACCGAGGACGGCACCGAGAGCGGTAAGGTGAAAAAGGCGACCAAAAAGACCGTCAAGAAGACCGAAACGGCCGATGATGGCGCGGCTAAGAAAAATGTCAAGAAGACCGCGAAGGCAACGACGGCCAAGAAGCCAACGGTAAAGAGAACGGTCAAGAAGGCGACGGAGAAGGTCAGCCCAAGCGAATGAGCTCCTTCTCCTCGACCTCGAGGTCCTCGATGACTATGGACGTGGAGCCGACGAAGCAATGCTTGCTGCACTCGGCCACGATGCTCATCAGGTCTCTCTTCTTCAGACCGTATTGCAGGACGTTGACTATTATGTCCACGCTCTTCAACGGCGTTTCGAACCGACCGCGGCAACGGACATGGGCGTCGTGGTCTGTGACGCTGCATGCTATCAGCGTATCATCGTTCCCGACCACGCTCTTGATGTGACCGATGAGCCTCGTTCCCGCCTCCAGACAGTCCATGGCCACACCGCTCATGAACGATTCCAGCATGTCCTGCATGGCGTTCGGTGCCATCTGCTCCGGGAACGTTATGCGGACGCGGGCGGCGTAGGCGGCGAAGTCCTCGGTGATCATTGCCCCACCAGTGTCTCGACGAATTTGTCCACGTTCGTTCCGTTCACCGAGGAGACCGGTATGATAGGTTTGTCACCGACGAACGGCCTGGCGTACTCTTCCATCATCCTTAACCTCGTCTCGTCCACCTCGTCGGACTTGGTGAGAAGAAGTATGTCGGCCACGCGCAGCTGCAAGTGCAAGGGGTTCTTCATGGCCTGGATCAGTATAGGGAAGCGGACCGCATCCAGGACAACGACGGTCTTGATGCTGCCGAGCGGCGGTCCGCGGTAATGCTCCATCGTGGCCAGTATGGAATCGGGATCTGCTATTCCGGACGGTTCCACGACTATCAGGTCCGGATTCATCTTATCATGTATCATGCGCACCGTCTCCAGGAAGTTCGGTCCCAGCGTGCAGCAGATGCAGCCGCGGGGAAGCTCCTGGACCTTCAGCCCGTACTTCTCCATGACCTTTCCATCGATGCCTATGTTGCCGAAATCGTTGACGATGATGGCGATCCTCTTCCCGGCCCGCTCGGAGATGCGCCCGATGCTGTTCAAGATCAGAGTCGTCTTTCCGCTTCCCAGGAAGCCCGCGATGATGACCATGTCCATATTATCGTCCCTGCCTGGAGAATTTAATCCAGCGTTGAATATTTGAACATTGCCGAAAAAATGTAAGGTGACGGAGGGGGTTCAATCCCCCTCGCGATCGTTATATTCGTTGTCCAGGTCCGCGTGCTCCATCGCCACACGGCGGTTCCGGCAATGACGGCACTCCACCGGTTTTCCCATCTGGCGGCGCCTGTTCACCGCGCTCTGGTCCAATCGGACCAATGAACCGCATGCACAAAGGACCGTGGCCCCGCGCCACTCGCCGAACAAGGACCTAGACCCAGCACTCTTTTCGGTATGGATGTCGTAGGGCAAGGCCATCCCGACCCTTCCCCTGATATCCAGGCGAGGTTCCAAGACCTCCCCGCCGAAATTGAGCGTAGCTTGCGCTATATTCTCGTTTCGCACTAAACCCCCTCTTATTCAGAAGATGCTGTCCCCTAAACCAGCAGCCCACAAGTTACTGGACGGAAGACTCGACCCCACGCAATATTCTGAACGAAAACGCCATAGAGTTGCTACCATTTTAAAGATTTCCTTAACGTCATAAAGCGGTTTTTTATGTTATCCAGTACGATAAAGTGCATTCTGATTTTTCATATAAGAACGATATCGGTTTCTACATAAAAAATTACGAGCTACTGAACAATCCGTTGACCTTGGTCCGGGGACCGATGCCGCCAGGACCGTGGTCAATCGTCCTTGACCGTGGCGAAGCAGGTGCAGGTGAGCGTTCGTCCCACACCATCCATCTGTCGTATCTTGTCAATGACCAGATCGCCGATGCGCTCCATGGACTCGCCGCGGACCTTCAGCAGGATGTCGTGCTCCCCGGATATCAGGTGCACCTCGTGCACGCCGTCCAGCTTGCTGATGCGGTCTGCCAGCTCGCGCTGGGAAAGATTATTGTTGGATAGGAACGACACCAGGATGAAGGCGGTCACCGGCTCTCCTAACTTACCGAAGTCCGGCACGACGGTGAAGCCCTTGATGATGCCCTTTTCGGTCATGCGCCTGATGCGCTCATGCACCGTCGCCCTTGGTATGTTCAGGTCCTTGGCGATGGACTTGGTGCTGCGCCTGGAGTCCCTCTCCAGCTCCCTCAGGATGGACCGGTCCTTCTCGTCGAGCATGCTAAGAGCTAACGACAAACCATATAATTTATTTTATGCCTGGAATTATTGGTTCCACGGAGACCTTGATATCTATTCCTTCCTTCACGGCGGCGCTGACCGTACAGAAGTCCTGGAATAGGGGGATGCACCGCTCCAGTTTCGCCGGCTCGTCCACCTCGGGATTTATGACAACGTCGATCCCGGTGACGCGCAATCGCCCCGCCTCATTGCGTCCGAGCGTGGTATGGACCGTGGCCTTGATGGATATCGGTTCGGAATGGGCCCTGCGCAGGCAGAAGGCCAGCGAGGCGCAAAGGCAGTTGCCGATGGCCGCGGACAGGTATCGCACGGCGTTGGGGTACTTGCCTTCCCCCAGAGGCTGAGGTTCATCAGACCTTATCTCGGGCATTCCCTCATCGTCGAAGGATATGAGGAACTGGTAGTTCTGCATCATCTCCAGTTCGGTCAGGAACTCCTCTTGCATCTCAGCACCTCAGATGGACATTCCCTTCAATTGCTGCAGCACCCTTTCCCGGATATGATCCGCCCGCTCCTCGGGAACGAGGCGTCTTCCCTTCTCCAGCACCTTGACCTCGGCCCATCTCATCTCCTTGCCGCAGGAACATCGAGGAGGAGCGTTGCGGTCCAACGTCACTTCGTACTCCAGGCAATCGGGGCATCTGAAGACGTACTTGCGTCCGGCGAACTTCCCCCTCTTGGCGATCGGCATCCCGTCCTTCTCCACGATGTCCATGGCGAAGTCGACGGTGGGGGCGTTGCTTATCGAAGTACCTACGCCGAAGCCGTTGGCACCGGCAGCGGCCAGCTCCTTGACCTTGAACTCGTCCAGTCCACCGGTGACGAACACTCCCACCTCGGGATGTCCGTGCAGGTCCAGCTCCCAGCGCACCTCGCGCACGATATCGGCCATGTTGCCACGGCGAGAACCAGGCGTGTCCAGACGGACAGCTTGCAGCCCGGGCATCTCCTCCACGGCCATCATGGCCTCGACCTTCTCATCATAGAACGTATCGACCAGAGCGACCCTGGCCACGCTAGGGTCCATGGTCTCGCCGTAAGCGCGGAACGCGGCGCGCTGGTCGCCCATCATGATCACCAGGGAATGCGGCATGGTGCCGCTTGCCTTCGTCCCGACCACCTCCGCCCCCTTGAGGGATGAGACACCGTCGCATCCTCCGATGAAGGAGGAACGATCGATAACAGGCGCCATCGCCGGATGCATGCGCCTCACTCCGAAGGAGAGCACCGAGCGTCCGTCGGCAGCCAGCTTGCAGCGTGCGGATTTCGTCGCCACTCCGGAAGCATAGCAGATGAAGCCAAGGGCGGGCGCCTCGAACGAGCAATATTGGCCGTAAGGCCCTTCGATGCGGGCCACCGGCAGCTTTATCCCCTTCTTGGTCCGGGCGGTGAATACCGATCCTTCGGGAAGGGCGTAGAGGTCCACGTCCTTTCCCTCGAACATGCGGACCATCTCCTCCGTGCCGCAGAGAACGGCCCAGGGCCAGCTTTCTGGCAGTGAGGCGACCGTGAACTCCGCTAACGTATGGACGCCCAGCAGTCCCCGGGAGCCGAGGATCTCCTCGGTCCTCTGAAAATAAACGTCGGTCGTCAACCCTCTCTGGATGTCCTCGTCGTTGGCTGTGAAGAATTTCCCCATGCGATCCCCTAGCTGGGGGACTAACCGCTTACGCGATTATCAATCTTCTTCACTGACCGTTCAAAGGAAAGCGCCCCGGCCCATGAACTTGGCCCGGGAGCCCAGCTCCTCCTCGATGCGCAGCAGGCGGTTGTACTTGGCGGTGCGCTCCGTCCTGGTCGGCGCCCCGCTCTTGATCTGCCCGCATTCCAAGGCCACGGCGATATCGGCCATCGTCGTGTCCTCGGACTCTCCGGAGCGGTGGCTGACCATCACGTTGTAGCCATGGCCGAAGCATATCTCCGCCGCCTCCATCGCCTCGGATATCGTACCGATCTGGTTGACCTTGAGCAGCATGGCGTTGCCGGCGCCCATCTCGATCCCCTTGCGCAGTCGAACGGGATTGGTGACGAAGATGTCGTCGCCCACCAGCTGCAGCTTGCTTCCCACTTTTTTCGTCAGCTCGGCCATGACCTCGAACGATTCTTCCTCGACCGGGTCCTCCAAGCTTATGAGCGGATATTCCTTGCTGAGAGCGACGTAGAAGTCGACGATCTCGCCTGGCGACATCTTCTTCCCGTCCAGCTCGTACACGCCGTCCTTATGGAACTCGCTGGCGGCGGCGTCCATGGCCAAGCATACCTCTTTCCCGGGGGCGTACCCGGCCCCTTCGATAGCTTTTAAAAGGACGTCCATGGCCTGGCGGCTGGTGTCGAACGGAGGGGCGAACCCGCCCTCGTCACCGACGTTGATGGCCAACGGCCCCTTCTCCTTCTTCAATACCTGTTTCAATGAGTGGTAGACCTCGGTCCCGGCGCGCAATGCCTCGGTGAAGTTCGGCATGCCGCAGGGAACGATCATGAACTCCTGGATCCTGAGGTTGCTTCCGGCGTGCTTACCGCCGTTGATGACGTTCATGCATGGAACGGGCAACACCCTGCTGCCGCTGGCCAGGTGCTCGTATAGCTCCACGCCCTTCAGTATCGCACCGGCCTTGGCCGCCGCGTACGATACGGCCGTGGTGGCGTTCCCCCCTAGGCGGGCCATGTTGTCCGTGCCGTCCAGCTCCTTCATGGCAGCGTCGATGGCCTTCAGGTCTGTGACGTCCATGCCCTTCAGCTTGGGGGAGATCAGCTCCCTGACGTTCCCGACGGCCTTGAGCACGCCCTTGCCTAAGTACCTAGGACCGCCGTCCCTGAGCTCGAGCGCCTCGAAGGTGCCAGTGGAAGCTCCGGACGGTGCGATCGCCGTCACACAGACGGCCTCGGTCTCGACCTGGGCCTCGACCGTGGGATTGCCGCGAGAATCCAGGACCTCTCTGCTCCATACTCTGGTAATGCTAAGTTCGGACATGCTTCACTACTCTCCAGAAGTTCATTGGTGGGAAGGCTGGTTCCCCTCGATTATCTCCATGTTACGCTCCAGCAGGGCCAGTTCCCTGACCTCTAAAGTGCGCGGGTCCACGGACAGAATTAGGCGGGACCGGTTCTCCATGACCGCCTCGGTGATATGATGCAGCATCCTGAGCACCTTGTCAAAGTCGTTGTTGACTATGAGGAACTCTATGCCGTCGATGAGGATGACGCCGTCCCCGCTCTTCTCCACGAAGCGGACGATGGTGTCGCTGAGTATTCCGATGTTGGATGGGTTCACGTAGACCTTGCCCAATTGATTGCTCAACCAGATTATCGGGGTCTTCTCAAGCCCCCATTCCTTCCTGATGATAGTGGGGTGCTGACGCGTGACGCAGAGCCCCTGGATGTTATGGGTCACCTGGTCTTGGAATATCTCGAACGCCTTCTGCGGCTTGGTCTCCTTGACCAGATAGGCGAAGCCACGGCGGAGCTCATAGACCTTGGCGCTGGCGATGGGCGCCTCCATGCCCCCATCATGCTGAGGAGGCTCTTCCTTCTTGCGCAGCATGGAGAAGAAGCTCTTCTTTGGCAGTTCCTTCTCCACCTTCGGTTCCTCGACGACATTGGGCTGGTCCTGCAGCACCTCCTTGAGGCGTGCGCCCAGCTCGTCGTTGTTGAACGGTTTGCGGATATAACCGGATACGACGTCCTGAAGGCCGAATATGTCAGTGCCTATCTCGGTCGTCGCGGTGAGCATCATTATCTTGGTATTGTCGGCAAGCCCTCGCTCCTTGAGGGTCCTGAGGACCGTCCATCCATCCATGTCGGGCATGTTGATGTCCAGCAGCACCAGGTCGGGGCTCTCGCTGGCTACCATGTCCAGGCATTCCTTTCCACCGGTGGCGGTGATCGGCAGATAACCAGCCGCAGAGATGAGCTCTGAGACCACCTCAAGGATCGCGGCATTGTCATCTACGACCAATATCTTCTTGATAGAGATACCCCCGATACAATCGGACGAATGGTCATGGGTGAATCGAATTATTAAATCTCTCCCACGAATATCGATACGAAGAAGTAACGGATGGAAATGGTTTGGTGTTAGGTTTACGCCTTGCGGCTCTCTTTCGCCTTCAGGCGCAACGAGGTGTAACCGCACTTGCGGCACCTGGTGGCCTTTACGGCATTACGGGCATAGCAACTAAGGCATATCTTTTTGTTAAGCAGCCTTTCGTCAGCTTCCTTGAAACGTGCCATATGACTCCTCCCGCCTTGAAATATGGAGCCAATATAAAAACATTGGCAAGCCCTAGTCCTTGCCTACCATCGCCAAGTAGGCCAATAACGCCTCGAGCTGGATGCGCTCGTTGCTCCCCTCCACCAGACGGAACTCTATCTCTCCGGTCCGGTCGATGAGGGCGATCTTGTCCCTGTCGGATATGTCAAGGTCGTAGAAGGAACGGTGTATCTGCTTGACGATGTCCTCGCCGCTGAGACCATACGTTATCATCATCTCGTCCAGCTTTGCCCGGGCACCGACGAAGTCACCGGAGAGGGCGGTGTTCACCATGTCCACGATCTCGTCAGGTCGGGCGTTCCCGGTGGCCTGATAGACCACGTCGACGGTGACATGCTTCCCGATGGTGGCCGCCACCTGCAATGAGTTGATGGACTTGCGCATGTCCCCTTCGCCCACATGAACGATCGCGTCCACCGCGGCATCATCGATGCTCACCCCTTCGCGCTTGGCGATGGTATGGAGGAACGAACTGATGTCCTCGGCCTTCAGCGGCCGGAAGCGGAACACGGCGCAACGGGACTGGATCGGCTCGATTATCTTGGATGAATAATTGCAGGAGAGCACGAAGCGGCAGTTGCTGCTGTACTTCTCCATCGTTCGTCTCAGTGCAGCCTGGGCATCCCCGGTGAGCGCGTCCGCCTCATCTAGGAAGATTATTTTGAAGGACGCGCCGCCTATGGGCGCCGTGCGGGCGAACTCCTTGATCTTTCCACGGACGACATCGATACCGCGCTCGTCCGAGGCGTTCAGCTCGATGAAGTTGTCCCGCCATGAATCACCATACATCTCCTTGGCCATTGCCAGGGCGGACGTCGTCTTCCCGGTCCCGGCGGGACCGGCGAACATGAGGTGCGGCAGGTTCTGGGAGCGGACATAAGAGCTAAGCCTTTCCACGATGTCCTTCTGTCCAACGATCTCAGAAAGCTTGCGCGGCCTGTACTTTTCTGTCCAAATCTCCTGCATGTTCACCGGCCACTTCAAGGCCGTACCGTAGTTAAAAGGTTTCCTGGGGAACATCGAATATGACAGCAAACCTTTTTTATCCCTCCCGGCGTGAACGGGGTCATGCGCTGCTCCAAGTGCGGCTCCCCCGCCGTGACCTACATCAGGTACAACGGCTCCCATCTCTGCCACGAGCATTTCCTGGAGTATGTGGAGAGGAGAGTGAAGAAGGAGATACGGTCCCAGCTTCATTTGGACGGGGATGTGCATATCGGCGTCGGAGCATCCGGTGGCAAGGACAGTCAGACGGCGCTATTCCTTTTGCACAGCATCCTTCGATGCAGGCAGGGCGTGCGGATCACCGCCATCACCGTTGACGAGGGCATCAGGGGATACCGCCACAGCACCATACCCAAGGTCAAGGAGCTATGCGAAAGGCTAGGAATAGACCATGCCATCATCTCATACGAGGAGGTGGCCGGGATGGACCTGGACAGCATGGTGTCCAAGACCAGCGAGGCGGAGGCCTGTTCCTACTGCGGTGTGTTCAGGCGGAGATGCTTGAACCTGAAGGCCAAGGAGCTGGGCGTGGACGTGCTAGCGCTCGGCCATAACCTGGACGATATGGCGCAGTCCGTGCTCATGAACTTCATGCGCGGGGACGTGGAAAGGCTCGCCCGGCTCGGTCCCCACGACCGAGCACAACCTGGACTGGTCCCCCGGGTCCAGCCTTTGAGGATGATACCGGAGAAGGAGACGTATCTTTATGCCATGCTCTCGGACATCACGTTCTCCGACGCGGAGTGCCCGTACGCCAAGCACGCTCTGAGGAACGAGTACCGTGAGATCGTGAACAGCATGGAAGATAAGCATCCCGGGACGAGACATTCCATCCTGGGCAGCTATGACCGATTGCGACCGCTCATGCGGGACGGCTTTCCTCAGGCCACCCTCAACACATGCCGATGTGGCGAGCCGACGTTGGGCGAGAGGTGCATGGCGTGCGAGATGCTTATGAGACTGGAAGGACCCTGTGTTCGGTGATCACTTACTTTCCTCTACCATCGACTTGAAACCGTCCTCCGCGCTTGAGAAGATCGTCGAGGCCATGGCGAACCTGGCCGTAAGGATGGCCTCCCCTATCTCCTTGTCCTTCAAGCCCATGTGCTTGCCCACCTTGATGAAGTATTCAGTGCACTGCTTGTTCTGAAGGGCCGCGGCCACCGAGATCATGATGAGCTGTTTGTACTTGGGCGGGACCTCGGGCATGCTCATGACGAACTTACCCTCATCCGCTTGTCGGGAGATCCATTCAGGCATGATCTTCGATGTCAATATCAGGGGATTGCAGACCTCGCCACTGTTCTTCTCCATGTTCCGAAGTATCTCGTCAGCGTTCATGTCTGGTTATTGTTCTAGAACCATAAGGACTGTGCCCTGTAAATGATGTAAAGCGTGAGCGCCCCTTGATAGGTCACCGATGAAAGAGCCGGTGTTGTCTTATCGTTAAAAATAAAAATGAACGTCAGGTCAGGGAGGTCCTGACCGAAAGTAGTTGAAAAGGGCTCACACCAGCTTGTGGTAGGCGTATGCCTCTTCACCCTCGTGCAGGCAGTAGCGCACCTTGGTGAAGTTGCGCTTCAGGGCGATGACGTCCTTCTTGACCGCCTCGGGCGACTCCTTCTTGACGACCACGCGGTGTATGAGAGCGGCCACTTCCTTCATCTCGCTCTCCTTCATGCCCACCCTGGTCAGCTCCTGCGATCCCAGGCGTATGCCGGACGGCTTGATGGAGCTCTTGTCGCCGGGCAGCATGTTCTTGTTGGCGATCATGTTGGCCTTCTCCATGAGGTTGGCCGCTTCGGCCCCGCCGCCGTATGGAGAGACGTTGACAGCGATCGTATGGCTCTTGGTGAAGCCCTTGTGGGAGCACAGGACCTCTATGCCCAGCTCATGCAGTGCCTGACCGAGGGCCTTGGAGTTCTTGCAGACCTGGGCAGCGTACTTCTCACCGTATATCTCCCATTCGGCCATCGTCACGGCCAGGGCGGCCATGGCATGCAGGTGGTGGCTGGACGTTACACCGGGGAACACCGCGGAGTTGATCTTCTTGCCCAGCTCGTCGCTCAGGTTGTGCCCGAGCATGATGCCGTGGTTTGGACCCGGGAACGTCTTATGGGTGGAAGCGGAGAGGAGGTTGGCACCTTCATGCAGCGGGTCCTGGAACTGGCCGCCGGCGATGAGGCCGAGCACGTGGGCACCATCGTACCAGATGGGGGCGCCTACCTCAGCGGCGACGTCCTTCAGCTCCTTGACCGGAGCGGGGAACAGGAATACGGAGAGGCCGAACTGGACGACCTTCGGGTTCGTCTCGCGGATGAGCTTGGCGGCACCGTCCACATCGATCTCCATCTCGTGGGTGTCGAACGGGTAGGTGACGGTGTTCACGCCGCGCATGCCCACGGCACCGAACTTGGCGGTGGATATGTGCGCGCCGTGGTCAAGGGAGGTGCAGGTGATGGTGTCCCCGGGCTGGGTCAGGGCGAACAGGGCGGCCATGTTGGCCACTGTGCCGGATATCGGCCTTACGTCGGCGAACTGGCACTTGAAGATGCGCTGGGCCAGCTCGAGGCATCTTATCTCGACCTGGTCCACATATATGTTGCCGTTGTAATAGCGTTTGCCGGGAAGTCCCTCGGCGTAACGGTCATGGAAGTCGGAGATCATCATCTCCTTCGCCAGAGGGCTCATGAGGTTCTCGGATGCGATCATCGGCAGCGATTCCTCGAACCACTTGTTGTGCTTCTGTACCTGGTCCCGTATCCAGTAGGCATCGTCCTTCATAAGGTCACTTGCACCTCAATTATGGGATGGGATTAAAAATGTTGGCCTGTCCCCATTTTCTATGTTGCCATATACGTCAAATCATTTAATAGCCAGTACCTCCTGCATGAAACGGAGATCCATGACAGATGGGGAGGAATTCGTGGTCAAGAAGGCCGAGCTTTGGAAGAGCAAACTGCTGGACATCTCCAACCGCAACCCCCTCATCCGGTACCGCAAGCTCAAGGGCTCAACGTTGACGGTATCGCTCCCTGATGCCATCACCCTGTATCGTGACCTTGACCAGGGGAAGCACTTCACCATCGTCACCGATCCCGAGCAACAGCGGGACGACCGGAGCGACCGGATGCACGTGGTCGCCCATGACAAGGACGTACCGGCGGACCGTGTCCTGTACAACCTGAGGAACAGATCGCGAACGTACCGTTTCGAGCACGGTGTGAACATACTCTTCGTCGCTTTCGGCTCATTGCTATGGAAGGAACAGCCCGGGTCGGAGGAGTTCAATGAATCGCCGCTCTTCCTTGTACCGGTAAGTCTTGAGAGACAGAGCTCGTTCTCCCCGTATCAACTGGTCCCGGTGGACGAGGATCCGGTCTTCAATCCCTGCCTCAGGAAGAGGCTGGAGATGGACTTCCGGGTGAAGCTGCCGGAGTTCGACCTGGACAACGGTTTCGATCTGACCGTGGCCCTGGAGGCCGTGCAGAGAGCGGTACCGCCCAGCTCCGAATGGCAGGTGACGTTCACATCATACCTCGCCCTCTTCCATTTCGCCAAGCTGCTCATGTACGCTGACCTTGACAGTGGCATTGCCACCCTCGCATCGTCACCGGTGGTGCGGGCGCTCTCCGGGGACCCTTCAGCGCTCCCGCTGGAACCGTCCGGGATGCCGTCACCCCAGGAATATGACGCGGTATTGAGGCCGGAGGACTCGTTCCAGGTGCTGGACGCCGATTCCAGTCAGCAGGAAGCTGTACAAGCGGCCCTGGCCGGCGTCTCGTTCGTTCTGCAGGGACCTCCGGGAACGGGCAAGAGCCAGACCATCACCAATATGATGGCCGAGCTTATGGCCCGAGGAAAAAGGATTTTGTTCGTATCGCAGAAGATGGCCGCGCTGGACGTGGTCCGCGGGAACCTGGAGAGGTGCGGACTTGGCGACAGATGTCTGGAACTGCACGACCCAAAGCGGGACCGTGCGGACATAATCAAGGAGATAGCGGATGGACTGGAGGCCGCGTCAAAAGGAACAGGGACCGCTTCTGACGTCAGAGAGCTGGCGGCCGTCCGCCAGGAACTTTCCGAATACGTCAGAGCATTGCACGCCCCCAAAGGTCGCCTGCAAGGGATGACGGCCTTCAAGATGATCGGCGCCTACTCTGCACTTCAGGAAGCACCTGAGCTGAACTTCCAGTTACATGGCGTATTGGATGTGGACGATGAAAGGTTGAGCAGGATGGAATGGGACCTGCAGCGCCTATCGCAGATGGCGGTAGCGTTCCGAGAGAAGGCGCACCCATGGAGCGGTGTGAGACCGGTGGAATGGAGCGACCGTTTGCAGGCCAAGGTCCAGGAGGAACTGGCAACGGTGATGGAGACGGGAAGCAAGCTCATTGGCGTTCTGCCCGCCGCCTCGGCGGTCCTCGGACTGCCGACCCCCGATACCCTGTCCGATGTCCATCGCCTGCGCCAGCTCTATCGCGATCTTAACGAGCGGCTCTCGGTCAACAAGGAATGGCTGCAGAGGGACCTTGGATCACTGGTCGCATCGGCCATGGAGGGGTTGGCGGCCTTCTCCGACCTGTCCGTCCTGGAGAAACAACTTCTCGGCATGGGCTCAAGGGACATCCTTGACCTTGACGGGAAGACGTTCAAACAGATGTTCGATGTGGAATATGCCGGAGGGATGCGTGCCCTTAACGGTAATTATCGTCGTGACATGAAGATCCTGCAGACGATCGCCAAGCGCAAGATGACATATGTCGAGGCGAAGCACATGGTGGGAGCGGTCGACCGCTACCAGAGGTCGATGTCCACCTGGAAGCTCAAGCGGGAGGAGCTCCTGACCGCCCTGAGGGAATCGTTCAACGGAGAAGGGAGCGAGCTGCCGGGACTGGTGGAGCGCCTATCGTGGGCAAGGACGTTCCGCAGCACGCATGCCACGTTCCTCACGCCCCAGGTGCAGGACGCTGTATCGTCCATCGCCCTGCCGAGAGAGGTCTCCGATGCGGGAGTGGACGTCGAACTTAACTTAGGTCGCTTCGAGTCCGCCCTGAACGTGTTCATCGAACGTTTCTATCCCGACCGTAAGCTCAACGGCCGGCCGATACAGGACGCCTCGCTCAAGGACCTGGTCTCTTGGGCGGAACGGGCATGGGAGGGCAGGTATCGGCTCCAGGAATGGTTGGACCTGACATCGTTGCTCGATGGCATGGAGGCCATGGGCCTGGAGGACATGCTTCGGACCATGCGAGAAGGGGACGTCACGGCTCAGGATATGCTGCCGGCGTTCGAGCGCAGGTTCCGCCGCCTCTGGACGGAGGATGCCCTGGCCTCCGAACCGTCATTGCACCGCTTCAGGCGCGACCACCAGATGGACCTCATCGTCAAGTTCAACGAGCTGGACAAGAGCTATGTCGAGAAAAGCAGGCAACGGGTACAGGCCCGCATAGAGGAGAACGTCCGGCAGCGGCGCGAGGGACCGGAGAAGGCCTCGTTGCAGAAACAGGAGACGGAGATAGCGAGGCTGTCCAAGCTGAAGCGCCAACGCAAGGCGGTCAAGACCATGCTGAGCGAGTGCTGGGACCTCATAGGGCTGGTCAAGCCGTGCATCCTCATGAGCCCTCTGTCCGTGGCGCAGTTCCTGGACCGGGAGCGCACCAGGTTCGACGTGATCATATTCGATGAGGCGTCCCAGATATGCCCTGAGGACGCCATCGGCTCCATCGCCCGGGGGAAGCAGGTCATCGTGGTCGGTGACAGCAGACAGATGCCGCCCACCTCGTTCTTCGCCCTGTCGGCGGAGGACGAGGAGCCGGACCTGGAGAGCATATTGGACGAATGTGAGACCTGCGGCATGTCACGCAGGATGCTCATGTGGCATTACCGCTCTCGGGACGAATCGCTGATCGCGTTCTCCAACCACCAGTTCTACGGCGGACGGCTGAACACCTTCCCCAGCTCGATATTCGGCCGCGAGGGATATGGCGTGCATCATGTCTTCGTCCCCAAAGGCGTGTTCGACAGTGGGCGGACCAGGACGAACCGCGAGGAGGCCAGGACCGTGGCCAAGATGGTCCAGGAGCATTATGCCCGCAAGGACGGCAGATCTTTGGGCGTCATCGCCTTCTCCGAGGCGCAGATGGAGGCTGTGGACCAGGAGCTGAACGAACTGCGCAAGCAGGACCGTGAGCTGGATGATAAGCTCGGCGATGATGAGGGCGAGCCCTTCCTGCTGTACAACCTGGAGAACGTGCAGGGACATGAGCGCGACCGCATCATCCTGAGCGTCGGCTATGGTAGGGACGAGAAGGGCAAGTTCCTCCTCAACTTCGGACCTCTGAACAAGGACGGGGGGGAGCGGCGCCTTAATGTGGCGATAACCAGGGCGAAGCAGAGCCTGGACATCGTTTCCTCGATCCACTCCGAGGACATCGATATCGGCAGCGCCAAGAGCAAGGGGGCATTGCTGCTCAGACAGTACCTGGCCTTCGCCGAATCGGGAGGCGACCGCCGGGCGTTGCCGATATCGTCCGGACGGACCGCCTTGGAGGAGCCATCGCCTTTCGAGGAGCAACTGTCGAAGTCGCTGGAGGCGAAGGGCCACAAGGTAAAACGGGACGTTGGGACCTCAGATTATCGCGTGGACATCGCCATCGAGGACCCGACGGAGCCGGGACGCTTCCTGTTGGGGATTGAATGTGACGGGGCGCATTACCTGTCCGGACGAACGGTCAGGGACAGGGATCGCATACGCCAGACGCAGCTTGAACGGCTGGGATGGAAGCTGCACCGCGTATGGAGCACGGAATGGTTCCGCAACCCGGACGGAGAGCTGCAGAAGATAGAGGCGGCGCTCGACCAGTTGAAGAGAACTAGTGGCTGATGCGCTTCTTGAACTCGTTGATGACGACCACCGGAGCGGGATCGACGCCCTTGAGGACGGCAAGATAATAGCTCACCATGTCACCCAGGGCTATGCCTTGGAGCACGTTCTCCATCATGCTCTTGCCCGGAAGTGTGACCATGACCGGTCCCAGACCGCGCTCGTTGAACATCTGCAGAGTCACTTCGGTCATCTTGCGTACCGTGGGATGCATGTCCGAGGGCAGCAGGAACACAGGGACGCAATGGCAGCCCTTCCCTCCCTCCATCCAGCCGACCAGCTGATTGTGGTCCATCTCCGGGATCTCGCCGGAGAATGCCACCATCTTGGAGTTCTCGTTCAGCTGGTTCTGCCAGCGGACCGCGACGCACCTGATGTTCCGAGGGGAATAGATCGCCGATACCTCTCCCTGCAATGCCTTGGCGATCTTCTTCGCCTGGTTCTTGGAAGAGGGGACGTCCGGACCGATGGTCCTCTGATATTCGCGCAGACCTGGCACGGCAGCCATCAGCTCATCGAACGATCGGCTGATGCCAGCCCTTACCAGCACCAGGGAGATGGCGCCGAGCATGAAGCCCATCGAGGCCCGGGGCTGGTTGTTCGCCGGCATTTTGATCAATACTTGGGATCCCTTGATGGCGAGCCGCTCCAGCTCGCCCCCGGAAGTGAGGACGATGATCTGGCACCCGCGTCGCATGGCGTCCTCATAAAGGTTGAGGCTCTCGGCGGTGTTGCCTGAATAGCTGACGACCAGGGCCAGAGTGCTCGGGCCGGCGAACTCCGGCAGGGCGATGTTGCGAACGGTGAAGACCGGTACGATGCATTCTGAGGATATCAGATCGACGATGACATCCCCGGCGATGGCTGATCCGCCTATACCGCAGAGCGCAACGTTCTTCACGCCTTCGATGCTGGGAACGTGCAACCCCTTGGCCCACTCAAGCTGGTCGGGGAAGGCCATGAGCTGGTCCATAACGCCTGACGGGTCGTTGGCCTTCATGCCCACCATGTCGTCCGATCGGTCTACCATCGATACCAGTAAAGAAACGCCCCTATTTGATAATGTCCCAGAACAGATAGCTGGACACCTCTGACAACCAACGAAGTTGTAGTAACGCAATGACTAATATGGAACCCTGTTTTTCAAGTGGCCATCATGAGCGACGATCACATATTGAGAGCATTGAAGGACCTCCGTGAAGGCAGGATGGTCTTCATCTTCGATTCCGATGACCGGGAAAAGGAGACCGATATGACCATTGCCTCGGAGTTCGTCACTCCTGCCAACATCAGGGAGATGCGCAAGAGCGCCGGCGGTCTCATCTGTACTACGGCCCATGACGATATCTGCCGCAAGCTGGACCTGCCCTTCTTGGCTGACGTGCTGGAGTGCAACCACGATCGTCATCCAGTATTGAAGATGCTGTCGCCGAACGACATTCCGTACGACACGAAATCCGCGTTCTCCATCACCATCAATCACCGCCGCACGTTCACTGGCATAACCGACAACGATCGTGCCCTCACCGTCTCGGAGTTCGCAAAGCTGGCCAAGACGACACAGCGCATGAGCGATGAGGAGGCACGGGCTGAGTTCGGGAAACAGTTCCGCTCCCCCGGCCACATTCACCTTTTGAACTCGACCGCCCAGCTGCTCAGCAAGCGCAAGGGGCACACCGAACTGTCCACGGCCATGATGGTAATGGCCGGGGTCACGCCAAGCGCCACCATCTGCGAGATGATGGGGGACGACGGCAACGCACTTAGTAAAGAAAAGGCTAAGAGGTATGCGGAGCGTTTCGACCTATGCTTCCTGGAAGGGAAGGATATCATCGAATATTGGAAAAGGAATGGTAAGGCGAAATGACCAGAGTGATGGCCACCGGAGTGTTCGACATCCTACATCCCGGCCACCTGCGCTATCTGCAGGAAGCCAGGGACCTAGGGGACGAACTGGTGGTGGTCGTCGCAACTGACAGCACCGTCCGAAGAAGGAAGCATGAGCCGATAACGCCCGAGAAGATGCGCTTAGAGCTCGTTTCTGCGCTCAAGATGGTCGACCGTGCCTACCTGGGCAACGACGGGGACATGTTCGGCGTGGTGGAAAGCATCCGCCCGGACATCATCGCCTTGGGGTACGATCAGGATTTTTTAGAAAAGGATATCGAGAACGCCCTGGCCAAGCGGGGCATGAAGGTCAAGGTCGTCCGTCTGTCGAAGCATGGCGAGGACTTGAACGGCACCAGGAAGATAATCAGCAAGATTATCGACTGGTACTCTAAGAACAACTCGACCATAAAGGAGGAGCGATGAAGACCATCGGGATCGTGGACACCACGTTCGCCAGGGCGGACATGGGCGGGGCGGCCATAGACGAGCTGAAGAAGTACGGCACCGGCTACAAGATCGTTCGCGTCACCGTGCCAGGCATCAAGGACCTTCCAGTGGCCGCGAAGCGCCTTCTGGACGAAGGTGCCGACATCGTCATGGCACTGGGAATGCCCGGAAGCCAGTCGAAGGACAAGATGTGCGCGCATGAGGCCTCCACGGGCATCATCGCGGCACAGCTCATGACGAACAAGCACATAATCGAGGTGTTCGTCCATGAGGACGAGGCGGAGGAGAGCAAGCTGGCCTGGCTCATGGAGCAGAGGGCGAGGGAGCATGCCCGCAACGCCTATGACATGATATTCAAGCCTGAACGGCTCACAAAGAACGCCGGTCGGGGATTGAGACAGGGCTACGAGGACGTTGGCCCGGTCAAGGAGAGATGAACATGACAAGGTACAACATCGGAATAGTGGTCTCGGAGTTCAACTACGACATAACCAGCATGATGCTGGAACGGGCCAAGGCGCACGCCGAGTTCCTGGACGTGAACGTGACCAAGGTCATGCACGTGCCCGGCGTCTACGACATACCTCTGGCCGTCAAGGTCATGGTGAAGGACAACAGCATTGACGGTGTGGTCACCCTTGGTTGCGTCATCGAAGGCGAGACGGAGCATGACCAGATCGTCATCCAGAACGCCGCCAGGAAGTGCACCGACCTGTCGGTGGAGTTCATGAAGCCCGTGGCCTTGGGCATCACCGGACCGGGGATGACGAGGCTGCAGGCCGAGGACCGCATCGAGAACGCCAGGAACGCCATGGAAGCCTGCGTCAAGATGCTGAAGCGACTATACTAAACCCCTTCAGGAATTCATTTTTCTATAAGGGATATGCCGATCGGCGCTCATCGCCTGACGGTCGGTGGATGGAAAAGGAAAGTGTTTGAGGGGTGGCCTACGCCACCTTCCTCATGTACGACTCTATGGAATCGAACGCCCTTCCCAGTATCTCCTCGTTCGGCAGGAACACCATGCGGAAGTGGTCCTTTCCGTACACAGGGCAGAAACCGGAACCGGGAACGATCAGCACGTGGCATTGGTTCAGGATGTCAAGCGCGAACTCCCGGTCGTTCTTCCAATGGTTCGACTCGATCTTGGGGAACATGTAGAAGGCCGCCTGCGCCTTGACGCAGCTCAGCCCGGGGATCTCGTTCACCCTCTTGTAGGCGAACTCCCCGCGGGCCTTCAACTTCTTGCGCATCCCATCGAGATGGTCCTTAGGATGCTTCAGCGCCTCGATCACGGCCATCTGGCATGGCGCGTTGGCACAGAGTCGAAGGCGCGCTTGCTTGTGCACCGCCTCCTCGATCTCGTCCAATTGTCCCGTCGTGTCATGGAACGCAGCGTAACCGAGCCTCCAGCCAGGCAGCAGGTCCACCTTGGAGAAGCCGTTGACCAGTATCACAGGGACGTCCTTGGCCAATGTGGCGGGGGAGTAATGCTCCCCTTCGAACGTCATCAGGTCGTAGATCTCGTCGGAGATGACGAACAGCCCGTACTCACCGGCCAGGTCCGCGATGTCCTTCAGCATCTTCTTGCTATAGACGGCACCGGTGGGATTGTTGGGGTTGATGACCGCGATGAACTTGCTCTTTGGGGTGATCTTCTTCCTCAGGTCATCGATGTCCGGCTGCCAGCCTTCCTCTTCGATCGTACGGTAGGTAATGGCCTTTCCGCCAAAGAACTTAGGGAACTCCAGATAGGAAGCATAGCTCGGTCCGGGGACCAGTGCTTCGTCGCCCGGGTTGATCGTGGCGGCGCATATCATCTGGATGGCCTCTGTCACACCGGAGGTGACGACCATGTCCTTGAGGTCCAGGTCGATACCGTTCTTCTTCCTCTCCTTCTCGATGATCGTTCTTCTCAGTTCGACGCTGCCTTCGGACTCCTCATAACCGTTATCGCATTTTTCCACGGCAGCGCAGAGAGCGTCCCTTACATGTTTCGGCGTTTTGAAGTCGAACTTGTTGGGATCTCCGATATGCAGCTTTATGATCTCGTGACCCTGCTTTTCCAGCTCCCTCGCTGGCAGCAGCATCTCCCGGATCGCATAGCTGATACCCATCGCGCGCTCGGTGGCTTTCATGGTATCAGGGCGGGATGATGCCATTCCTTCTATTTAGGGTTTAGATACCTGACATAATGCCAATTTTCACTGTCAGAGACCATCCGTTCGGTCCGTGAGAGGGGAGCACAGAATTTATAGGGGATTCCGTACTAGCCGCAAGCATGGCATTGGTCCGCCTCGGTAAGATGCATTTGCGATGGTGCGGGGAGTGCAACGTCCCTGTCCTAGAGGACGAAGTATGTGGCAGGTGCGGTTCTCCGACGGCCGCCGTCGAGATGACCCCCCCTGGCGATGCCCGACCGGCGTTCGAACATGACCTGGATCATGCCCGCTCCCTGTTGGACCAGCAGTACGGGCCCGGATCCGGGGAAGCTTTCCTGCCCAGGGACCAGGTCCATGTCATGAACAAGGTGCCGGGGCTTGACCGCATGGATGAGATCATATCCAACGGCGAGGTCGTGGCCACTCTGCGCTACGACCTTGGGCTGGGATGGAGATCGCTCTCCCGCGTTCGCAGCGCGGCGCACATAATAGGCGTAGCTAGCAAGAACATCGTATGGGCTGACGCCGGAGCGGTAGAGCCGATACTTGGCTCACAGAACCTGATGGCCCCGGGAGTGGGAAAGGTAATAGGGGACTTCCGCCGAGGCGAGGAAGTGATCATACTTGACCCGAACGGCATGGCCTTGGCCACCGGCGTGGCCCGCATGGACTCAGATGAGATGAGGACGGCAGAGAAGGGCGTGGCGGTGAAGGTACGCTGGTCGGAGAGGCCGAGCGCACCCGCGGAGAGGAAGAGGTCCGATTGGACGATGGCGCTCGAAGCGAACGTCAACGTGATGCGCCGCCGAACCGCGGAAGGCGTCGATTTCGTCAAGCGCCTGGTCGATGAACATCCGGGCATACCTCATGTAGTCTCGTTCTCCGGCGGAAAAGATAGCTTGGCAACACTGCTCCTGACGCGTGAGGCCGGCTATGACCTGCCGGTCTTCTTCATAGACACCGGGCTGGAGTTCCCGGAGACCGTCGATTACGTCCATAGGTTGAAGGACGAGCTAAAGTTGGACATGGTCATTGGAAAGGCCGAGGAAGGCGCCTTCTTCGGCAACCTGGAGTTCTTCGGGCCTCCGGCCAAGGACTACAGGTGGTGCTGCAAGACCAATAAGCTGGGCCCTACGGTAAAGGCCATCGTCGAGCATTATCCAGATGGCGTGCTCTCGTTCATAGGACAGAGGCGCTATGAATCCGAGCAGCGCGCTGCCAAACCGCGCGTTTGGAAGAATCCATGGACCCCGGGGCAGATCGGCGCCTCCCCCATACAGGACTGGACGTCGATGCACGTCTGGCTCTATATATTCAAGAGCGGCGTCAGCTACAATCCCTGGTACGAGCACGGACTTGACCGCATCGGTTGCTTCCTATGCCCAGCCTCCGACATGGCCGACCTAGGGATAGCGAAGAGCAGCCCTGCGTACGAGAGATGGGAAGCGTTCCTGAAGAGCTATGCCGAACGCAAAGGGCTCGGCCCGGAATGGGTGGAGTTCGGGCTTTGGAGATGGAAGAAGGTTCCCCCGTCGATCATGGAGGAACTGAAACGCAACATCCCCGGCTTTGAGCTGACCAGGAAGGATGGGCAGCGCACCGGCGAAGGCAATCTACGGTTGCGGATGCAGGACGGGTTCTCGCCCTGCACGCTGGGATTCAGCATCGAGGGCGCGTTCTCCCGTGACCTGGACCTGGACCGCGTCGCCAGCATGATGAGCATGTTGGGTGAGGTGGAGAACGGCATCCAGGACGGATGGTGCTCTATCGGTAACGTCACGGTCTTCCGAGAGGGAGCGATAATAGCAAAGGGCCAGGACCAAGAACAAATAAGAAAGAACGTGGAAAAGGTTCGCCGTGCGGTGGTTAAGGCCGAGGAATGCGTCGGGTGCGGAGTCTGTATAGCCAGATGCAAAGAGGGTGCACTTTTACTGACGCAGGGCAGGATACTCGTGGATACGAACAGATGCATACATTGCGGTGCATGCATCGAACCCTGTCCGGCGATCAGCTTTGGCGACGCCGCCTTTGACTTTTAATGGCCGCCGTCGTTCAGGACGGCGGCCTGGTCAGTTCGGCGCAGCCCTCGTTGACCCCCTCCGCATCAGTTGACGAAGTCTATGTCGTCGTCCCGGCCCCTCGGCCTCTGCTGCTGGTACTGCGGCTGCTGCTGTTGCGGGCGCTGCTGTTGCTGCGGCTGCTGCTGTTGCGGGTATCCGCTGCGGTTCATCTCCACCGGGGCGCCGCGGCTGCCCATTATGTACTTGGACTTGGCGCCGGTGATGATGAGCAGTACCTTGACGATCCCTTCAAGCTCGGGGTCGATGGAGCATCCCCATATGATGCGCGCCCTCGGGCTGACGCTGTTGGTGACGAGCTCTGCCACCCTCTGGGCCTCGCCCACGGTCATGTCTGGTCCGCCAACGACGCGGATCAGCGCGCCCTTGGCCTCCTTTAGCTCGATCTCACCGAGCATGGGGGAGGTCAGTGCCTCGTGGACAGCGGCCTTGACACGGTCGTCCTCGTCAGCGTTACCCTCACCTATACCGACGAAGGCCACACCGCCCTCGTTCATGACGGTCATGATATCGGCGTAGTCCAGGTTGACCAGGCCGGGCTTGGTTATGATCTCGGTCAGACCCTTTATGGTCTGCATCAGCACCTCATCGGCCACCTTGAAGGCGGCGTCGACCGGTAGCTTGGGCACGAGCTCGAGCAGCTTGTCGTTCGGTATGACGATGGTGGTGTCGCAGATGAGCCTCATCTTGTTCAGCCCATCCAAGGCGTTCTCCATGCGCATGGTACCCTCGGCCTTGAAAGGTATGGTGACCACGCCGATGGTCAATGCTCGCACCTGCTCCTTTGCGATGCGGGCGACATAGTGCGCAGAACCGGTACCGGTACCGCCCCCCATGCCTGCGGTGACGAACACGATGTTCGAACCGTTCAGGAACTCCCTTATCTCGCTGTCGCTCTCACGGGCGGCGGCCTCTCCCATCTCGGGCTTGGCGCCGGCGCCCATGCCGCGGGTGGCGGTGCGTCCTATCAGGATCTTGTGCGGGGCCTTGACGGTCAGCAGGTGCTTGGCGTCAGTGTTGATGGCACAGAGCTGAGCACCGTTGATGTTAGCTTCCCAGCAGCGGTTGATGGTGTTGCATCCGCCCCCACCGCAGCCGATGATCTTGATGCAGACATCGAGCTGGGCGGCGATCTTCTCCAGGTCCTCGTCTATCTTGGACTTGGGGGCTGGCTGTGCCGGTTCGGCCTCTTGCTTGGCCGGTTCAGCCTTTCCGTTGGCGTTCTCGTATTTAGTGTTCGCTAAAGCATTCTTAACCAAAGAACTGGTCATAAGTGCATCCCTCTGGAAAGGATATTGAAAACCGCGAATATATATTTTTCCAATTTTTTAAAGGCTGGACAATGGATGACGGGTGTCTGACATTAGACTTTTTTTCACCTTTAGATGACGATAGAAGGCCAAGATACGGCGGTGATGCTCTCCGTCTCCTCGAGATCACGGAAATAGGTGACGTAAAGTTCCTCGGCAACCTTCGGCAGAGCATCGGAGATCAGCTTCAGGCAGGTCAGACCGACCGTGTACACCACATATATCAGGGACGGGTCCTTGGTCGTCAGACGGTCCTGGGCATGGTCGCGCAAGTATGGGTAGAGCTCGTCCTTCAGGAAGGCGTCCACCAGATCTATGACCTGGTTCTTGCGGTCGGTGACGTTGAAGGACGACCCCGTGCGCACGACCTCCTTCAAACGGGTGATGACCAGTACGTCCATGGCGTTCATCTGGTCCAGGGACATTCGCGGCGCCTCGGATATCTGGTCCTTTATCGTGACGCCCAGCGCACGGACCTGATCGATCATGTCGACCTCCTTCATGCGGTCATTTATCATGTCCTGGGTGAGATCGAAGCTGCGGTTCTTGCTCGCCCGTATGGCGTTGCGCAAGGATTCCTCGATGCGCCCGCTGGCCATCCCTAACCTTGAAAGCTCGGGCGTTATCTTGAGCATATCGGCCAGGTAGTTCTTCATCGTCTCCACGGACCGATAGCGGTGCTTGATGAGGTCGACGATCAGGGAGATGTCGTTGAGCGCCCGGTCCATATCGCCCTCTAGCAATGTCACCTTGGACAGCTCGATCAGGGTGACGATATCATCGACGAATATCTCCCGGCTCTTGGCCATGCCGATGAGCATCGTTGCCTGCTCGTAATTGGAGGTGTAGGTTCCCATGGACTCCCCCCAGATGCTGACCATTATCATGCGGACACCTTTGCGCACGTCTTGGTCTGGGTGGGACAGGTTCTCCAGGATTGCCGCCTGACCCTCCCTGTCCTCTGCAATTTTTTTCAGCAGTTTTTTGATCTCCTCCCGTGCCTTGGCGTTCTTGGTATCGAACTGGCGAAGGAGTATGGTGACCATGGCCTCCGGTTCGCTCTTCGCTATGGTCAGGACCCGGGCCTCCATGCGGCGTTTCTCGATGGCCAGCGGAGATGCGAGAGACTCTACCAATATGGGCTCGACCCGTTCTGCCTCGGTCCGGGCCTTCGGTGACGTTGATAGGATGCTCTTCAGACTGACCGGGGCCATGGGGCGTTCAATGCACGTACGACAATAAATTAGTTTTCCAGAAGAACCAGCAAAGTTTTAATTGCATCATCCCCTTTTTCCTTAAAGAGGGAATGGCGTGATGGAAGACAAGGACTTCGAGGAGATTCTGAGAAAGGTATCCGCCATTGAGCACGTGACATCCGTCTATATCTGCTCCAGGGCCGGTGCGTTCACAACTGGGATTACACCAAAGCTGGCCGACCGCAACATGTACTCGGCCATCACCTCATTGGCATACGGTACGGCGGAGCAGGTGGGGCATGAGATGAACGACGACCTGCAGTATGTCTCCCTCAACTTCACCCAGAGCCGGCTTCTAGTGGTCGGTATCGGTCCTCGCAACCTCATGGGACTGTTGATCGACGACAAGGGCGAGCCGGACTGCGTCCTCAGGGACGTACAGAGGTTGATCTTCGACTGATCACATCTTCTTCAGGCCGCGGCCCATCCACTGGCCTATGCATTTGACACCGTAGCCGATGCTTTCCATCATCGGCCGGTTCCGCCCGCCGGTGCTGCCATTGCCCGACAGTATTTCCCTCATCACGTCGTCCGCGGTGAGGCAATCGGACCTTGATTCGAAATATGTCATGCCCACGGTGTCGTTCTCGTGCGAGTCGCTGCCGGCCGTGAACGGTCGGGACATCCTGCCCGCCAGTTTTCTGGCCGCATCATTGTGCTTGATCGTGGAACGTCCGTTCTGCACCTCGATGGCGTCGAAATCGTTCAAGAGCGTGACCTCCTCGCCCAGGCCGGACCACACGCGGTACGGGTGCGCTGCCACGGCCACGCCGCCCTGCGCCCTGATGTTCTCGATCGTCTCCTTGACGCTGAGGTCCCGCGGCACCTCCCGCTTGATGTTGTATGCGAGAATGTGCCCCTTGGCCGAGGACACCTCCATGCCCGGTATGAGGATTATGTCCTTGCGCCCGAGCGATACCGCGTACCGATACCCGTCCATGGTGTTGTGGTCCATGATGGCCACGCCGGACATGCCCCTCTTCAAGCAGATGTCGAGTATGTCCTCTATCTTGTTGGCCGAGTCGGCGGAATGATCGGAGTGCACGTGCAGGTCGAACCTCATCTCACTTTCGCCCCGTTGCTGAGCGCACCGTCCACGCCTATGCTTACGTTCTTCTCCGTGAACAAAGGTAGAGCTATGTCCGAACCTTCCTTGGGCAGGAAGAAGACGGTCTGGTCCCCTTTCACCAAGGAGCCGGTGTTGGCCTTGACGCGATGGTCCAGGTCGGCCTCGAAATCGTTGGCGATAGTGCCTACGCGCAGTACGAACGCCTGGAACTCCTGGAACGTGAGCATCTTGGTCCCCGATGCCATGCCGCTGTTCACCTTGTCGCCCGGCACGGCCGGACCTGCGGGCGTGAGCACCTTCACCAGCTCCCCGGACTCGGCCGCCAGCACCATTCCCTGCGATTCGACCCCGCGCAACTTCGCCGGCTGCAGGTTGGTGATGACCACGACCTTCTTTCCGGTGAGCGTCTCCTTGTCGTAATAGGCCCGGAGACCGGCGACCAGTTGGATCTGCCGGCCGATGTTGACCTTGAGTACCATGAGCTTATCGGCGTTGGGATGGTCCTGCACGTCCTCGACCACGCCGACCCGGAGGTCCAGCGCCTCGAATGCGGCGAAGGGAGATTCCTCGCGGGGGATCTCCACCTTCTTGTAGAGCGGCCTCGGCTCCGGCAGCGCCTTTCCCACGTTGAGCTCCTTCAATATCCATTCCCACGAGCCCTCGCCTAACTCCCCTTCGTTAGCCAGTCCCTTCCAGAGCTTCTGCATGGAGAAGGGCATGTACGGATAGGCGAGCACGGCCAGCGCCTGGACGATCCTCAGGTTGAGGTTCAGCACCCCGCCGCACTTTTCCTTGTCGGTTTTTAGTAGGCTCCAGGGAGCGCAGGAATCGAAGAACCGGTTCCCGAACTGGGCCAGGTCCATGACGGACTTCAATCCTTTCTTGAACTGGCAGGTAGAGACGTACGTCTCCAGCTCCACCATGGCCTGGACGATGGCCTCGTTGACCTGCTTGCCCTCGGCCTCGAGGCCTTCTGGCAGTGCCGGGACGTTGCTGAAGTTCTTGTAGGTGAAGCTGAGCACGCGATGGAAGTAGTTGCCTAGCGTCGCCACCAGCTCGTTGTTGATCTTGGTCTCGAAGTCCTCCCAGGAGAAGTCCAGGTCCTTACCCTCGGGCATGTTGGTGGCCAGATAGAACCTTATGAGGTCGGCGTCGAACTGCTTCAGTATGCTGGGGATGTCGATGCTCGGGCCCTTGCTCTTGGAGAGCTTCTCCCCCTTGAACGTCAGGTATTCGTTCGCAGGAACATCGTATGGCAGGTTGAGCCCGCCGTAGCCCATCAGTATGGACGGCCATATGATGGTGTGGAACGGTATGTTGTCCTTGCCCAGGAAGTAGTAGCTCTTGACCTCGGGGTCCTCCCAGAACTCCTTCCAGGCGTCCGGATGACCGCTGATCTTGGCCCACTCCTTGCTTGCCGAGAGGTACCCGATGACCGCCTCGAACCAGACATAGATGACCTTGCCCTCGGTGTTGGGTAGCGGAACGGGTATGCCCCAGTTCATGTCCCGAGTGATGGCCCGGTCCTTAAGGCCGGCCTCCAGCCAGTTCTGCGTGAAGAGCTGAACGTTGGAGCGCCAGTGCTCGCTCTTCTGAACGTAGGAGAGCAGGGGCTTCTCGAAATCCGTGAGCTTGAGGAAGTAATGTTGGGTGTCCTTCATCTCGGGAGTGGTCTTGCATGTTATGCAGACCGGATCGTCTATCTCGCCCACCTCGAAGGTCGTGCCGCACTTATCACACTGGTCGCTGCGGCTGTTCTCGTTGCCGCATTTGACGCATCTTCCCTCGACATAGCGGTCGGGAAGGAACTTGGCGCACTTGGGACAGTAGTACTGCTTCGTCTCCCTCTTCTCCAAATGTCCCTTTTCCAGAAGCTTCAGGAATATGTCGTGGACGACCTCGATATGGTTCGGGGTGTGCGTCTTGGTGAAAAGGGAGAACTCTATGCCAAGGTCCTCTATCGCCTTCTTATTGATGACATGATACCTTTCGGCCACCTGCTCGGCCGTCAGCCCTTCCTTGTCCGCACGGACCGTGACCGGAGTGCCGTGCTGGTCCGATCCAGACACCATGAGCACGCGGTGACCACGAAGTTTATGATAACGGGAGAATACGTCCGGGGGCAACAGAGAGCCTGCCACGTGTCCCAGGTGGATCGCGCTGTTGGCGTAGGGCCAGGCCACGCCTATGAGTATCTTGGTTCGCTCCATCGACTGGGAAATAGTATTTCGGAATTTAACCTTGCTGTATGCCATCATATGCTTCGAAGATGGAGCCATATCGCCGCCGATGGTCCGTAGGCGGGCTGGAGTGCATCGATTAAATTTTTATGCCACCTCTCGATAGGTGGGAGCATGCGGATAGCGGTGCTCCTGAGGGACCGGTGTCAATACAAGAAGTGCAACCGGGAATGCCTGAAGTACTGCCCCAAGGTACGTACGGGCGTGGAGGCGGTGCTCATCGGAGAGGATGAGCGCCCGATCATCTCGGAGGAGCTTTGCGTCGGATGCGGCATCTGCGTGCACAAATGCCCGTTCGAAGCGCTCAAGATAATCCAATTGCCGGACGAGCTGCGCGAGGATGTCGTGCACCAGTACGGCGAGAACGCGTTCCGTCTCTATCGGTTGCCTGTCCCGAAGGAGGGCGTCGTCACCGGCATTCTCGGTCCGAACGGTATCGGGAAGAGCACGTCGTTCCGTCTGCTCTCCGGAGAGGAGATACCGAACCTCGGCAATTACGAGAAGCCTCCGAGCAAGGATGAGGTCCTGGCCCATTTCGCCGGGACCGAGCTGCACGACCACCTGAAGCGCGTCTACAACAACAAGGTGCGCACCTCCATCAAACCGCAGTATGTGGACAAGCTGCCCAGCGTGTTCAAGGGTCCCGTCCGAGACCTGTTGAAGAAGGTCGAGGGGCGCGTGTCCATTGACGATGCCGTGGCCATACTGGACCTGGACGAGGCCATCGGACGGCAGATGACCGAGCTGTCCGGCGGAGAGCTGCAGCGCGTGGCCATAGCCGCCACCATCATGAAGGACGCCGACATCTACTTCTTTGACGAGCCATCATCCTATCTCGACATCTACCAGAGGCTGAAGATAGCCCGCATCATCGAGAAACTGGCGAGGGAGAAACAGGTGATAGTCATCGAGCATGACCTGGCCATCCTTGATTTCCTGGCCGAGAACGTCTACTTGGTGTTCGGTTCCGAGGGCGCCTTCGGTATCTATGCTCAACCAAGGCAGGTACGTCAGGCCATCAACGTCTATCTTGACGGCTACGCCAAGGAGGAGAACATGCGCTTCCGTGATACGCGCATCGAGTTCGAGTCCAGGCCGCCCCGTTCCAACTGGGAGCAGTTCGACCTGCTGGAGTACGGCGCTATCGAGTGCCAGTATCCCGCATTCCATCTGAAGGTCGAGCCAGGTTCCATCAAGATCGGTGAGACCGTGGGCGTCGTCGGCCCCAACGCCATAGGTAAGACTACCTTCGTGAAGGTGCTGGCCGGAGTACAGCAGCCGACGGTGGGCAAGATAGACAGCACGTTCAAGGTGAGCTACAAGCCGCAGTACATCAGCCCGGACTTCGACGGTACGGTCAGGGAGATGTTCGACGTCCTAGTGAAGGACTTCTTCGAGTCCGGCTTCTTCCAGAGCGAGATCGCTCGGCCGCTGTCCTTGAAGAACTTGCTCGAGAAGAGCGTCATGACCCTGTCCGGCGGAGAGCTGCAACGAGTGGCCATCGCCCTATGCCTGTCCCGCGAGGCGGACATCTATCTTTTGGACGAGCCATCAGCGTATCTCGATTCCAATCAGAGGATGGAGGCGGCCAAGACCGTGCGTCGGGCCATGGAGAAGAGGGGGCGCAGCGCCTTGGTCGTGGACCACGACATCTATTTCTTGGACATGGTCTCCGACTCCATCATGGTGTTCGACGGTGTGGCCGGCAAGGAAGGTCTGGGAAAGGGACCGTTGGACATGCGCAAGGGCATGAACCTGTTCCTGAAGAACGTGGACGTCACGTTCCGCAGGGACAATGATACGAACAGGCCGCGCATAAACAAGCCCGGTTCACGCCTGGACCGGGAACAGAAGGAGAAGGGCGAGTACTACTACTCGGACTGATCGTCCTTCTTTTTTTCCACCCACCATACCCAGCAGGCCTGCTCACGGTCCACCTCACCGCATATCAGGCCCATCAGGCGCAACTTGTTCAATGAACGGGAAAGGTCATCTGGACATCGATAACCGAAGAAGGAATCGAGCATGTCCTCCATCTGTCTGGTGGTATACCTGCCGTCGCCCATCGCGCCGCGCAGTGCTTCCACCACCATCTGCAGGCCCTCGTTCATTGACCGGTGATGAAGGACACCAGGACTAATAATTTTCCTGCCAAGAATGTATAAATCCCCGTCACCATCACATTGACGTTATTATGGAAGCTGTTCAGATAGCAGATGGCATCTATTGGGTGGGCGCGCTCGACTGGAACGTTCGGAGCTTCCACGGGTTCAACACCCCCAGGGGCACGACCTATAACGCGTACCTGATCGTGGACGAGAAGAACGTCCTGATCGACTGCGTCAAGAACCCGTTCCTGGGAGAGATGATGTCCCGCATCAGCTCCGTGATCGACCCCAAGGACCTGGACATCATCGTGTCCAATCACGCCGAGGGTGACCATGCTAGCGGGCTGCCGATGACGCAGCACCTCACCGGCGCGGAGATACTTACGTCCAAGAAGGGCGTGGAGGCGCTGCGCCTGAACTATGGGAACATGAGGATGAAGGAGGTCGGCGATGGCGAGGA
>JAJRAK010000030.1 GCA_028682895.1 Methanomassiliicoccales archaeon
CTCCAACATCGCCGTCTTCTGGCGCAACGCCTCCTCGGCCTGCGCCTTCTCGGTCATGTCCCTGACGATGCATATGAGACCACCATCCTTCAGCTTGGTCAGTGAGACCTCCTGGGCGAACTTTGAACCGTCCTTCCGCATCCCCACGCTCTCTCCGCGCCAGCGACCTTCCCTGAACAATATCGGCATGAAGTTATTTTCGAAGTTCCGGCCCACCTCGTCATCGTAAAGGACCTTCCAGCTCTTCCCGATGAGCTCATCGACCGAGCCATAGCCGTAGATGGCGGCATGGGCCTGGTTCAGATAGACGTACCTACCGTCCGGGTCCAGCAGCGCTATGCCGTCGATGGAGCTCTCGATGGCGGTCCTGGTGCCCTCTAGGGAGCGCATCACCTTCACCCTCTCGGTTATGTCTGCGTCGCTTCCCTGGTACCCTTTCAAAGAGCCGTCGGTGCCGAGCATGGGCATCCCGTTCGTAGATACGCAGATGATGGTGCCGTCCCCTCTTTCGATCCGGTTCTCGAAGTTAACGAAAAGGTCCCTCCGCCCGAAGACGGCCATCGCCCTTTCCTTGATGTCCTCGCGGTCCGTCCCAGGTGCCAGATCGTAGAAGTGCTTCTTGCCCACCAGGTCCTGCGGTCTATAACCCCAAACCTCCTCGGAGACATGGCTGACATAAGTGTACAACCCGTTCGCGTCCACCTCCCAGGTGACGATCCTGCTCTGCTTGGCCAGTTGGTTCAGGCGCTCCTCGCTGCGGCGCAGGTCCTCCTCGACCTTCTTCCGCTCGGTGATGTCTATCCCCATGCCCATGAAGTAGGAGCGACCGTCCACCTCCAACGGCCTGACGGTCAGCAGATAGGGGATCTCCCTGCCATCCTTTGTCACGATGACGGTCTCAGCATCGCCCTGCCCCTTGATCAGGCTATCCTCGATGATCTGGAGGGCCTTGCTCCTCCTTTCCGGTGGGAACCAATCCGATACAGGTCTGTCCTGCATCTCCGCCTTCGTGAAGCCGCTCATGTCCTGATGGCTCTTGTTCCATCCCACCATGTTCATTGTCTTGGCATCGTACAGATAGAAGATACCTGGCAGGCTCTCGATGAGCGTATCCGAGAACGCCTTCTCCTTCTGCAGGAGATCGTTCAGCGCCTGCAGCTCCTCGTTCTTCGACCGCTGCATGTCCTCAGAGATCTTCCTTGCGGTGATGTCCATCAGCGTACCGAAGATCATCCTTTTGTCCAGATCATACTCCGCCTGAGAATAGACCGTTATTATCTTTCCATCCTTCGGTCTGCGCAAACGGTACTCGATGTTGTATGGTCTTCCCTCGTAGATCGTCCCGTGGTACGTTCTCTGGATCAGGGGAACGTCCTCGGGGACGACCATTGCCATCCATTCATCGAATTGGAAGGTGTCCTTATCCAGACCGCATAGGAGCATGGACCCGCGCGAGCCCGAGATGAGCTTCCTATCGACGTCGATCTGCCAATAACCAAATCCTGCCAGCTCCTCGGCCCGCCGCAACCTGCTCTCGCTGAAGTGCAAGGCCTCCTCGGCGCGGTGCCTATAGACCAGGGATATTATCCGGTGCTCCAGCTCCGCATACTGGGGCGCGGCCTCGCCCCCCTTCTGGAGGTACGAATCGGCGCCGCTGTTCAACGCTTCGATGACCACGTCCTCCCTGCCCTTCCCGGTGAAGAGGATGAAGGGCGTGGTGTCCTCCAAGGACCTGAGGGCCTTGAGGAAATGGATGCCGTCCTCCCCGGGCATCTGGTAATCGGAGACGATGGCGTCATATTTCTTATTTTTAAGCGCCTTCCGGGCCTCCGCCACCGAACCGGCCACGTCCACCCGTATATGCCCTGACATCTCCAAAAAGATCTTCGTCAGTTCGCACATGGCCATCTCGTCATCGACGGCCAGGACCAGGTAGGGACAGTAGGGCATTATGACGATGTAGACGAGGTTAAATCGTATTTATACGCTACTGACTGGGCATCAATCATGTCACCGAGGTCCTTGTGCATGGTCATGACGACCGGGTGGAGAACGGCGCTTCGTCGATCGTTCGACGCACTCTGTCCAATCAACTTTAAAATCCTGCATGTTCATGCGAGACGCCAGGGGACCGTGACATGAACCGTCTGATGGAAGGGCTAGTGATATTCGTCGCCATAGTGCTGTTGCTGCTCGGGGCCATATTCCTGATGGCCGCCAGCACGCAGGACCTGATCACCGGAGCTGTGCTGATGGTCATCGCCGCCATGCTGCTGCTGTTCGTCTACCGCAGCCAGAAGGTAGAGGCGGCCAAGCCCACGTTGGTCACCCAGAACTTCAACGTCAAGATGGAGGGGACCGGGCAGACCGAGCAGAATGAGCTGAAGTGCCGCAGTTGCGGTGCCCCTCTCTCCGAGAAGGACCTCATGGTCGCTCAGGGCGCTGTCATCGTCTCCTGCCCCTACTGCAAGACGGTCACAACGCTGGAGGAATCGCCTAAATGGTAAGCCCGATGCGTCCGTTCCGTGACGGGTCCCTGTCAAGGACGCTGCTGCTATTGACGTCCATAGCGCTGGTCCTCTCCGGTCTCGGCGCTGTCGGACTATCACCTATCGGGGACGCCGAGGCAGCCGATTACTCTTTCTCAGTATCTTCTGAGGAGGTGAACGTCACCGTCCTGCGTGACGGCAGCGTGGACATCGACTATCACCTCATCTTCACCAACGTGGGGTCGTTGGACGGTGTGGACATCGGACTGCCGAACACCCATTATGACGTCAGCTCGGCGACCGCCCACATATTCGTGGACGGTGTGGAATACGCGCCGGACGATGTGCGCGACTCCCCGTACGTCGACACCGGGATGGCGGTGGAGTTCGGTAGCGCCCTTCAGGCCATCATAGAGGGCCACGGCTCCTTCGAGCTCTTCTTCCACGTGAACAACCCGCACATGGTATACGACAACGAGCTGGTGAACGGGACGGTCGGTATCGCCTTCCGTCCAACCTGGTTCGACAGCTCTTACCAGATAGGGGACACCGGGGCGCTCACTCAGAGGATCATATTTCCCGAGGGCCTGAACAGCAGCTCTGAAGTCCTATATATCGAGGGCGCCCAGTGGGACTCTCTGTACAAGGACAATGTCACGCAGAGGATGGTGGCCATCTGGTACGACACAGGCGTGGACCCGGACGATCAGGCCGACGGCGACTATGACATCGGCGCAGGGTTCCGGGAGGGTCACGTCGACCAGTACTTCCTCGATGACCCGGAAACGGACATCCTCGGTGACGTCCTCATCCTCCTTTCCTTGCTCTTCCCGGTGATTGTCATCGCGTTCGTCATCATGCTGTTCATCGTCCTCCGGGTCTCCAGTTCCAGGCGCGGCCGCAAGGACTACTATGAACCGGAGATGAACGTGGTGGGCGCCGGTCCGAGGCGCGACCTCACGGCGGTGGAGGCGGCCGTGGTGCTGGAAAGGCCGTTGGAGATGGTTTCGACCATGATCCTGTTCGGGCTCATCAAGAAGGGGAAGGTGGAGGTGATCTCCGAGGAGGCCCCGATGCACCTGAACAAGCTCTCGGAGACCGGGGACCATTCATACGAGACCGAATACCTGCAGACCATCGGCGAGGACCATACCGTCGACCGTTCGCTGCTCAAGCAAGCGTTAGTGCATCTTATCGAATCGACGGTGGAAAAGATGAAGGGGTTCGACCATGTGGCCACATCCACCTACTACGAGAAGATATGCGAGAAGGCCTGGAAGCAGGTGAAGGATGCTGGTACGCCGGAAGAGGGCGCGAACTTCATGGAGAGGGAGCGCGAATGGATGATGCTCGAGTACGACTACTCCGGCAGGATGTGGCGCGAAATATCCATACTCCATCCCGAGCAAGGGTCAGTGGGCTCCTCGCCCTCGGTCGACATCGGCAAGATGGCCGATGATTATGTCTCAAAGGTCAGGTCGGCCTCGAGCAACCTGGTGAACGATATGCGCGGAATCTCGAACGACGTGGTGAAAGTGACAAACCCGCAACCTGTGGACACCAACGTCTTTCATTCCTCGGGAGGGGGCAGTTGCGCCTGCGCCTGTGCCTGTGCTTGCGCCTGTGCAGGGGGCGGAAGATGACGCTGAAAAATGGATGGCTCGAGCTCATGGGGAAGGGATTGATGCCCGGCGTTTACCGATATGACGGCCAGGGCGACCTGGGAAAGCATCGCTTCCATCTGAGGGTGGATTCCTCCGATAAGGGCGCCCTGCTGGTGGACGCCTCCAGCATAATATTCCTGAACGGGACGGCCATGGACTACATGCGCTGCGTCCTCGAAGGCCGGTCCGAAAAGGCCGCCTCCAAGTACATGCGCCGCCGGTATGCTCATCTGGACAAAGAGAAGGCAGTGAACGACCTCAACAGCATCAGGGAACAACTACTATCCTATCTGAGCGGCGAGAACGACGTCCTCAGCATCATCGGTCCGAACAAGCCGTCCATAGGCAAGGATGACCTC
The DNA here is from genome assembly GCA_028682895.1 of Methanomassiliicoccales archaeon. Classification (GTDB taxonomy): domain Archaea; phylum Thermoplasmatota; class Thermoplasmata; order Methanomassiliicoccales; family UBA472; genus UBA472. The sequence goes on from JAJRAK010000030.1 coordinate 4,513, forward strand.
CCCGTGCCGTACCGCATGGACCTGGCGCTCACATACCGCTGTCAGAACAAGTGCGGTCACTGCTACAACGAGCCTAGGAATATGAACGAGCTGACGGTGGATCAGTGGAAGCAGGTGATCGACAGGACCTGGAAGCTGGGCATCCCGCACATCGTGTTCACCGGGGGCGAACCGACGATGTTCGACGGTCTCGCCGACCTCGTCTCCAGGTCCGAGGGCCACGGGCAGATCACTGGAATGGTCACGAACGGACGGAACCTGGGAAGGCCCGGCTATCTGCACGACCTCGTCGGAAGGGGGCTGGACCATGTACAGATCACCGTACTTTCATCGCAGGAGGAGGTGCACGACCTGCTCGTCGGAGAGAAAGGTGCCTGGAAGGAGACCGTCGAAGGGCTCAGGACGGCCCTCAAGGAGGACATGTACGTGAGCACCAACACCACCATCATGCGCTCGAACCTGGGCGGCATCGAGGCGACGATGCGCTTCCTCATCTCGCTGGGCGTGGAGCACATCGCCTTCAACGGCATCATCCGTTCCGGGAAGGGAGTGAACGCCGAGGGCATCAGCTACAAGGAGCTGGGGGAGACGCTCGTCCTGCTGAAGCGCATCGCGGACGAGAGCAAGGTGAAGCTGATCTGGTACACGCCCACGCCGTACCACGAGCTCAATCCGGTGAACTACGGACTGGGGATCAAGCAGTGCACCGCCTGCTCTTTGAACATGGCCGTCGAGCCGGACGGGAGCGTCCTGCCGTGCCAGAGCTACTACGAACCGCTGGGCAACATACTGACGGACCCGTGGGAGAGCATCTGGGACCATGACCTGTGCCGGACGATACGTGAGCGGAGATATCTGGACGGGAAGTGCGTCGAGTGCGGCATGAAGGACATATGCGGCGGGGGCTGCCCGCTGTCGAGGAAGAACGGAGATTACGTGTGCATGGACCGGCACTCCAGCATGTGATCAGCGCTTGCGTCCGATAGCATAGAGCACCGGATTGAACAGGAAGAGGGAGCCGTCGGCAACGCCCCGGTCCCATGCCAGCTTGGCCTTTTCAACCTCGGCATCGCTTGCCCTGCCCCTGACGGCGTCGGCGATGGAGAGCCACTCGGCGTCCGCCTCCTTCATCAGCTGCTCCGAGGACCACAGGCCCTCGTGCACACCCGATTCCACGGTCAGTCCGGCGCCCTTCATCAGCTGCGTAAGCTTCCTTCCCACGAACGGGTCCGCGCCCTCTTCTATGAGCGAATCGGTCAGGTGCCCGTCCAGCTCGGCCACCTCCTGCGGGCAGCATATCCGGCCGCCGTAGTCAGGCTCGGCCAGGCATATCACGTATCGGCGCGATACCCGTGCCATCTCCTCCACCGCCTTGGCGGGGTCTCTGACCCAGAGCAGTGTGAAGGAGCAGTAGACGATGTCGAACGACCTATCATCGAAGGGAAGTGCCATCGCGTCGCCCTGCACCACGTTCAGCCCACGGCCCTTGGCCTTTCGGACCATCATCGGGTCGATGTCCGTCCCCGTTATGTCCATCAACGGCGAGAGCAGATCCATCACCAGCCCTGGTCCGCATCCAACGTCCAAGGCTGTCGGCCGCCCTGAAAAAGGATCAGGTCCGTTCAGCACCTTGTTGCGCAGGACCCATTGCCAAGTCTCGCCAAGCCAACTGAGCTGCCTCTTGAGCTGCTGCTCCGACGTGACGATGTCCCTTGGCACATACCTTCATCACGTTACGTCAGAAATAACGTTGCGGTCCAAGGTCGGCAGGGAACGCACCATCATCGATTACACAGACCGGCCGGACCTATCGTCCGTCCTTTTCCATGGGCGATGGTCTCGGTCATGCATCGTCCGGAATGAGGACGGCCGGGACGCTCA
>JAJRAK010000031.1 GCA_028682895.1 Methanomassiliicoccales archaeon
AGCCTTTCCGCTGCCAGCACGGCGGCTCCGCCCGTGAACGCCAGATAAGCACAACCAACGTCGGAGAGCGCCTTGAGGACCTCGGATGACATTCCCCCCTTTCCGATGATGAGCCGGGGACGGAAGGCCCTGATGAGCTCCGGCCCCAGAGAGTTCATGCGGGCGCTGGTCGTCGGACCGGCGGCCACGACCTTCCATGACCTGTCATGGAGCATTATCGGGCCGCAATGGTATAGCGCCCTGTCCTCGAGCTTGAAAGGAAGCGTTACGCCTTTTCGATGAAGGTCCAGGGCGCGCATATGAGCTTCGTCCCTGGCAGTGATGACGTCGCCGCTCAGCGAGACCAGGTCGCCGGCCCTGAGTGAACGGGCGGTGCTTTCGCTCAATGGTGACGTGATCTCGATGGCCTTCATTCGAACATCACCTGCGAGAATCGCACCCTTCCGTCCGCGTAGATACGGGCGAACGCCTTGCGCGCCGCCCAGCAGTTCAAGCTCACGGCCACCGGCAAGCTGGCCGTATGGCAGTTCGCCTTCTCTGCCATGACGCCGAGTACGGTAGTTCTGCCGCCGAGCCCCATAGGTCCGAGCCCCAGCTTGTTCAGGTCATGATAGAGGTCGCCCTCCATGTCCGCCAGGAAGGGGTCGGAATTAAAAGAGCCCAGAGGGCGTAGCAAAGCTTTCTTTGCCAGGACACAGGCCATGTCCGCCGTGCCGCCGATGCCGATGCCGACGATGGTCGGCGGGCAGGGGCGTGAACCTGCGTTCACCACGCATTCGATCACGAACTTACGGATGCCGCTCATGCCCTCGGCCGGCGTCAGCATGCGCAACGCGCTCCAGTTCTCCGAGCCAGCGCCCTTAGGGAGCACCGCTATGTCCAGATGTTCCTCGCTGGACGGTTCGAAGTGCACCGGGGGCATTCCCGCCCCGAGATTATCACCGCTGTTATGTCGAGATAGCGGGTCCACGGCGTTCGGTCTCAACGGGACCTCCTCAGTGGCCCGGGACACCCCCTTCTTGATGGCCCCCTCGATCTTGATGTCGTACCTTCCGCGCACGAAGAACACCGGGAGCCCGGTGTCCTGGCACATAGGCAGCATGCCGTTAGTGGCTGCTTTCACGTTGGCCAGTATCGTCCTTAACTGAGAGAGGGCGATCTCGTCCTTTTCCTCGTCCATCGCTTTTTCCAAAGAGCGGACGACGTCCGGGGGCAGGCGGCATTCCGCCTCGCGCAACAGCCTGACCACCGTCTCCTCGATCACCGTAGGCGAGTACATTCCAATCTGGATTGGCGGTCGGGAAGTTAATCCTTGCCTTCCATTATTAACATTAATCTGAAATAGTGCATTAAGAATGATATCGCCCGATCAACATGGAAGGACCTATAGAGATCAGAGGTTTGACCAAGGTCTATGGCGGTGGGTTCAAGGCGGTCGATGACCTGAACTTCGTCGTACCCAAGAACGCGTTCATGGGATTCTTAGGTCCGAACGGGGCCGGCAAGACCACGTCTATCAAGATCATTACGAACATGCTCTCCGCCACGTCCGGGGAAGCGATCATCAACGGCATCAACGTCATGAGCGACCCCAAGATGGCCCTGGCCGATGTCGGGGCAGTGGTTGAGACGCCAGAGTTCTACCCATACCTGACGCCGATGGAGACCCTGCTCTACCTTGGTTCTTTGAGAGGAATGACCAACACCGAGATCACCAACCGCGGACGCGACCTGCTGGACATGGTGAAGCTCACCGAGTGGAAGGACCAGCGCGTGGGCAAGTTCTCAAAGGGCATGAAGCAGCGTTTGGCCATCGCGCAGGCGCTTCTTCCGCAGCCCTCGGTCATAATCCTGGACGAGCCTACGTCTGGGCTTGACCCGCGCGGCATGGTCGAGGTGCGCGACATATTGAAAGAATTGCGCAAGATCGATGTCAGCGTGCTCATGTCCTCCCACCTTCTCAATGAGGTGCAGGAGGTCTGCACTGATGTCACCCTTATCAACCGCGGCAAGATGCTGCGCTCCGGAAGTGTCGCCTCGTTGCTCAACGAGGTCAAGGCGCACAAGATAGAGGTGCGTGTCCTGAGCCCCCCGGCCTTGGAGGTCACCAATCAGCTCAGGTCGTTCCCTGGTGTCAAGGAGATCAACTACATGAGCGACGTCGTCTTCAACGTGGACTTCGAGGGAGCAGAGGCCGAGCAGGCCGGGCTGTTGCTGCAGCTCCAAGGGATGGGGCTTAAGGTCGTCTCGTTCAAGGAGTCCGGACTGGCGCTGGAATCGCTGTACATGTCATTGATCATGGAGTCGAGGTGATAACATGGAGAACACGAGTTCGGTCAACAATCGCGAAAGGCTGCCCTCGGACCTGAGCCAGACGGCGTCTGTGATTAGGTACGATCTGTTGAAGCACCTGCGTTCGAAACGCTTGCTTGGACTACTGGTGATCGAGGTCCTGATCCTGGTGCTGATGTCCGTTCTGCCGACATTGCTGGGAGTGGACCTTTCAGACACCAGTCCGGCGGATTATATGGCCATCTATGTCAATTATGTGGACCTCTTGCTGGTGATTGGCGTCACCATGTTCGCCGGGGATGCAATCGTCTCTGAGTTCCAGAACAGGACCGGTTACCTGCTCTTCCCCAACCCGGTCAAGCGCTACGTGATCTATCTGGGAAAGCTCATCTCGACGGTCGTAGTCATCACCTTGATGATCGTCGTCTACTACGGAGTGGCGGCCTTGGCTACGCTGGTCATAACAGGAGAGAGCACTGAGCTTTGGGTGTACTCGATGCTCTTCGCCATATGCTATGGGGTGGCTGCAGCGGCGGTCGGTTTCTTCATCTCCTCGTTGATGAAGGGCACCACTGGTGCGCTGGTGCTTACCTTCTTCCTGCTGTCGATGATCCTGTCCATAGTGGCCTTCGTGCTGATGATGGCTGACATTGACCCCATATTCGTGCTGACGACCACGGGCAGTGCCATTTCCGGACTGATGACATCCCCATACCCCTCTGACTACCCGGACATAGGTCAGTCCCTGTTGGTCATTATGGTATATACCATAGTGTTGACGGCGGCGGGGATGCTGATCTTCAAACGCCGCGAGATGGTCTCATAAGCACTGAGAAAACCACTTACTTTTTCCCTTCTTTCCGTCATCCCTGCAAAGGTAGCAGGAAGAACTCTTCATCGTACTGGAACACCTTGACAGTGTCGCCCTTCCGCTCGAACTTCGGCGGCTTCTTCAGATCGAAGGTCTTGAAGTTTCCAGGGTGCATGACCTGCACCTCATGGTCCGTCTCGTTGAGAATTACCGCCTCAAGCAGGTCCTCCTTCCGTCCGATCACTTTCGCGGACGTCATGTCGGCGTTGCTGACCATGACCCCCTGGGAGGTCTTCAGGTTGGTGAGCTTCGTCGTCGTCGACCTCAAAGCTCCGACCAGGTGCATCTTCTTCTCATAGAGCACGATGTCACCGAAACGATAGGCGGGAAGGCGGACGACGAACGTCACCCGGTACATGTCCTTCCCTTCCTTCTGAGTCACCAGCTTGGCGGTCTCCTGGACCTCGGCGGCGTATTGGTCTGCTAGGTCGCGCGATATCATGCGGCCGACCGTCGAGGAAGATAAAAGGACGTCTATCCCCCCATGGGTGGTGGTGAGGCGGCTGAGCTTGGATATGAACAGCTCGCGGTCGTTCTTCTTGTGATCGTTCACCAGTTTGTAGATGCGCTCGATGATCTCTTCCTGCAGGCCCTCGGGCATCTTGCGGTCGCGGGTGCGCACCTGCAATGTGCCCTCGTAGTAATTGCCCATGAGCTTGTTGCATCTCGGGCATGATGTGTTCTTGAAACGGACGATGGTGTCCAACGCCTCGTCTATCTCCAGGGTCTCCACGGTCAGGCCGATGGTGACGCCTACCTGGTAGTTGTTGTCGTCTATCCTTTCAGCATGGATACCTACGTTGCGCACCGTGGCCTCCTTGTTGACGTCGATGTTCGCCTCTACCTCGCGTTCGGCGGACTCTTCCCGCCTCGCCACCTTCGACCATTTTCCGTCGATCAGGTAATCATCGCAGTGCACGCACTGGAAAAGGTCCACGTGGTCCGGGAGGGAGGAAAATATCTTTCCCTCGAGGAAGCAGCTCTCGCACAATGAACGGTATGTCGGGCCATCGGCCCCGCACTTTACGCAGAACGACATTTTAGTACCTGACCATCTGGGCGTGGGGCACGCCCTCTATAGTTATTAAGCAGTCCCTATCAATAAATCCATGGTCGGCGGCGATGCGGCACGCCTCCCCCCCAACAAGGTTGGCCATGGTGGCGGCGTTCAACCGGCTGAGCAGCATCTCCTCTCCGCCGCTGTCCCCGCCGTAGAACTCCTGGCTTACCTCGAGGCGCAGGTCCCCTTCCTTGAGCTTCCGACCCAGAAGGCCTTCGTCACAGGCGGCGATTAGTATGTCGCCCCCGTGCATGTGCACCTTGATCCGCATCATCTTCATCGAACGTGAGTCTTGGCCTTTGATGATAAACCTTTGCTCATATCGCTCAATCGCTGGAGATGAGCTTGTAATGCCCGGACGAGACCTCGAGTATGTCCCCAGACTGGCGTAGCTTCCTTACGGCCTCCTTGACCTCTTGTTCGCCCAGGTTGCGCTCGGCGGCCTTCTGGATTATGGTCACCTCGGACACACCGGAACGGGGGTCGGAGCTGTCATGGATTATCTGCCTGACCAGCGAGATGCGGTTCCTCTCACTACGGGTCGTGCCGGTCATGAGCTTGTCCACGTCGATGTTCCCCTCGTCGGAGGCCATCTTGCTCAGGTAGTACATGACGATCTTGATCGCCCGTTCAGCGTCCTCCTTCGTCACCAGTTGCGACAATCGTATGCGTGCCGAGGCCTCGGAGAGACGGATGAACGCCTCCAGCTGCCTTGCCGTTATCGGAACGGACGCCCCCTGCTTCTCCCCCATCTTGCGTATCGACAG
>JAJRAK010000032.1 GCA_028682895.1 Methanomassiliicoccales archaeon
AGCATCATCCAGACCATCGTCATAGTCGGCATATTCATGTCGGTCCTGGACTCTGTCGTTGTCAACATCGCCCTTCCTGAGATAACCAACCATTTCAATGTGGACGTGGCGTATTCGCAATGGGTGATCACCACCTATCCATTGGTGGAGACGGCATTGCTCATCGTGTTCGGCAAGATCGCCGAGCGGACCGGAAAAGCGAGCATGTTCACCGCCGGCCTGGGCGTGTTCACCGTGGCCTCACTGCTCTGCGGTCTCTCCAGCTCACTTGAGGAGCTGATAGTGTTTCGCATCATCCAAGGCATTGGTGCGTCCATGCTGTTCAGCATCTCCATCGCCATCACTTTCGAGGTATCTCGGGCGGAAAAGCGCGGTAAGGTGATGGGGATGGTAGGGGGCGTCGTCGCCGTAGCAAGCATGGTAGGGCCGCCCATGGGCGGGTTCATCGTCGGATACTTGGGATGGCAGTACATCTTCTTCGTCAACGTCCCGATCGGCCTGATGGCGACCATCGCTGCCCTCTATTTCATGAAACTGTCGGACAAGAACGCTGAAAAGAAAAGGTTCGATGTCATCGGAGCAGTGCTGTGGACGATGGCGGTCTCTGCGCTGCTGTTGATGATAGGGCAGGTGGCCGAGACCGGGGACTTCGATGTCCTGGCCTTGATCTGGACGGCGATCTCGATATCCTCCTTCATTGCGTTCATCATCAGAGAGAGACGTGTCCCGGACCCGCTGCTGGACCTTTCGGTATTTAAAGTGAGCAAGTTCACCTTGGCCTGCGGCAGCGCCGCCCTTTTCTTCATCACGGTCACCATGGTCAACTTCCTTTCCCCCTTCTATTTCGAGGGGGTCATGGGCTATAGCGCTCAACAGGTGGGTATCATCCTGATGATCATACCGACAGTGCTGCTCTTCGGCTCGCCTTATGTGGGCAGGCTGGTGGACCGAACACATTGGCCGCACTATCCCACGGTCGGGATGATGATGCGCGGGGTATCTTTGGTGGCATTGGCATATGCATTTTACTGGTCGGACATCTACATCGCTGCCGTGTCGCTGGTGTTCATCGGGGCCAGTGGTTCGCTGTTCCAGCCTCCGAACAACCTACAGGCAATGACAGTATTAGCCAAGGAAAAGACGAGCACGGCCTCGAGCGTCCTCGCCACCGCCAGGAACCTGGGGATATCCTTAGGTTCTGCCTTTGGTGCAATGCTGTTGGTGCTGCAACTAGGCACGTCCAGCATCACTGGGTCGGTGGACACTAGCGCCTTGGCGACGGCAACGGCCGTAGCATTGGTGGTCGCCGCGATCATATCGTTCATCGGTGCGATAACATCCCATATCGGCCGTGCCGATGACCATCGTCCTTGAGCAGGCGTTATCGGATGGCCTTCTTTTGCACGATCTCGCGTAGCCGCCTCTCTTCCAATGCCTGTATCTCCTCGGTGGTCATCTTCCCTCCGCTCTTCATTATCTTGACCACCTCGGCCGAGGGATTGGTGAAAACGAACAGATTGATGTTCTTGGACGTGCCGTCCTTGAAGCGGTACTTGTAGACCAAAGGTAACTTCAACGATTGCATCGTTTCGCTAATGCTCAGCTCCTGGTCGATGTCCTGCCCGTCCAATATGTTCAGGCAGATCTCCAGGGCGTATTTGCCGAAGGCGACGATGTTGAGCTCGTCCTTTCCCAGTACCTTCATCTCGCCTACGAGGTGCTCGCGGCACTTTGTCGCCGCCTTGCGCCACTCCTTGTTGATGTCCCGGTCGCTGTTCACCGGGACGCACTTCAGAGCGTGCGTCCAGTATATGCTCCCCTCGGAAGGATCGAACGGACCGAACATCTGGACCACCTTGCTGAGCGGGTTCACCTTCCTCAGTTCTTCGGACGTGCCCTGCTTGCATATCGCCCTTAGCTTGTTCTCGATCGATCCGCTGGTTCCCAACGAACGCAGGAAGTTCGGCGGCTCCTGCGAGACGATAAGGATGTTCACCTTCGACAGGTCGGCGTCCCTTGTGAAAAGAACTGGAAGCTTGGTCGGGTTCCTGGGGCAGCCTGAACATTGATCGCGCACCCGGGACTCGATCCCGTCCCATCCGCCTTCGGTTCCGGCGTCCATGAGGGTCAATGTATCATCGCGGATTAAACGGTTTCATGTCATGAACGATGTGGCAGGGGACCTATCCTACTCCTTGCCCACCTGCCCGATCTTATTAGCGTTCGTCCTTTTGACGTAGAAATAGTAGATAACGATGACGACCACCACTATGCCCAGCACGACATAGTCCAACCCGTCCGTGCTCTCCCAGAACTGCATCCAGTTCTCCCCGAGATAATAGCCGACGGTGACGAGGACGGTGTTCCATATGAGCGCCCCACAGAAGGTGAAGAGGACGAACTTGCCCTTGTCCATCTTGGCCAGCCCGGCCGGGAAGGATATGACCGACCTCAGTCCGGGAAGGGAGTGCCCGATCAGTATGCCCCAGACCCCCCATTTCTTGAACCATCTTTCGGCCATGTCCAGCTTCTCCTGGTCCAGACCGATGAACTTGCCCCAGCGGTCGACGATCGGCCGGCCGATGCGCAACGCCAGAAGATATGCGACGAACGAACCGATCACCGCTCCCAGACTTCCAACCAGGATCACCAGGAAATAGTTCAGCTCCCCGGTGGAGGCCACGTACCCGGCGAAGGGCATGATGAGCTCGCTAGGCAACGGTGTGAAGATACCCTCGATGAGCATGGCCAGGAACACACCGATGTATCCGGTGCCCTCGATCAGGTCGATGATGAACTGGTTGATGGAGCTGAATATCATTCCCAATACCCGGCCATTGGCCGAATAGGTAACAACTCGACCATTATAAATGAGACAGTACTCGATGATGAGGTTTCGATGTTCGGTCGGTGCCTAACCCAAATTATATAAGCACCGGACTGCAAGGTATCATTACTAGGTGAAACGCATTGAAACCCTTTTTAGCACATGATTCTGTGGTAAAGGTATTGATGAAGACCGTTGGTTTGAACGATACCGTGGCGGATGAGGTCGCCTTACGCGTGATGAACTACTTCGGATATCAGGACGAGATAATCGACAATGCCCTGGACCATGATGATCGTCGGCTTTTCTACTTCCTGCAGGACATGAAGATACTGAGCACCAGATGGGAGGAGACGCAGCTCATCTCAGGAAGGAACTGGCGCATCTTCTATTGGTCGTTCAATCGGTACAATATCGAAAAGTTGCTCATGGAAGATAAGAGCGTTAAAAGGCAGGTGGACCTGTACATGGACCTGCCGGAGTCCGCCTGGGCCCATGCGCTTGACCAGAAAGGGATGACCTAGGGAAAATAGTTATCCGCACCATCCGATATGGAGCGTGTGAAGTTCATCTACTGCCCCGAATGCAAGGAGCTACGGCCGAAGTCCTGGTACCACTATGGCGATTGCATACTATGCGGAAAGAAGAGCATGACCATCAAGATACCCATTTCGATCTTCGGGTACCTGATGTACGCGTTCAGCGCTGTCGGCATTATTTTCGTATCATACGAGATCGCCGACATCCAGACCGGACTGGGAGACCTGCGTCTTTTCATCATGTTCGGGGCGATAATAGCGGCCTTGGTGTTCTCTTACATCGAGACCAGCAGGGCGACCGAGCTCGCCGTGGAGAAAGTGGGCAAGGTCCGTTAGACGATGGCGAACAAAGTGCATATCACCTCGCCATCGGCCAGCTCCCTTCGGTCCGCATGGACGGAGACATCCTGGCCTTGATGCGGTCGTCCGAACACATGCTCCGTCCCATCGATGCTCAGCACCCACCACGCGTCCCATCCCATCGAACCCATCTCTCCCAAGGTGCCGTTCACCGCTTCTCCCACCCGTCCCAGCTCATTGGACGAAACGCCTTCGGGGTTTTTAGATAGTAACACCAGGTGATCTTCAAGGGACGTCCTGGAAAGGGCGCTGCCGTCGCCACCAGGGACCTCGCCCCCGAGCATGACCGAATGGAACGCGCTGATCCTTTCCCCGGTGCCATCCGTTTCAGGGTCGTTCTCCGGCACCATGAGGAACGCGCCCATCAACGTCAGCACGATCAGGAACAGCAGAGCGTCCACTAGCACTGCCATCCCCCTCCGGTCCCGGCGCATCACCAAACCCTCACCTCTAGCATCGCAGGTATGGAACGTCCATCTATGATCAGCAGCAGCGGATACCTATCTCCCAGTACGGACGTGCCCTCGGGAGCACCATCGCCCAAGCTGAGATACGGCGTATCATCGCCCATCGGCCGATAGGTGAGATTGATGCCGTTCGCTCCATCTGGCAATACCATCGGGTCGAACCGCGGCCTGAGGTCTTCCAACGGTATCGGCTCTTCGTCCGACAGCAGCCCTTGTTCCTCAATAGCGCGGATGACGTCCTCCATCCCCACATCCGAGCCCCGCTCCTGCACCGCACCTACCGAGATGATGACCAGGAAGACCGATGACGCGGTGATGACGACCATAACGGCCAGTATCGACTCGAGAAAGCCTCCGACCGCTTCATTTCCATTGTATCTGCCGCTCCGCCATCGCACATGCTGCATTCGGAACGGACGTGCTTACCGTCTGCGATTAACTGTAAGCTTTCTCAGAAGACACCTTTGCGGTAATGCCCCAGGCTGCTGCGCCCGCACTTGCGCCTCAGCTCCTCCATCTTCTCGACGTCTATGTCCCTGAAACTTTTGGCCACGAAGGCGGATAGGTCAGGATGCCTTCTTCTGACGTCGATGCCCAAAGAGTCCACTCCCATCAGGTTCAGTTCTGGCACCTTGTCCAACAGGAGAAGGTCCGTGCTGTGCAGTATGTGGGCGAAGCCCTCTGGGTCGCGGAACACTGGATAACGAACGCCGCGCTCGTCCACCAGGGTGCCGTCGGACAGGGTCGGGTCCCTGGTGAGCATCAGCTCCACGCGGCCGAACACCATGACCTCGGAGCGTTGCTCCGTGCGCGAAAGGAGCTGGAACAGCTCGTTCTGTTCCAGTTCCGGGGACAATGTCCATTGGTGCATCTGCGGCATGGTGAAGCTGTTGAAGACGTTCATGTGATAGGAACCGTAGCAAGGGCGGTCCTTGTACAAGTTGAACTGATCGATGGTGTTCACCATGACCGGTCCGCGATCGGTCTTCTCCTCGTTCAGACAGAGCCGTGGAAGAAGCTGCACATACTCCACACCCGCTGCTTTGCAGGTGTCCATGGCCTCTGCGGACTGTTTGCTCCCATCGTAGTAGACCCGGTCTGCGTAAGGGATGATCGCCTTGAGCACGGTGAGGCTGGATACGTAGAACGATAGCTCGCTCTTCTTGCTGTTCCGTCGCATGCGCTTCGGTGGCACCTCGATGCGCCTGCGCTCTGCCGGAAGCTCGAGCGTTTCGACCTTCTCGATCTGCCGCTCTATTGTGGCGTACTCACGGTCCTTGGTCTTGTAGACCTGATACGCGCCGTCGGAGAGCGGGAACGGCGGGCGCGCTCTGATACCTTCCTTGATGATGTCGGAGGCCTGCAGGTCGAAGCCGCCCACCTTCTCCGCCCCTCGGTAGAGGCTGATGCCGTCGCCAGCCTCGATCGCCCCCCGCGTCATGCTCAATGCGCCGTTCGCCATGTTCCCTGTCCCGGCCGGACGCCCCCTCGACTCAGGGTACTCGGTCTGCATGACCTCACTGTCCGTCAGATAACCTCCGGAGTAACCGCGGTTGAAAACGACCTCGAGCAGTTCTTTCTCCCTAGGCGTGATGAGACGGCTGGAGCCTTCCTTCGCCCGTTTGATGGCCTGTGAATATATCTTGGATGTAAGATAGACGTACTGCGGCGAGCGCATCCTCCCCTCTATCTTGAGGGAGCAGACACCGGAACGCATGAGGGCCGGTATGGACTCCACTCCGAATGTATCGGCAGTGCTGAGAAGGAAACCGTCCTTGTTTCCCATCGAATACCTCTTCCTGCATGGCTGGGCGCACATGCCGCGGTTGCCCGACCTTCCCCCCAGGAAAGAGGAGAAAAGGCATTGCCCGGAGAAGCAATAGCAAAGGGCGCCGTGGATGAAGACCTCGATGCCGATGGACGAACCTTGGGCTATCTGGCAGACCTGGTCCTGACCCAGCTCCCGGGCCAGTATCACCCTTTCGAAGCCTTGCTCCTCGGCCCACCTCACACCGTCCAGGCTGTGGAAGCCCATCTGAGTGGAGGCGTGGATGGGGATGCTGAAGCGTTCCTTGATCAGCGGCATGAGACCGCGGTCCTGGACGATGACAGCGTCGGCCTCCATACGGTCCAGCATCTCTACGAACGATAGGGCGCTCTCCAGCTCCGTCTCCTTTATCAGCGTGTTGACGGTGATATAGGCCTTCATCCCGTGGTCGTGAAGTGTCCTGATGGCCCCGGCCATCTGCCTATCGTCGAAATTGCCGGCGAAATGCCTGGCACCGAAGTCCTTGCCGCCCATGTAGACCGCGTCAGCGCCTCCGGCTATGGCCGCCTTGAGCGATTCGACAGAACCTACAGGAGCTAGAAGTTCCATGAACGGCAATCGACTGTTCGCATATTAATCCCACGACGGTGTAGCTTACGGTTAATTGGCGGCTAGTATACCTTTGCCGGGCCTCCTCCTTCAGGGACAAGCATATGGCGAAGGTAGTGATGGTACCCAAGAAGAGTACGACGGAGCTCCCGCGCTCGCCGGTAACGAGCAGATGTTCCTTCGAGCACGAAGAGGGATCTCTCATCTTCAACTGTCAAGGATGCGATGCCGCGATGGACGCCCCTGTGGCGAAGTGCATACCAGGCATCCGATGCGCCCTGGAGACGCATCTTGAGGCCAAGAACGTGGTCCTCCAAGGGGAGCAGCACATCTGGATCAGGGAGAATGGATTGGAATCCATGCGTTCCTTGATCAGTTCGGAAAGGTCGTGGGAGGAATTCCGTTCAATAATACGTTCCCTGCCCTGCTTCAGACCTCTGCCCATGGACCGGGTCTCCCGCTATCTGGAAAGAGCGAGGGACGGGCGAATGGAACTGTTCTGCAAAGGGGACGGAACGAGATGTGATGAGTGCCTCCGCATGCAGGAGCTCGCTTTGGACTCCCTCAGCTCGGACCGACGCCGTTTGCGCCGTACCATGGCCACGGACCGTTTCCGCATCACCGATGTCAAAGGAGGTTCGTCCTGATGGCCCCACCGGACACTGGACTGTCGGAGGTCCTGCCTCTGATGAGGCGAGACCGTCTGACAAAACCGTCCTTCTCCGGCTACTGGATAGAGAAGGAGGTGCCTAACGGCTGGAAGGTGGTGGACGAGCGGACCGTTCTGGGCGGGAAGGTAAAGCTGGCGGTCGATCCCACTGGCGTGAGGTACCGGTACTGCCTGTACCCATGGGAGCATTCGGCGGACAAGGACGCCAGGTCCCTGTTCTCGATCGCTATTGCCAAGGTGCGCTCCCAACCGCCGCAGGGGTTCCAAGGAAAGGACGTTGAGCTGAAGAGCCATGTTCGAACCGTCGTGCGTTCTCTTGTTCCATCCCACGACAAGGAGGATGAGTTCCTGGATGCGGTCATGCGCAATACACTGGGATTGGGGATATTGGACGTCCTGCTGCGCGACCCGAGGGTGGAGGACATTTACGTGGACGCCCCGTGCCAGCAGACAAAGGTATATCTTACCCTCAACCAGGCCGGTCCCGGTCATGTTTTCGGCCGCTGCGAATCGAACATAATCGTAACTGCTGACGAGATGAGCGGATTGGTGGGCCGTCTTAAATACCGCTCTGGACGGCCGTTCTCGCGTTCCAGCCCGGTACTGGAGACGGACATAGGCGACGCTCAGGTCCGTGCCACCGCGCTCTGCCCTCCGCTCAGCCCCGAAGGATTGGCACTGGCACTTCGTCGCAGGTCGGACACTCCGTGGACGTTGTTGCGCCTGGCAAGCTATGGCGCCATGGACGAGGTGGCCGCCGGGCTGCTCTCGTTCCTCATTGACGGCAGGGCATCGGTCCTGGTATGCGGCGCCAGAGGTTCCGGGAAATCATCCCTGCTATCATCTCTTTTATTCGAGTTCCCGGTGAACCAAAGAATACTGGTCATTGAAGATACGCGAGAGGTGCCGGTCAACGCCCTGCAGTCGCTGGGATTCAAGGTGCAGTCCATGCTCGTTGAGCCCGCTCAGGGGAAGGACCGCACCGAGGCGGCCGATGACGCCCTGCGCGTCTCCCTCAGATTGGGAGAGTCGGCCATCGTGGTCGGAGAGGTCCGTGGACGAGAAGCTATGACACTGTACGAGAGCATGCGCACTGGCAAGGCTGGCTCCTCGGTCCTGGGCACCATTCACGGTGATGGGGCGAAGGACGTCCATGACCGTGTAGTGAACGAGCTGGGGATACCTGAGGCCTCCTTCGCTTCCACCGATGTCATCGTGACCATGGGACTGATCCGTCCAGGCGGAGGTCTTGGGCAAGTGCGCCGGGTGACCGAGGTATCGGAGGTTGTCAGGACGGATAACGGCCTCGAGTTCCTGCCTATGCTGACCTACGATAATGGATATCACCTCAGCGAGCGGACCATGCCACTGATCTCGCGCATCTCGTCGGGATGGGGAATCAACTATGAGGAGGGGATGAGGAACCTGAGCATGCGCATCGCCCTGAGGAGAACATTACTGGAGCTGGGCAAGGACGATCCCTCGTTCCTTTCCCCATCGAGCATGCTGGCCGCCAACGAGTTCCTCTGGCAAGGACCGTCATCGGACAGCACCGACCTGATCTCTGATTTCATGGCGTTCATGCGGAGCAGGTGATGGCGTGATATCCTTGCCCAGGCTACCTCGCATATCCCGGAACGTACCAGCTCGGTTCAGGAAGCTCTATGGGACGAAGATCTCGCCCGGAACGAACGAGATGCTGAGAACAGAGGGCCGAACGATGGAGGACGTGTATGCCGATGGCTACAATATCTTCCTGTGGTCCATCATACTGCTCGTGCCCATCGCAGGGCTGATGTCGTTCCTCCTCCCCTACCCATACAGCCTGGTGTCGGTCAGCGCGGCGCTTGTCGTTCTCATGCTGCCCTCATACATCATCTCCGCCCCTTCGAGCCGGTTCAAGGCGGAGCAGCGCTCCTATCTGTTGGACTCACCTGCGGTGGTGGGGGCGATCACCATGAGCATGAACCGTTCCCCCTCGTTAGAGAGGGCTCTCGAGGTCGGCTCCCGTTCCGGGAACGGACGGCTGCAATCTTCCCTATCCTTGGTCGTCTGGAAAGCGCTCACCGGTGAGGTGCATGACCTTCGCCGAGGCATCTCTGCATGGACGGCGAACCTCGATGCCACCAACGATGGGATGCGCCGTTCCATGCATCTGATAATGGCGGCAGAGGAAGAGCCGGGGAACGAGGGCAGGGACAGACTTCTAGATAGAGCGAACTCCTTGGTCCTCGAAGGCCTGAGGGAAGCATGCGAGCGATATGTGGCCTCCCTATCTTTCCCGGTGATGCTTGTTTTCGCCTTCGGGGTTCTGGCCCCGGTCATGCTGTTCTCACTGATACCGCTGATGAGCATGGACATAGGCCTGACAGGCGATGGGTCCTATGATGTGATGTCGCTTGCGGCAATACTACTGGTCCTGGTGCCAGTGAGCACTTTCCTGTACATGCGCTCGTTGATGGGACGGAACCCCCTTTGCCGACCGGTAAAAGAAAAGGGAAAGATGGAAAAAAGACAATGGGCGCTTATTATCATGGCCGTTCCTGCGGCCGTCGCGGCGTGGACCGTCTCTGGCTCGGCCGTCATTTCCACCATGGCAGGGCTTGCCATCCTTCTTCTTTCGCTTTTCATCAGTGGGAGCAGGGAGAGCAAGGATGATGCGGAGAGGTCACGCTCGTTCGTCGATGGCCTGTACCGATTCGGCAACGGCATGCTCAGAGGGCAGGACCTGGAGACGGCCTTCGAGGACGCTGTCCTGACCGAGAACGGAGAGTTCCGGAGATGGGGACTGAAGATGGTCCATCTGACGCGTACCGCTAGGACACCGCTGGTCGATGCCGTGAGGGACGATGAGGAGCTGATGCGATGGAGCCCGGTGCTTCATCAGGCCTACATAACGGTCATGGAATGCGCGCAGGAGGACCATCGCGGGGCGGGAAAGGTCGCCATAAACCTTGCCCAATGCCAGAACGACCTTGATCGAACCAAGAGGCGCATACGGGAAGGACTCAGGTCGGTGATGGACATGATGAACACCACCAGTTTGATCTTCGCCCCGGTGATCATAGGGCTGACGAGCGGAATAATGGGATTGCTGGGCGGTGAAAAGGACTGGCTCATGGTCGTCGCCTCCATCTACGTGGTGGAACTGGCGATATTGGTCAATTACTTCACCAAGAACCTGGACGGTTGGCGCGATCCGCAGAAAGGATGGCGCGCATACGGTGCCCGCGGTGCTATCGCCCTGGCCGCATTCCTCACAGCTTCACTATGCGGTCAGATGTTTCTGTTCCGCCTTCTCTGATCATGAGGATCTCCAGGTCGCTCAACTGATGCAGGTCCAGGGAGAGCTTCTCTCCAGACTCGTAGCTGCTGACAGCATCGATCCTGGTCTGTATGGTGTCCAAGGGGGACATCTCAATGGAGCGCAGCCCATCATAGAACCGCGCCACCGCCTTCCCCCCTTCCTTGACCGCGATATTGCCCTTGCCCCAAGTGCATCCAGATGAGAACTGGACACCATCGATCAGGCAAGAAACTGGAGGTTCTGTGCCTGTGTACACGGTAGCGAAGAACTTGCCCGGGAAATATCTTCTGGCGATAAGCCCCATTCGATACCCCAGCAGCACGTACGGACCTAGATGTCCATGAAAATCGGCGAGCCTTTTCAGTTCGACCGGTATCTCCGCCATGTCCATTCGTTAGTTATTGACGGTATAAAATGTTATTTTTCATTTTATTAGAAAAAGGAAGCATTAATACGGGGGGCACTGTAGCGGGAGCACCATGCGAATATCGCTGCCGTTGCGATCGATGCTCATCGTCAAACTGTTGCTCATAGCCTTGGTCATCGCTATGATCGCCGCTCCGCTCACCCTCCCCGAAGGGTCGGTGACCGAGCTTGATGGCAAGATAGGGAGCGTCGACAACTGGGACGATATCGGCGAATTGCCTTGGCCGCAGATGGTCGTATACTTCATCGGCGATGTCAACTGTCATCAGCAGGCGGACCGGTCTTTCTATTTGAACGGAAATCAGATCCCGGTGTGCGCCAGGGACCTAGGTCTGTTCGCCGGGGCTGCGATCGGGCTTGGGATCTATATGATCATGCGCAAGCAGGTACCGTGGCTTCTGCTCGCCTTGTTGCTCGCACCGATGGCCCTGGACGGGGGACTTCAGACCATAAGCTCGTACGAATCGGACAACACGGTCCGCACCATTACCGGGATGGTCGCTGGTCTGGCCATCGGTTGGGCAATCGGCATCCTCATGGATCGCTTCTTCAGGACGAACGATGCGCTGGAAAAAGCTCCGGAAGGCGATGGCCAGTCATGACCGTCTAAATTGAATATTTTTGGGAAAAATCTTATATATAACAGTGTCGATTGTGCATCACTCGTTCCATATTATTCACTTTTACCGTTTTGGAGGATATGATTCATATGGAGAACACAAAGACTGGCACTACCACCATAGGTATAGTCAACGCTGACGGCGTGGTCCTGGCATCGGAGCACAGGGCAACAATGGGCAATTTCATCGCTCACAAGGAGACCCAGAAGGTATTCAAGATCGACAGCAACCTGGGGATGACCACCGCCGGACTGGTAGGTGACGCACAGGTCATGGTCCGCTACCTGAGGGCCGAGGTGGAGCTGTACAAGCTCAAGAGGACGACGGACATGTCCGTCAAGTCCGCGGCCACCCTTACATCCAACATCCTGAGGAGGGGCGGCGGCGCCTACGGCTACTATTACGTCGGACTGATCGTCGGAGGTCATGACAAGGAGGGTGGACACGTCTACTCCTTGGACGCAGCCGGCGGTTCCATCGCCGACCACTACATCAGCGTCGGTTCCGGTTCCCCCTACGCCTATGGCGTCCTGGAGGACCAGTACAAGAAGGACATCACCCTGGACGACTCTATCAACCTGGCAATACGCGCTTTGAACGCGGCCATGAAGAGGGATTCCGCCAGCGGAGATGGGATGGACATCGTGACCATCACCAAGGATGGTTACATCGAGGTCTCCCAGGAAGAGATCTTGAAACGTGCATCCCGAATGGGTATCAACGTTCCCAGGCCGAACTAAACCCCTTAAAAAAATTCTTTACTGTTGTAATTTCCCTAAAGTGAACGTCATGAGCGCAGAAAAAATTCTCGAGGAAGCTCGGGAGCAAGTCAGGAAGATCGTACCTTCCCATATCGATATATCATCCATAGATTTCGAAGGCCCGGTCGTGGTCATCTACACCAAGGACATGGAGGCCTTCGCCTCTGGGAACGATATGATCAGACAGCTTGCTCAAGGGCTGAGACGCCGCGTAGCGATACGCCCAGACCCTTCCACCCTGGCCAATTCCGAGATAGTGGAAAAGAGGCTGAGGGAGATCATCCCCGAGGAAGCCCAGATCACCAATATATCGTTCGAGGACGAGACCGGCGAGGTGACCATCGAAGCGATCGCCCCCGGGCTGGTGATCGGCAAGCAGGGCGCTGTGCTCAATGAGATCAAGAAGGAGATCGGCTGGGCGCCGAAGGTCATTCGTGCACCCCCGATACCGTCAAAGACCGTTTACGAAACGCGCGCCTACCTCCGGGAGGTGCAGGCCGAGCGCAAGGAGTTCCTGCGAAGGGTGGGAAGGCGCCTGGCGCAATCGAAGTATGAGGGTGAGAATTGGATAAGGATGACCGGTCTGGGCGGCTACCGCGAGGTCGGACGCTCCGCCACGCTCCTCTCCACAAGGGAGAGCAAGATCCTCATCGACTGCGGTATGCACCCCTCCAGTTCCGGGAGCAAGCCTTACTTCACAGCCCCGGAGTTCCTGCCTTTCGACCAGCTTGACGCCGTGGTCATCACCCATGCTCATATGGACCATTGCGGCCTGTTGCCGGTCCTTTTCAAGTTCGGATATGACGGCCCGGTCTATTGTACGCCGCCGACCAGGGATTTGATGTCCCTAAGCCTTCTTGATGGCATCAAAGTGTCCCACGGCGAGGCGAACAAATCGGAGTTCGAGGCCAAGCACATCCGCGAGGTCGTGAAGCACTGCATCACACTGAAGTACGGTGAGACCACCGACATCGCCCCGGACATCCGGTTGACGATGCAGAACGCCGGACATATCCTAGGCAGCGCCGTCTGCCATTTCCATGTGGGCGACGGCCTGTACAACGTCGCATTCACTGGCGACATGAAGTATGAAAGGACGTGGCTGTTCAACGCCACCACTAACAAGTTCCCCCGCCTGGAGACCTTGGTCATCGAGTCCACTTACGGCGGCTTCAACGACATACAGCCGAGCAGGATAGACGCCGCCACGCAATTGCGTGGTATCATCGAGCGCAGCATCATGCAGCGAAAGGGAAAGATGGTCGTCCCGGTCTTTGCAGTGGGACGTTCCCAAGAGGTAATGCTGGTCATAGAGGAATTGGTCAGGACCGGAAAGGTCGACAAGGTACCGGTTTACCTCGACGGAAGCATATGGGAGGCCACCGCCATCCATACCGCCTATCCCGAGTACCTCAACAGCCAGCTCCGCACCCAGATATTCCAGATGGGTCAGAACCCGTTCCTGAGCGACATGTTCAAGCGCGTCGACAGCCAGGAGATGAGGGAGAAGATCCTCCACGACCCCGAGCCATGCATCGTTCTCGCCACCAGCGGTATGATGAACGGCGGACCGGTCATGGAATACGTGAAGGCCTGGGCCAGCGACCCGCTGCAGACCCTCGTCTTCGTCGGATATCAGGCCGATGGTACTATCGGCCGTAAGATCCAGAGGGGCGTTAAAGAGCTGACGCTCCAGGACAAGGGCAAGAGCATCACGGTAGACTTCCACATGAACGTGGAGGTCGTGGACGGGTTCTCCGGTCACTCTGACCGCAGGCAGCTCATCAACTACATCGCCAGCCTGGACCCCAAACCGGAGCGCATCGTCATCGGTCACGGCGAGGAGCATAAGTGCCTGGAACTGGCCTCGGCCATATACAAGAAGTTCAACGTGGAGACCAGGGCACCGATGAACCTGGAGACCATACGCTTCAAGTGAGCCTGCGGCCCAACATCTTTTTCATCTTCATTAAAAATTGAGAAAGGGGTTTAGAGGTCGTGACCTCGGCCTTAGAATTCGTAGATGCGGGACATCTTCTTTTCCAGGTACTTCATGAACGGGACTATCGTCAGTTCCTTGCCGGTCGCCACCCTCACCAGGTCGGCCGGGTCGTAGAAGTTGCCCTTGGAATGCACGTTCTGCCTGAGCCACTGAAGCACCGGAGCGAACTCGCCCTTGTGCAGTCCGGACCTCCACCCTGGAACGTCCTTGCTCATCTTCTCCAGGAACATTCCCGAGTAGATGTTCCCCAGGGCGTATGATGGGAAGTAGCCGAAGCTACCGCCGGACCAGTGCGTGTCCTGCAGAACACCCTCGCCGTCGTTCTCCACCTTCACACCGAGATAGTCGGAGTACTTCTGGTTCCAGAGCTGGGGCAGTTCGTCCACCGTCACCTTGTGCGCGAATATCTCCTTCTCGATCTCATAGCGCACGATGATGTGCAGCGCGTACGTGACCTCGTCCGCCTCGATGCGTATCTTGGAGGGGCAGACGGCGTTGGCCGCGCTTACCAGGTCCTTGCTGCTCATCCCATGGAACGCCTTAGGCGCTATCTTGCGGAAGCGCGGAAGTGCGTGACCGATATATTCCGGGCTGCGGCCGATGATGTTCTCGACGAAACGGCTTTGCGACTCGTGTATGCCGTAGGAGCATGCGGAGCCCACAGGCTGGTACTGCCATTCCCGGGGAAGTCCCTGCTCGTAGAGGGCGTGACCGCCCTCGTGCATGACGCTGAAGATGCTGGAGATGAACCGGTCCTCGTAATAGTGCGTGGTGATGCGCACGTCGTCGTAAGAACCGGTGGAGAACGGATGCTCCGTCTCGTCTAGGCGTCCGCCGGCGTTCTCGCTGGTGGTATCGAACGTGATGAAGTCCATCACTTCCTTGGACATCCTCTTCTGAACGTCGACCGGCACCTTGCGGGAAAGTATGGAGAGATCGGGCTGCTTGTCCGCCGACCTCACCTTGTCGATGAGCTTGACCAGTCCATCGCGCAGACCGGAGAAGACCACATCGATTCGCTCCGCGGTCATGTTCGGCTCGAACTCGTCCAGAAGCGCGTTGTAAGGTGTGCTCGATCCCTTTACCTGCATCAGTATCTCCGCCGCCTGTTCCCGGAGGTCGATCATCTTCTCCAGGTCGTCGCGGAACATCTTGAAGTCCTTGGCCGCCTTCGCCTTCTTCCAGGAGCCGTTGCACTTGGACTGGTGCTTGGCCGTCTCCATGACCAGTGAATCTGGCAGGCGGGCGCTCTCGTCGTAACTCTTGCGCAGGAGGTGCAGGTTCCTCTTCTGCACCGGGTTGAAGGAACCGATGTCCTTCTCGCATGCGCTCAGAAGGTGGTCGACCTCAGGGTCGGTGTGCTTCTTGTGGAGCAGCAGCTCCAGTGCGGATAGCTGCTCCCCGCGCAGAGGCAAGGCCCTGGGGGGCATCTTCGTCTCCATGTCCCAGTAGAGTATACCGGCCGCCGAACCGAGGACGAACAGCTCCTTGGAGCGGTCCATGAGGTCCTCATATGCACTGTGATTGGTCGATGCCATTTAGATCAGATGGTCGTATCGCTCGTGCGGAGATAACCTTTATCCTAGTCTCGCCCTAACATGGCCGAGCATATTGTTGGCGCCCGCCAAACCCCTACTGACCCCCTATAGGTCAAGTGATGCCGAATAGGCGTGCCCCTTGGGCGCCTTTACGCCCTTGTGGACGGCGACAACGGCCTTCTTTCCTTGGTGCCTTGCCGACAATAGCAGGTGAAATAGCGCTATCCCGGAGTCCATCTGCCCGTAGTGGTCGAACATCAACGACCTTTTATAATGCACATCGATCGCTCCGTCGTTCCTGGTGAAGTACCACATCTGCCTGTTCCCGGCCGAGGGGGCCAGTCGCGCAGTTTCGAGGAGATCGTCCATTCCCTCGATGTCAGTGATGTCCTTCATGGGCACCCTCTTGAACTCGTCCACGGACCGGTCCAGCATCTCCGCCGGCCTTCCGAAGGCCATCATGACCACGGGCTCGAGCTCGGTCGCGATACGCTCCGCCGGCCTCAATTCGCCTTGCCAACAGCTGCCTATGCCATTGGCGTTGAAGAAGAGGTCCATCTGTTGTAGCATGAAACCGGAATTGGGCAGATGACCGCCCTTCCTCTCAGTATAGAATGCGAGGTAATGAGGGGCGTCCACCTTGAACATGCCCTTGACCGGTTCGTCCTGCAATAATCGGACCTCCGTCCTGATCTCAGGCATCATTCTTTCTAGTTTGGAGATGCGAGAGACGATGGATGCCATCGTCCCTTCGTCCAACTTGCTCATATCGAACTTGCGCACCGATCTCCTCTTGAATATCGCTTTGTAGAGAACGTCGTCATCCATCATCGATAGCATTGAAGGGAGCACTCAGGCGTCCCAGTATTCAATGTTTCGCCCATTCTACCAATCGTTCAAGACGAGGAGCGGGATCGTACCCTTGGTCCTTCCCTATCTCGCTGAGCATCTTGCATGGAAACTCGACGCACGTCCCACAATGGTCAAGGCCCCTTTCCTCGCAGCAGGACTTGACGCCACACTTTCCGCCCCAGAACGGGATCGTCATGCTGACACACCCGACGCATTTGACCTCGTCCTTACGCGCGCAGGTTCCGCAACTCACTCCACAACGGGATTCGAACATAGGACCGCCGTGGGAATGGCACTTCGTCCATTTTAGTTATGTGAAAATTGTTAATGATACCGAGGAACGCCCATCGGGGCGTCCCCGGTGAAGAAGATAGTTGTCCTTTTTCCAACACCTCAGTTCTGCAGTGTCCCAGCGGTAGTAACGGTGAACGAGACGCATAGACCGTAGGCATCGAAGGTCCCATCGACGGACCCGCCGACGTAAATGCTGTAGTCTTCACCATTGGACAGCTCTGAAGAGCTGAAGATGAACGAGGAGTACGCTGCTAATGTCTTGAAGGCGAGCACGCAGTCGCCGTCATCGTTGAGCACGTAGACCAGCTTGTTGGCGCTCAGCACGCTGTTGAGGGAGTAACTTATGAACTCCTGGTCCGAGGAAGCGCTCGCACCGTCGTTCATCTTCCCAGTGGCGAAGACCATTCCGCCGTTGATGATGGTGCCGAGGTCGGAATCGATCCCGCAGTTCTCACCACTGGAGAAGCCATAGACCACTCCGCCGTTGATATAGATGTAGCCATTGGAGTCTATTCCATCCCCGTCGCTTCCGCTTGAAGAGTCCGCGAACACGGTCCCGCCATTGATGGTGATGGTGCTCACACCGTCCTCGTTGGCGTTGATAGCGTCCTCATCGGAAGTGATGGCCACGATACCGCTTTCAATGGTGAGATGTCTCCAGGTCTCGATGCCCTCGTTGTCCGCGATTACGTTCAGTTCGCCATCCCCTTCGATCAGAAGGGATACCACGGAATCGATGGCAGCGTCATATTCGTCCGTATGGGAACCTTCGATGGTACTCTCGGTGCCCGAGGCCATCTTTATGGTCACGCCGGCCTCCCCTGCGGCATCGGGCTCGTAGGCGTTGACTATCAGTATCGCACACGAGGCGTCGCAAGTGATGTTGGTCCCGTTCAGAACGAGCACGACCTCATCTGTGTCGCCGGCGTTCACATAGATCTGTATATCGTCAGCCGTGCCACTGATATCGTATGTTCCAGAATCAACGATGTTGATGATGGTATACCCGGAACCACTAGATTCGTACACCTCTGATGATGCGTTGGTCGTTATGGCAGTGCCATTGACGGTCACTTCCGTTCCCAGGACAATGCTGACCGTGCTGTCGTCGGCCGTTTCGATCTCAGTGTCGTCCTGGTCCGACGATCCGTCATCGTCGCTGTCGTCATCGGACCCTAGGCCGTTGTACGCTATGACCGCGATGCTCCCTGCCAGTAGTAACAGTACCATCGCGATGGAAATGATGGTTGTTTTGTTCATCGTTCTCTCAACCTGCCGCTCAAGGCCGTGCTCGATGAGGCCCTGTGCGGTCTGTAAGTCAAGGATGAGACATCGGTATCAAGACGACTCGGAATGATTGATTCATTTTAGATGCCCGTACCGGAGAACCAACTATCGGTTAGAAAATTGAGCACGTATATGCACTGGAAGTGGTTTTAGAGAAGGAACGCCTGTTTCCTTCCCCATCTTCATTCTTATTATGTTCCAGATACTATGTTCCTACCGGTGAGAAGACGCCAGATGACAACGATCACGATAACCACCAGGATTATGTGGATCAGCGCGCCAACACCAGGTAGTGCAAAGAACCCGACCAACCAAAGGAGGAAGAGAATCAATACGACTGTCCAAAAGGTGTTCATTTTATTATTTCCTTATTTTATGTTTGACGTTGTAAGTTTATATATGTATGCATTAAAATAATACGATTAACCTTTGTTTTTTAATCTTCATGAATGTCTTTGATCAAAGAGCAACGATCGGTTCAGACTTGCATTGGTCCATCATCAATATATGATGGTGAGTGGACCGGCCCACAAAATATTGTCTGTCCAGAAATTACTTTTCGTCTCAATGAAATAGAAAACTTCTTCATTACCCCTATTTTTTAATGATCTTCTCTTTACTGGACATACTTAGGACATTATGTACAATCCGATCGATCAGATCGGTCTTTAAACTACTGAGCGGAAGGCTGTAGAACCGGCAAGCATCTTTTAATGAGTCTTTACTTAAGTATTCCAATATCTCCTCGGGTTTTTTAGTTGATATGGAGGGGGTCAATCCGTCGAGCAGTTCTTTCTTGGTTCCACTAACTGCCAGATCAAATGACCTTGAAATTTCCAGGACCTCGTCCTTATTAGCATAATTATCTAAAAATTGAATTATAGATATTTTCGATGATCCTTTTGAACTCATTGTATTCCCTAGGGAATGACATGACATCAGTATGCTTAATGATTGAGTATAGAAAGGTGCCCTAATGAATGCCTGAAAAAACTTACGATCGCTCATTTGTTGTTATCAAAATGAAAACATAGAAAGTAAGATTAATTAATGATAATTCAAATATTTTATTATTTAAACCTGGTGCAATAAATATGGTGGATGTAACAATTGAGATCATTGCCATGAGCATCTACACCAGCTCTTTGCTACTAGCGATGATGGCGGTGTGTAAACATGTTTCATATATTGTTGAGGTCCGGAAAGCAATAAAATTTTTTAAGTTTTTTAATAATATAAAACTTGGAATTATCTCATCGAACGACCATCCTTTTGACGTAGACGATACGAACAAACAGATACTGAGCGAAATAAACGGCATCAGTCAAAATATTAATTTATTGAAGTATGAACTTCTTTTTGCAGTCGTATCATATGTTGGTTCCAGCTATTTTATAGGTCAAAGCTTATATTTGGTTTTCTTCTCATTGGGATTGGGAATAGCAATGATCATGATCGATCTACTTGGATGGTACTATCACGAAAAGAATTTTAAAAAGGTGATAGAGACTGGAATCTATAATTTCGACGAATATGTCGATGATCAGTTATCCAGGGTGGCAAAAGGAACGGACGAGATGAAATGATATTGTTGCCATCCACCAGATGTATCGACCGGATGACCGCATTGAGATCTGCCTGATTTGTGTTTTGGTGCGGGGGTTGGGATTTGAACCCAAGGACCACTAAGGACTAGACCCTCAATCTAGCGCCGTTGGCCATGCTTGGCTACCCCCGCTAAGCTTTTTGGGAATGGGGGAGCCGGTTATTAACCTTTGCATACGGCATAACGCCGGCGCGAGCGATATGGACGGACTGGCTGTATGTCGTTGCTTACCTGCGGAACATCACTAATAACATCAACCTCCGTTCATTTAAATACGGGAAGAACTTAAGTTAGAACGTCGGGAGAGGGAGGGCGACTGACGGTAGGGCCTCCGAGCCCAGCTGAGGAAGGTCCCTCCTCCATGAGAAAGGTGGACCGCGAAAGTGGTTTGGCGAGAGCCAAGGCAAGGGCACAGAAACGGCACAGCCCCGGGGTAGCATGAATCGCTTGGCGAGGACGTTCCCCGAGGATCTGGTGAAACGGCGACCCCCCACCGGAGCAAGCCCAAACAGCCGGAATGACAGCTCAGGACCGGCGGGTAGGGCGCGCAGTTGAATGTTGCCTGAAACAGAAGGGGGCCTACTACCCTCACCCGGCACCTGGCACGCTATATCAGCGGCCATCTTTCAATTTTTACGCTCACCGCTCAGGGCAGGTACAGTAACTCACTCTTGTTTATTCCTTCGAGGGGAAAAATGAAGGAGAACGAAGGCAAGTTGATAATGATCAAGGAAAGGGTACCGCTCAGGACGCATGAGATGCTTAGGCGCGAGCTGCGCAAAGGGCGTAAGGCCCTTTACATATCGAAGCATTCGCCCAGGCAACTGGAGATGCAGTTCGAGCCGGTCAAGGAGAACATGACCGCCATGTGGCTGTCCCCCCGCCCGGACCAGGATTGCATCCCGCCTATGAACCTTCAGAAGTTCGAGGACAGCATCAAGGAGTTCCTGGACGAGAACGAGAGCCCTATAGTGGTGCTGAACGGGCTTGATGTCCTATACATGTGGAACGGCATCCGCCCGGTCATAGATTCGATCAATCGCGCGCGCGGCACATTGGGAAAGGCCGAGTTCTTCGTGAGCCTCGACCCAAACAACTATGCCCCTGTGCATGTCGGTGCCCTGGAGAAGATCTCGGACGAGGTCGTGTGCACATAAAGGACAAAACATCTTCCCAAACCCTCTTGTTTTAGTTACGGTATCGAGGTCCGTATGTCCGCCCTTGAACCGTTGTTGAGAAAGGTAGCAGAGGATGACGTCTCCGGTTCTTCGGAGATCTATTCTAGATTGTTGCGGGACCTGACCGCCGCTTTGAAGGATAAGCCAACCGTCGTAGACTGGAAGGAGTTCTGCCTTGGCCTATCGAAGGTAAAGCGCTCCATGGCCCCGATCCAGAACGTGGCCGGTTCCATCAAGGTGATGCTGAACGCCAGCATCCCTGAGGACCAGATCAACGGTTTCATCAAAGGTTTCCTGATCAGCCTGCAAGAGAAGGACGCCAATGCCGCCGAAATCATAGCCAAGAAGGTGGCGAACGAACAGCGTCCGAAGAAGATCGTGACACTATCCTACTCCGGGACGGTAACGAAGGCCATCCTGGCCATGTCCCGTGATATCGAGGTCTCGGTAGCGGAATCGCTGCCGATGGGCGAGGGCGCCGTGACCTGCCGCAAACTTTCCGACAGGGGCGTGAAGGTGACCCTTTTTCGCGATACGATGATATGCTCCGAGCTAAAGGACGCCGACCTAGTTCTGGTAGGCGCCGATGGCGTATGTCCCGAGGGTGTCGTCAACAAGGTGGGAACCATGTCGTTGGCCATCGCAGCGAAGGAACTGGGGAGACCGGTCATCTCCCTGTGCTGCACCAGCAAGCTGATACCCGTTCTGGACCTGGACCCGATAACGACGATGCGCGACGCTGACGGATACACGTTCCGGGAGGACGTCTTCGAGCTGACGCCGCTCTCGCTATTCCATTCGATAATTACGGAAGAGGGCACGTTCAGCGGAGAGGAGATGCGTAAGCGCCTCCTGAACGACCGCAGCAAAATGAAAGAGACGGAATGCCAGGGATGCTGATCAGCCGACGCGCTGCAAGAACTCCTTGACCTGCTTGTCGAAGCCTTTGGTATCGATGTCCAGGTCCGTGCCCTCTCCCATCGATATGGTCATGTCCACGAAACCGGCAGCGGACCTCAGGAGGAGATGCCGGGCGGACTCCTCTTGCACCGTGAGCTCCAGCTTTTTGAAGTATTCCTTGGCCTTTTCGATCGCCCTTTCCGGGCTCAGCCTGGTCGTCGCCCCATATCTCATTCGCTTTCCCCGGGAAGGGAATCGCCTGCGGCCATAACTATTTTTTTATCTGGGCCTTAACTGCCGACCATGATCATTAGGGCACTGCCGTCTTAGTTAAGTGACCACCAGTTCCAATAATAATGTATATTACTGTACATCATACCTCATAAATGCTATATATTGCTTAATTCTTTTCACCTTTCATGAAGCAGAACATTAGGTTCAATCTCACCGTCGATGACATTCCCAAGCACTGGTACAACATAGCTGCCGATTCTCCCGTTCCGTTGCCGCCGGCCCTGAACCCGGGGACGAACCAGCCCCTCAAGCCGGAGGAGTTCGAGGCCATATTCCCACGTAACCTGATCGACCAGGAGATGTCGACCGACCGCTACATCGACATACCCGACGAGGTCAGGGAGGCCTACATTAATCTGAACCGTCCGTCGCCGCTGGTGCGAGCGGTCCGTTTAGAGAAGGCATTGAAGACCCCGGCCAAGATATTCTACAAGCGCGAGGACGGGAGCCCCTGCGGCTCGCACAAACCGAACACCGCCATACCTCAGGCCTACTACAACATGAAGGCCGGCACTGAGCACATAACGACTGAGACAGGGGCCGGACAATGGGGTATGTCCCTGGCCATGGCCTGCGCCATGTTCGATATGAGCTGCAAGGTGTTCATGGTCCGTGTTTCCTACGATTCCAAGCCCTATCGTCGCTACGCCATGCAGACATATGGCGCCAAGGTCTACGCATCCCCGAGCCCGGAGACCAAGTTCGGACGCACCCTGCTGGAAAAGGACCCGAACAACCCAGGTAGCCTGGGGATCGCCATCAGTGAGGCGGTCGAGCTGGCCGTTTCTACCCCGCACACCAAATACAGCCTTGGCAGCGTCCTCAACCATGTTATGTTGCACCAGACCGTGATCGGTCAGGAAGTGATCCAACAACTGGAGATGGCCGATGTCGTCCCTGATTACATGGTGGCCTGCGTCGGTGGAGGCAGCAACTTCGCCGGTTTCACCTTCCCTATGATCGGTAAGAAGATCAAGAAGAAGGTGGACACCGAGTTCATCGCCGCCGAGCCGACCGCAGTGCCGTCGATGACCAAGGGTGAGTACCGTTATGACTTCGGCGACACCGCTGGAATGACCCCCATGCTGAAAATGTACACGCTCGGACATGAGTTCATGCCCTCCCCGATCCACGCCGGAGGTCTGCGCTACCACGGCATGGCCCCGACGGTCAGCCTGATGAAGGACCTGGGCTATGTCAAGTCCGTCACGGTGGACCAGAACGACACCTACGCCGCCGGAGTGCAGTTCGCCTTGGCCGAGGGAATAATCCCGGCCCCGGAGAGCACGCACGCCATAAGGGTGGCTATCGACCTCGCCTTGGAGGCAAAGCGCAAGAACGAGGAGAAGGTCATAGTCTTCAACCTGTCAGGGCACGGACTGCTGGACCTGCCTGGGTATGATAAATACCTGAGCGGGCAGTTGAAGTGAACCACCCAGACCGAACGGGGCAAAGGGGCGCAAGCCCCCTCTTTCATTTATTCTTCGTAATTATCATATGTCGGTCAAAGATTTTAATTAGGATGGACTACCATAAGACCGTCAACTATTGAATGTTGAGGAAACTTCATGGTCGCTAGTGCCAGGCTTGAAAGCGTCAATGATGGATACTACGCTATCGACGTCCATTCAGACTATGGCCTGTTCACGCTGGACCATGGGCGTATCTACATGATCATAAACGAGCGCCTGGACAAGACGCTCTCTCTTATAAACGCCATGGCCAGCTCGGGCAAGGACACGCTGTGCGTGAGCCGGCTCCACCCGGACATGTTAAGGGAGCGATATCCGCTTCAGGACATACGCGCCATATGGTTGAGCCAGTCCGGTAATGGACCGAGGATATCGCCTGAACAACTGGACGATATCGTGATGGAGATTTCCGACTTCGTTCAGAAGAATAAGAACTCGGCCGTCGTTCTGGACGGCCTTGAATACATTTCGCTGTTCACGGATTTCCATACCCTGAACATATTCTTTGAGGAGCTGAACGACGCTGTCATGGCGTCGCGATCAATCCTCTTGATACCAGTAGACCCGCGTCTATTTGACCCTTGCCAGCTGGCTCGTCTGCGGCGATATGTTGAGATCCTGCATTGAGCTTGACGAGATCGATTTGTGGAAAGCAGCTGCAGAACTTCCTGAGGTCCCTTTCCTCGAAGGTGAGCGGGTCGATCGAGATCATCATGCTCCCATCGGCCTGGACCAACATCTTGTCTATATCCTGCATGGCGTTGATGATTGCGTTCATATCGTTCCACAGCAAGAGGTACTCCAGTCCATCCAGGAAGAATTTCCTGCGCCCTTCGTCGATCTCTTTGCGCACCTGTTTGACCAGTGTGGAGATGTTGTTAGGGGGTAGGGCGGACTTGTCCTTCATCTTACTGAGCCAGTAGAACTGTGCGTTCATAAGCCCGAACTTCTCTGTTACGTACTCGGGATGCAACCTGGTTATACATACGCCATTCTCTCCGTGCAATATCTTTGAGAACACAGCATAGCTGTTTCGGGGATGGCCTTCCGTAAGTAGCGAGACATTCGTGCAAACATATCCTTCCATTAGCTTCGCCTCCTTTTGTCGTATTGAGTTTGTTTTAACGATATATAAAGGGAATTTGAGCATGCTACATCGCGCTCATGAGATTCCGATATCTGGCGATGTTCGGTCAAAGAATATTGATATGTAAATGTCAATAACGTGGCGTGTCTCTCAGGACGGGCAGGTCACTGTTGACGATGAAGGAGAGGGTGTTCCTGCATCTGCTCCTGCAACAGAGATTCGCCATGGACTCCGATTCGCCCAAGTCCGTGACACAGGACGGCATAGCGCAGGCAGTGGACGTAGGTCGAAACAACGTGGCCAAGGTCCTGGCCGAAATGTCGAAGGAAGGATCTCTCGATATTTTCAGCAGACATGTGAAGGGGCTGCCTAGCGTCCGTAAGGTCTATTTCCTTACATTGAAAGGGATCGAGGAAGCGAAGGATATCAAGCTGGACATAGAGAGCACCATGGTGGACGTCATCGATCTGAACGGGGACGTCCATCAGGACGAGATCGGACGTTTAGGCAACTACCTCCCAAAGCGCTATGACCTGTTGGAGCTGGTCATAGGCATTTCCGAAGGGAGCATCGATTGCCGCAACTTCCATGAGAACAAGATGCGCGAGGAGCGCAGATACGTGGATTTCACCGATAAGAAGCCAGCTGTAAGGACGTTCTTCGGAAGGGACAAGGAGATCACTTCCCTCGTGGGTCTGCTGGACTCTCCCAGCAAACGGATGATCATCATCAATGGCATCCCGGGAATAGGGAAGACGACCTTGCTGGCGAAATATGCGCAGCAGGTACGGGACCGCACGAACGTGTTCTGGTACAAGGTGCATGAATGGGCCAACCTGAAGGCGCTGTTGCGCCCGATGGCCGAGTTCCTCTCTCAAACAGGACGGAAGAACCTTGAATGGTACCTCAACCAGACCGAGGCCCCGTTGGTCAGTGAGGTCGCCCATATCTTGGAAGCGGACCTCAGGGAAGTGTCCGCGCTCCTGATATTCGACGATGTGCATAAGGCCGACCCTACCGTGCTGGAGTTCCTGGGAGCGCTACTGAGCACGCTAGAGGGACTTGAGAGCGTGAGGGCGGTGTGCACAGCCAGGGAGCTGCCATCTTTCTATTCCCGAAGCGTCGTGTTCAACGGCCTGGTGGAGGAGATCAACCTCGAAGGCCTGGACATCGAGAGCAGCAATCAGATGATGCGCTCCCGCGGTCTGACGAATGGCGATTTCAAAGAGATATACCGTGTCACCAACGGACATCCCCTTTTCCTGGAACTCATCGACGACCCCAAGCTGGCGCTGGGTAAGAACATCCGCATATTCATCGAACAAGAGGTCTTTTCCCGCCTGGGCGTTGGGGAAAGAAAGATCATGAGCATCGCTGCGGTCTTCCGATACCCGGTATTGATGGATGCGTTCTTCATCATGGAAGAAGAGATCCAGATGGCCGCAGGGCTGGACAAGGTTGAGATGGAGGGAGCGGACTATGCGGTCAGCTATGAGATCGTGGATTCGCTCCTTTCCAAATCGATCATATACGAGTCGGTGGGACGGGCGATAGGCATGCACGACCTGCTGCGTGAATTTTCCCTTTCCAGGATGACCCCCAGGCAAAGGCGGGTATATCATAAGGCCGCGGCCAGGTATTACCTGCAGGACAGTTCCGCACCAGCCAGGGTGGAGGGGCTCTATCATTCCCTCATGGCTGGTGACGTTCAAACGGCCATTTCCATAGCGGTCGGTGACGGTCGCTCCATCATCAACAAGGGGTACGCCACCCAGTTCGCCCCTTTGCTCGATCACCTGGCAAGGGACATGGGGGCCTCAAACAGGAAAGACCTCATTGACATCGGTCTCCTCCGAGGGGAGGTCTTGTACCTCCAGGGAGAATGGGACATGGCCTTGGACGTCCTGCGGTCACTGCTATTGAGCCCTGGGGATCTTGATGTCAGGATGCTATGTGAGGTCAACCGAATGATCGGTGTTATCCATCTTAACCGTGCGGAGTACGATAAGGCCACGTACCACCTGGTCACTGGATACGATCTGGCCCTGTCCACTGGAGATCTTCCTACTCAAGCGGACATATCATATGATATTGGAGGATTGATGGAACGCCAGGGGCGCAACGCCGAGTCGATTGAGCAGTTCCAAAAGGCAAAAAAGATCGCCTTGGCATTGGGGGATGATCTAGCACTGGGAAAGGCGCTCTATGGGCTTGGACGAGTTCATACGATCATGTCCGAACATGAAGATGCCATCCTCTGTAAAAAGGAGGCGCTGGCAATCCTGGAAAGACGTGGGGACACTATAATGATGGCCAAGGTCTGCACGAGCATCGGCAAGGACCTGTATTATATCGGACAAAAAAGAGAGAGCATGGAATTCATGGAGCGCGCGACCGAACTGGCGAACGCCATAGGTGACCTGAATACCGTGGGATATGCATTGAATAATCTTGCTGGGTGCAAGATGGACCTGGGAGAATTGCATGCGGCTGAAGAGATACTTCAACGGTGCACGACCATAGCACAGAAGCTGAACGATCCGCTCCTCATAGCCTCATCACATTTCCACCGTGGACATTACTATGAACAATGCAATAAGTGGGATAGTGCTAAGGTGGAATTTGATAAATCAATAGTGATCATCCGCGATCTGGACATACCTATCCGTTCGATCCAGTGGCTAATTGACGTTGCTGACATCTACATAAAAAATGATGAAGCGAAAGAGGCATTATCGCTCTTGAACGAAGCAAGTGATCTTGCGAATGTCATAGGACAACGGAGATTTTTAGAGCAGATTAAAGAAAAAATGGAAAAATTGTGCACGTAAAGTGCACCATTAGATCGAGATCATGTGGGGATCCAATAATGGGATCGAGTGGGGGTCCAGCAGTGGGATCGAGTGTGGATCGAGAAGCGGAATCGAATGAGGGTCCAGCAGTGGAATGGAGAGCGCTCCAGAGATGGACGTCATTCCGAACATCATCATGCACGCGGAGATGGCAAACAATGCCACAACACCGATCAATACCTTGCTTCTAATCATCATCGAAATACCTTCCCTTTACCTAGTGAGACTTGTTTCGACTTGTGAATATAAAAACGGTGTTTGAGCATGCTATCGGAACGTTTTAATAGTATAAAATATAAAAATGATAATAGATACTATCTGGCTACCTAATTTATTCAATTCGTTGAATGCTACGTATCATTTATTATCATGAACTGATTGGTGTGATGTTGAAATGAGCTTCAAGATCAATAACGGGTTCCACCCTGAAGCAGTGAAGGCAATCGTGTTCGATCTGGACGGAACGCTGATACGAAGTACCATCAACTTCCAGGAAATGAACCGTGCCGTCGCAAAAACACTGCTGGAGCATGGTCTTCCTGAGGACATACTTGATAAGAGCGGGCGTGTCAATGAGAGCATCGTCCGCGCCTATGCTTATTTCAAGACCCATGCTGTAGAAGGATGGGCAGAGGAAGTGGAGAGGGACCTCAACCGGGTCAGCTCGGACGTGGAGATGGCCCGCGTGGATGGGTCGAAGGCCGTCGATGGAACGTTCGATCTATTGGACCATCTTCGGACCGAGGGCATCGAGGCTGCCATCCTTACTCGCGGCAGCCGTAACTATACTATGAGGGCCCTGAAAGCATCTGGTCTGGACGGTCTGTTCCATACGGTAGTATGCCGGGACGATCATCCGCTGACCGAGGCCAAACCCAACCCCATCGCCCTGCAGAGGGTCTTCGGACATCTTTCTCTGACCAGTAGACAATGCATGTTCATCGGCGACCATGAGACCGATTATCTTTGCGCTAAGGGAGCGGGGACGGTCTTCGCCGCCGTTCTCACCGGCTCCCATGGCGCCGATGTATGGGACCGGTTACGTCCTGACGTGGTGATGGACAGTATCGCCGACCTAGACCAACTAATGGAGGTAGACAAATGAGATCTGTATTGGTGGAGGAGGCCCCTCAACCCATCGGCCCCTATTCCCAGGCCGTGGTGCGCGGGACCATGATTTTCTGCTCCGGACAGCTCGGTCTGGACCCTATGACCAACCATCTGGCGGCCGGTGCGGCCGAACAGACCAGAATGGCCCTTTCCAACCTGAGCGCGGTGCTCAAAGGTGCGGGAAGCTCGCTCTCTCAGACGCTCAAGGTGACCGTCTATCTGACCGACCTATCATATTGGAACGAGGTCAACCAGGCATATACCGAATTCTTCTCCCCGCCTTATCCGGCCCGGTCCGCCGTTCAGGTGGCCGCGTTGCCCAAGGGCGCTATCGTGGAGATAGATATCATCGCCTTCAAGTGAGGTCGGCTGCAAAACGTATATGACCAACGCCCATCGTTCTTCGTTTGATGAGCGAAGGTACTGATGACGGCAAGGGAGAGCGCAAGAGCGCTTCATTCACGGTAACTGGCATGAGCTGTGCCTCCTGTGCTGGTTCGATAGAGGATGCCTTGAACGGCCTGGAGGGCGTTCAGCAGGCCACCGTCAACTTGGCCACGGAGAGGGCCTCGGTCACCTACGATCCATCATCCCTTGACCTGGACATGATGCGTCGGGCGGTAGAGGACGCCGGTTATGGTGTCATAATCAACGAGCTTACCCTTTCCATCGGCGGCATGAGCTGTGCTTCCTGCGCGAACACCATCGAGGAGAACGTACGGGAATTGGAGGGGGTCTTCTCCGCCACCGTCAACCTGGTCACGGAGAGGTTGACCGTCAGGTACGATCCGCAACGTGTGCGCATCCCTCAGATCAAGAAGGCTGTGCTGGACTCCGGCTATGAGGTACTGGAGGCCCGATCTAAGGACGTCGAGGAAGAGACCCGCGCCCGGGAGCTGAAGCGGCAGAGATGGCTTTTGCTCTTCTCCCTTTCCCTGGCCGTTCCGACCATGCTCATCATGATGCTCATGGAACTCACCCATATCGGGCACGAGTTCCTGATGGACTACGGTAACTACATCATGTTCATCCTGGCCACGCCGGTCCAGTTCGTGGCCGGTCATCAGTTCTACATCGGCGCGTACAAGGCCCTTCGCAACCGCACAGCGAACATGGACACGCTGATAGCCGTAGGGACGTCGTCCGCTTACCTCTACAGCGTTTTCGCTCTCTTCCTCCCAGGGACTGTGGCGTTCCAGCATGTCTATTTTGACAGCTCGGCCATGATCATAGCGCTCATATTGTTCGGGAAATACCTGGAGGCCAAGGCCAAGGGAAGGACCTCCGAGGCCATCAGACGACTGATGGGGCTGCAGCCCAAGACCGCCCGCATTCTTAAGGACGGTAAAGAGGTCGAAGTGCAGGTGGACGAGCTTGACGTGGGCGATGTCATGGTCGTCCGTCCGGGTGAGAAGGTGCCTACGGACGGCGTCGTCATCGATGGCCGCTCATCGGTGGATGAGAGCTTGATCACAGGAGAGAGCTTACCTGTGAGCAAGGAAGAAGGTTCCTCTGTCATCGGCGCCACCATCAACAAGAGCGGCCTCCTCAAGGTCAGGGCGGTCAAGGTCGGAAAGGACACGGCCCTGGCGCAGATAGTGAAATTGGTGGAGGATGCTCAGGTCAAGAAGGCACCGATACAGCGAACGGCTGACCGCGTGGCCGCCGTGTTCGTCCCTGCCGTGATAACCATCGCCGTCATCTCGTTCTTGATATGGTACTTCATCGGAGCGGGCGCCCTTGAGGTCAGCACGGATCATTTCACCTTCTCACTGACGATCTTCATCACTGTCCTGGTCATCGCTTGCCCTTGCGCATTGGGGTTGGCCACGCCCACCGCCATCATGGTCGGGACCGGAAAAGGTGCGGAGAACGGCATCCTGATCAAGGGAGGGGATTCCCTGGAGGTCACCGGGCGTGTACGGACCGTGGTCTTCGACAAGACGGGCACCCTGACCAAGGGAGAGCCCGAGGTCAAGGAGATATTGAACCTGGGTGAGCCGTGCGCCGACATGCTGCAACTGGTCGCTAGTGCCGAGGTCGGTTCCGAGCATCCGTTGGGGGAGGCCATCGTCCGAAAGGCGCGCACGGACGACGTCGATGTCCTGGGATCGGAGGATTTCGAGAGCATAGCTGGAAAGGGCGTACGTGCCACTGTCCAAGGTAGACATGTCGTGGTCGGGAACCGTTCACTGCTCGAGGATTTGAATGTCCCGTTGGGAAAATGGGAGAAGGACATCTCCATGCTAGAGGAACGGGGCATGACGGCCGTGCTGGTCATGATAGATGGCGCCCTGTGCGCTGCCATCGGAATCGCCGACGTCGTCAAGCCGACGGCGAAGGAGGCCGTACAGGCATTGAAGGACATGGGGATAGAGGTCATCATGCTGACCGGTGACAATCGGCGCACGGCCAATGCCATAGCTGGTGAGCTGGGCATAACTACAGTACTGGCGGAGGTGCTCCCGGGCGAGAAGGCCAACGAGATAGCCCGCCTGCAAAAGGACGGCACGATCGTGGCCATGGTCGGTGACGGTGTGAACGA
The DNA here is from genome assembly GCA_028682895.1 of Methanomassiliicoccales archaeon. Lineage (GTDB taxonomy): Archaea > Thermoplasmatota > Thermoplasmata > Methanomassiliicoccales > UBA472 > UBA472. The sequence goes on from JAJRAK010000032.1 coordinate 31,372, forward strand.
CGCTCCGGCATTGGCGCAGGCGGACGTGGGGATCGCCCTCGGTTCCGGCACGGACGTGGCCGTAGAGGCCGGAGACATCGTCCTCATCAAGGACGACCCCAGAGATGTGGTCGCCGCCATACAGCTCTCCAGGCGCACCATGCAGAAGATCAGGCAGAACTTGTTCTGGGCCTTCGGCTATAACACCGCGGGCATCCCGGTGGCCGCAGGTATATTATACCCTGCCTGGGGAATATTATTATCACCGATCGTCGCCGCAGGCGCCATGGCGCTGTCCTCCGTTTCGGTGGTCTCCAACGCCGCGCTCCTGAAGCGATATACACCGGAGATCAAACAAAAAGGAGGTCATTGAATGTCAGAGGACCCGATCTGCCATATGGAAGTGGATGATAAGACCGCAAAGTGGACCTCATTGTACAAGGGAAAGAAATATTCCTTCTGCGCCCCTGGATGCAAGATGAAGTTCGATGCGGAACCGCAAAAATATGTGAAGAAATAGAAAAGAGAAAAGGCGGGCCCGTGCCCGCGATATTTTTTGTTTAGTGGCTCTTGTGGCGGCCGTCGCGTTCGGCATTGGCCCTTTCCTGGGCGTAAGCTTCCTGCTTGGCCTCGATGTCCGGGGACTCGGAGGGCAATGCCGCCCTGACCGTGGCCATGGCCTTCATCCCCACCTGGAACAGTATCGGCGGGATCTTGATGCCGTAGCGCAGCGTCGTGCCCGTCAGCTTGCCCGGGTTCATGATGTCCTGGGGGTCGACGAGCTTCTTGATGTCCCGGATGTACTTGGCACCGGTCCCGCGGATGCCATCTAGGTTGGAGGCGAAGAAGGCACCGAACCCGAGCGGACGTCCGCCGATGGTCATGGAGTAGTTGGCGAACCGGGCGTTGAAGCCGAAGCCGGTCATGTTCTGCATCTCGTCGAAGTTCGACAGGTAGTAGGGCATGAACATCACGGTGTTGCGGTCGACCATGGAACCGATGATGGCACCGGTCATCTTCAGATCGCCCAGGATCTTGTAGCACTCATCGACGCACTCTCCGAACTTGTTCAACGGAAGGACTGCCTCACCGGGGATGCTGCCGATGCCGATCTCGCGGCAGCGGTACTCGTAGCAGCGCTCGTCCCACTCGTGGGAGGCGACGTCGTCCGGCAGTCTCTTGCCGCCGTGCTTGGCCATTATCTCCTCGATCTTCTTCTCCTCCCAAGCAACGATCTCCTTGTCCCCTTCCAGCTGTATATTGAGGACGTTGCTGCCTTCAGGGAGGGTGTGCTTTCCTGCCTTTCGTAGAAGGTCGAAGTGGTTCTGGTCGCTGAACCCGATGTGCAGCGGCCTCACGCGGGACCTGCATATCTCCATGAGGGGCTTTCCAGCCTCTTTCAGGGAGGGGAACGAGTAGGTGAGGGATTTCATGATCTCGGGGGCGGGCTCGAGCTTAAAGGTGACGGTACATATCTGGGCCAAGGTGCCCTCGGCACCTACGATGAGCCTGTTCAGGTTGTAACCGGTCTCGTTGTCCACGATGAGGTCGAAGCCGGTCTCCACGAGGGTCCCGTTAGGCATGACGACCTCCATGTTCCGCACCAGGTCACCACTGGTCCCGTACTTCATCGAACCGATGCCGACGCCGTTGACGGATATCCATCCGCCCAGGGTCGCCGACGGGAAGGAGCTGGGATAGCCGCCGAGCAGCAGTCCCTTCTCGAGGCAAGCATCGTAGACCTGCTTCCAGGTGCAACCAGCCTGGGCCTTGACGCAGAGGTTCTCCACATCGATGTTGAGGATCTTGTTCATGCCGCCCGAGGTGTCTATGAGTATTCCCCCGAAGATCGGTGTGGAACCGCCCAGGCCCCAGGTCGATGCTCCGCGCGGGGTTATCGGGATCTTCTCTTCCGCGGCGATCTTGACTATCTTGACGACGTCCTCCGTCGAGTGGGGGCGGACAACGACATCAGGTATGTTCTTGAACGCGACCTGAACGACGCTGGGAAGAGGGGCCAGATCATGACTGTAAAGCAGTCTTTCCATCTTGCTGGTCTTGACGTTCTCCATTCCGATCGCATCTTGCAGTTTGGCCACGACGGGGGCCAGGGACCTGCTGACATTCTCCTCGGCAGCTTCCATGTGAAGACCTCTATATAGGATATAAACGAGATTGTACCCTGAAGTCCATGATGTATTTTAAATCTATTCCCAGGCCATACAAGAACAATGTGGCATAGGGTTTAACGGTGGTATATAAATTGGAGCCCGAGCGACGGCGCTTGAAGGTACTTCGTCCCTACTTGGCGACCTCACATCTGCAGATGGATGATCTGCCATTTCGATGACGTCCTATTGGCTCTCCATTTCCGCGAAGGGAACGGGTCGCCGTCCTTCCTGACGCACACCCGCCTTAGGTCAGGCGACGATCGGGGGACCTGCCATATGGCACGATAGGACCTTTACCTATGGGCATGATCCTCAAATCATGCAGGATCCATCCAGGTTTCCCAACAGCCTTTCCGGCTCGGGCTAATGATATCATCAATGTCCTAAATATATGTAATTTCCCGCACGTCAATGGTCGAGCCAGTATATTAATTGATAAATAAATATAAATCAAAACGGCCTTTGGACTGGTCAAGTTACTAAAAGGTGCCTGGGGCATGGGACGGGACAAAGTGACCCTCGGTCCTACCCATTCCTCAAAGTGGGACTTGTTCCTTGGGCGACCTTCCCTCCGTCCCGCTCTGCGCAACATTAGGTGCGCGCAGGATGCTGTCGAGGCTCCCAGTTTGAACATGGGACCTTTTTTCGAGCAGCAGGCGGATCGACGCCCGGACCAGTACGGGACAGCAGTGCTTTCCCGACCTCGTCGCTCATGCCACACAGGCAATGATATACTTGGGAGTACGCAGTATAAAATGATTTTCTTCCACCCTGCATCAAGGCGGGATCATTCTTTCAGAGAGTCCAATTCCTTCCGGGCCAGCTGTATCTTTTCCTTGATCTCTTCTATTTTCTCGTGGGAGTGGGCCCTTTTATGCTCAAGCTCCTCGAGGGTCATCTCCCTCTTCTTGAAACGGTGCTCGGCCTCGCTGACCTCGTTGCGATACTCGGCCATCAGTGCGTTTAGGTCCTTGATCTTCTTCTCCAGTTTGACCTGCTTTGAGGCGAACATCATGAAAAAATATGCATTGAACATAATAAAAGTTGGGGTAAGGGGTTTGGGATGCCTGCGCCCACTCAAGCTTGGATGCCGCGCCGGCTCAAAGCTTCCTTCACCTTGGATGGCATGGCGACCTTGGTGTTGGTGGCCTCGGGCACCTTCTTGATGTTGGTCGCAGCAGGCTTTCGCACCTCGGCCTTCTTGACCGGGGCGGCCACAGGTTCGGGTTCTTCATTATCGATATTGAACTTGAACTTGCTGGCCATTACGCTGAGGTTCTCGGCCATTTCGGCGAGCGCCTGCGCACGGGCGGTCATGTCCTCCATGCTGGCTGTCAGTTCCTCAGTGGACGCGGCAGACTCCTGTGCGGAGGATGCCGTCTCCTCTGCGATGCTGGCCACACCGTCCACGGACCTTGCCGCTCTTCCAGTGCCTTCCTTCTGCTCGGCCATCAGAGTGGCGATCGCCGTGACCTCGTTGGCCGTGACCACCGTCATCTCGGCTATGTCCGCGAAGGCCCTTCCGGCCTGCTCCACGATGGACATTCCGCTGGCGGCCTCGCGCGTTCCTCTCTTCATGGACTCGACCGCCTTGCTGGTCTCCGTCTGGACCTCTTTGATCATCTTGGCGATACGTTCCGCGGCCTCCCTGGAGTCCTCGGCGAGGTTCTTGACCTCTTCCGCCACGACGGCGAAACCGCGTCCCTGCTCTCCGGCCCTGGCGGCCTCTATGGCCGCGTTCAAGGCAAGCAGGTTCGTCTGGTCCGATATGCCGGTGATGACGTCGACGATCTCGCCGATTTCCTCGGAGCGCTTCCCGAGCACCTCGATCACCGCTGCGGCCTCCTGCGTCACGCTCTGTATGCCCTGCATCTTGGTGACCGTCTCCTTTACCGTGCTCACACCGCTGTTGGCACTGTCGCTGGCCTTCTTCGCCGCTTCGGTCGCAGCATTGGTCCTCTTGACCACATTGTCAACGGATGTGGAGATGTCGACCATTATCTTGGCGGTCTCCTCCACCTGCGTGGCCTGGGACTGGGAACCTTTGGATATCTCCTGTATGGCGGAGGATACCTGCTCCGTCGAGGCGTTCATCTCCTCTGCCGACGAGGCAAGTTCCTGGGATGTGGAGCTGACCATGTTCACGGCGTTGTCGACCTCCATGAGGAGGTGACTGATGGACGTCTTGAACTGATCGATGGAATTGACCACCATGGCGAAGTTCCGCTGAGACTCCTGGGTGTCTTCGTCCGCTTCAAGCACGGGGATGTTCACCGTCAGGTCGCCCGTGGCTAGCTCTTCCAGTCCCTGATTGATCAGTTTGACCTGTTCGTTGGCGAACATTCCCTGCTTCGTCGCCTTACGGGAGGCCACTTTAATATCCGTCTGGTCGGATACGAACTCGAACGAACCGATCACCTGGCCGGCACGGTCCCTCAGCGGGGCGCCGACACAGTTGATGTCCAGGGCCTTTGTGCCCAAGTGGCAATCGTTCTCGCAGGTGTATATATCGTTGGTCCTCATCGCAGTATCGCATGGGCATCCGGCAGTGCGGCACTTAGTCGTTTTCCACATATCGGCGCATTTCTTGCCCTGCAGGTCCTTCTTGGTGCTGCCCAGCAGCTCCGCGCCGGTCCTGTTTATGTACTGGATCTGCAGGTCCTTGTCCATGAACTGCAGCGGCATGGGTATGGTCTCGAGATGACCGACCAGGGAGTCCAAGGTGGCGTTCACACCTTCCAGTATCTCCTTGTACACACCGAAGTGCTTGCTAAGGTCCGCCCTGCTGTCCAGCCGACCTTCCATCGTCTCGCCCACCAGGGCCTGTGCTTCGGTCCCCAACGCGAGCACTGAGTCCTTGACCATCTCCACATTGCTGAAGATCTTTTGGAACGCCTCATAGCTCGCCTTAGTGTACTCATCCCCAACGACCGGGGTCGTGTCCAGGTCATAATCGCCCACGGACATCTTGTGCAGGTCTTTAGCCAGACGTGATATCTCGTTCATATTGTAAGCGGTCGTCCGAGTGGCGGCCGTGATGTCCTGGAGCACTTCCATGTGCCCGATCTTTTCGCCCCTGGCGTTAAGGATATAATCGACATCGATCTGGTTGTGCTTGCCGTTGCGCTCGGCGCGAGTCCTCCCCTCCCCATCGCGCAATCTGATGATACCGCAGTTCTTGGTATTGCATACGGCCCCGTTCCAGTAGCTGCAATGCTTACCTAATATCTCCTTGCGCTTGACCTTGAGTATGTTCTCGGAGGCCTTGTTGATGAACGTTATGTTCATGTCCATGTCCGTGACGGACAGCGGGAACGGTATCGAATCGAGCATCTGCTCGTACCAGAACATGCGGTCCACGACGTGGTCCAATGTCAGGTTCACTCCGTGTATGACCTTTGCATAATCGCCCACGTGCTTGGATTCGTCGGCCCTCATCTCGAAGTTACCGCTAATAGCGGCCTCGGTGAGCAACCGGGAGTCCTCGACCATGTTGTTCACAGCATCGATGCACTTGTTGAGGTTGTCCTTCATTATGTTGAACTTGCCGTTGAAGTTGTTGGTTATCTTCGCCGGGATCTCACCCTCTGCGATCTTTTCGACGTAGATCGCAGCCAACTTTAGAGGAGCGATGTAAGCGTCCAGTATCTGATTGGTACCCTCGACGATCTTCTTGTAGTTCCGTTCGAACTTTGATGGGTCGGCCCTAGCCTTAATATCACCTGAGACGCCGGCCTCGACCAGGTTCATTATCTCTTCGGTGACCTTCATCTCCATGGATATGTCGGTTATCTGCTCGACGGCACCGATGATCTCGCCCTTGGGGTTCAACATCGGTTTCAAGGTGACCCTTATCGGCAAGGTTCCACTTGGAAGCCTGGCCTCGGAGTCGCCGATCCTCATCTGCCCATCCTTTAAGGTACGGCAGAGGAGACAGTTATCGGTCTTGCAGAAAGGAGTGTTGATCACATCGTGGCACTTCTTGCCGACGATGTTCTCCTTCTTTTCCCCGACCATGTCCAGGCCTGCCTGGTTCATGAAGATGATGTTGTAATCATTGTCAATTCCCATGACCACGGTCGGTATGGCGTTGATATAGTATGAACCGGCGTTAGAGCCGGAACCGGTCTTATTGAGGAAGAAGGTCGCACCCTTCAGGGTGTTGTTCGGCCCGGTCTTCGGAATGGCCTTTAGAGAGCAGACCACCTTACGGTCGTCCTCGCCCAGGAACGAGAAGCTGTCATTGAGGTATTCCTCGCCCTTCTTCAGAGAGGCAACGACACCCTCATCGTTCGTTCCCATGGAACCAGCGAGTATGTTCTTTATCCTCATACCCGTTGCCTCATCGATCGGATATCCTGTCAACTCGGCCGCTTCCTTGTTGATGAACATGACCTTCCAGTCGGAATCCACTGAGATGATACCAGTCGGTATGTCATCAATGTTAACTAGCATCTTTTGTTCGCTTCCTTGCATCATCTTCCCTCACGTGGTTATTTTTACGACTTGGCATGTGCAGTGCTTCGTCTTGTGTGCAGTAAAATTCGAAAGTTCCTCTATATATCCTAGACCTCCGCTTATCAACCGTGATAATTTGCTTTATTGATGTCCAGTCATTGATTTTAACCGCATTTGATATTTCACGATTGAAAACTCCAAATGGATTTGATAAGAACGGACCGCTGCTAGGTAGGTAAGAAGAAACGGATATCGTACGATGAGATATCTATGATCGTCCCTTTCATAGGCAGAGAGGTCGTGATGATAGATCATTGGCGCGTTCGTTCAGTGATCGTGACCTGTTCCGCGCCCCATAATATACATAGAAAGTACGACGCGCGCATATGATCAAAAGACGAGAAATGATCTTCAGCCAGTCACCGATATTATTTTTTTCTACCGCAGTGTCGAAGAACATGAAGCTGGCACCTCGAAGATGATTTGCTGATACCTTTGAATATAATCAAAATTGAAAATGAGCCAGATAGAATATTTTTCATAAAAATTGAAATCAAAGTTGATTTTGTGGTCTTCTATGTTTATAAGGGTCGTACGGAGTAACATGTTCTAGCGAGGTAAGAGGGGGGCGAGTCCCTTACGCTTACTATACGCATCGGAACCCGAAAGGTTCCACAGTAAAAATGGAGATAGGATAAACATGAAGAAAATGTGGATGAAGAAGGACAAGCGCGCTGAGATGGGCGTCGGAACGATGATCATATTCATCGCCATGGTACTCGTCGCAGCTGTCGCCGCGTCCGTCATGATCAGCACTGCGAACACTGTTCGCGAGCAGGCTCAGTCGACCGGTGACCAGGCAATCGACAACGTTGCATCCGGTTTCACCGTTCAGGATGTAGTCGGTGAAGTCGACTCTGCTATGACCAGCGTCGTGAACGTCACCATATACATGAGGCTGTCCGCCGGTAGCCCCGCCATCAACATGGACAACGTGATGATATCGGTAACCACCAGCGACAACTCGAAATACCTGAACCTGAACGAGACCTCCAGGGCCACCGCGGAAGCCAACAACAGCTACGGTTTCGCTAAGGAACTGAACGTCCAGGGATTCGATGAATGGGTTCTCGGACAGGGCGACCTGGCTAAGATCACCATCGTTGGCCTGACCGTCGGGTTCAACCAGGAAGTCGTAATCAAGATCATCCCGGCCTACGGCCAGATGAACATGATCACCTTCACGACCCCTGAGCAGTACTCTACCCAGTACATAACCCTGGCTTAAACGTGAACAGCAGGAAACCATAACAAAAACAAAAGAGGGTGAGACGATGAAACAAAAAAGCGTACACCCTCTGCCCTTATCTTTATTTCTTGCAAATTCAGCGATTTTCGCGTTCAAGAAGAAGGGAAAGGGGGCGGAGGTTGATGACAGCAATGGCGGGGAATTACCTAACGAGCTTGGAGACATCGACTTCGATGATGACCTTAAACTGAACGAGAACGGAGATCTCGATTTCGGTGGAGGTGGCCTCCCTGACCTTGGTGATGACTCGGATCTAGGCGACGATGATGGGATTTCTATGCCTAACACGGCATCGGCAGCATCAGCAGCGGCCGAACTAGGGGGATCCCAGAAAAAGAAGATGGATGAGCTCAACGGCAGCATGTTGGACCTTCAATCCCAGATGGAGAAGAGAGGGATGGAGATCAAAGGCGTCAAGAACGACCTTGACTCCATAAAGGGCGAGATGGGGCACATCTCGGAGTCCATGAAGAAGATGCTCTGCATCTACGAGGCCGTGAGCCGGCAATACAATCCGTTCGTACAAGAAGGAGATCAAACCGCTGTTCCCCTTATGAACGATGGCAATTCAATAGCAGACCCTTTCAATAACGAGGACCTGGACCACGTGATAACCCCGAACGATCTCGAAGAGAGGAAGCCGGCAGGGGCACCGAGACCAGCTCCAGAACCTATGAGACCAGTATCGATACCGGTGCCTGAGATGAAGCCTAAGGCCGCACCCACAGCGATGCAGATCCCGTCCATTGGCACTCCAGAAAAATCGCTAAGCGACGCCTTCATCGCCAGCTGCATGACCCAGATCAGCAGGATAATCGAGATGAAGACCGAGAAGGAGAGCATGGACCAGGCCATCGAACGCATATATGTGGCCCGGTTGAACGGGGTCGAACCGTCCGAGGAGGACATAGCCCTGGTCGATAGATGGTATTCAAAGATGAGGAGGTAGTCCGTGGGACTGAGCGTCTCCGGCGCCTCGGCCATCCTTTTTATCGCGTTCGTAGTGGTCTTTGGTTCGATGTTCACGGCCTTGGACAGCTACCAGCAGAACTTAGGTGAGGCCTACCAGAACTTGGAGGACACTGCGCTGGAGGTCAAATCCACTTCAATATCGTTCGTGAGCGTGGACGCTGTCAATGATACGTTCACGATCGAGAACGATGGCGATGCCACCTTGATCACGGATGATTTCAACATACTTATCGACGGCATATTGATCAACGGTTCTGTGTTCGAGATGTCCATTATCGATAACGATGGTAGCAGATTGCTCCTCCCAGGCGATATGGCGGAGATATCTCTGAGTATCGAAATCGATAATTGTAGAATCAAGGTTATAACCGGCGCCGGTGTTTCTGTCATATACGACCCATGAGGGGGGTATGGCATGTCTGACAGTTCAACTCCGCAGATGATATTCTTCATAGCTGCCGTGATGGTCGCAGCCTCGATGTCCGGAGTGTTCATCGGCATCGGCTATGAGATGGCCCAGTCGGTCATGGATCGGGGGGAGGAGATAACCGACACGATAGAGACCAGGATATCGATAATCAACGACCCGGCCATGATGCCGTATAGCGAAGGGGTGCTCACTGTATATGTGAAGAACCTCTCACCGGACACGATAAATAAGCATCTGGACATATTCATCGACGGCATCTATGTTGATGATGTGACGCTCGACCTGGACCTGAACGATACTGAGGTCTGGGGACCGGATGTTGTACAAACAGTGTGGATAGACATCGCTCTGAGCACCGGTGATCACGCGATAAAGGTCGTATTGAGCAACAGTGTCTATGATTCCCTTGATTTTCGAATCTGATAATGAGAGGGAACTGTATTTCTTATACGTCTGGCTTTGGTAATATTTATGGCGATCAAAAACTTGTCGGAATCCGGCTATTCTCGGCCGATGCATGATATCAGCATCGCGGGGGACGAGCTTGGGAAAAGGCTCGGTGGCGGGATACCGATAGGTTCGATCGTCTTCATCGAAGGACCGGAAGGATCTGGCAGAAGCGTTCTGGCCCAGCGTTTCTGCTACGGGTTCCTGCAGAACGGAAAGTCGACGACCTATGTGAGCACCGAGCTCACCATGATGCAGTTCATCGATCAGATGTTCTCGTTGAGCTATCGCATCGATGACAGCTTGATCGAGAGCGCCCTGCAGTTCTTTCCCGTCTATCCGTTGATCGGTAACTCCCGATCGAGGATCGATTTCCTGGAAAGGGTGTTCCAGTCCTCCAGCCTATACAATAGGGACACCCTCATCATCGATAGCTTCTCGTCCTTGGTCGGGGAGACCATCGATAACAAGAAATGCATCGAGCTGATGGGATTTCTTAAAAAGCAGGCGAAACTGGGCAAGACCATAGTACTGACGGCCGAGAAGGGCAGCCCCGCCATGGAGCCGCTCAGATTGGGATCGGACATCTATCTTTCCCTGGACATGAAGCACGCCGGAGTGGGGCTGGTGCGGATGATAAGTGTGAAAAGGTTCCTGAGAGCGTTCGGGAACGTGGACGATGTATTGTCGTACCGCGTCGAACCGCGCTCGGGGCTCGTGATAGAGATCACGGAGGTATCCGGATAAGATGGACGAACTGCTGCTTAAGGAAATGAAGGGTAACGCCTTCCTCAAAGATTACATCGATGAGCTTAAGCGCACGACCTCGAAATTGCCGAAGTATTATGAAAAATTGTCCGTCCAGGACCTCTCGGAGATGCGCAGGCTGGCGGCGGTCGATCCCATCGCGGCCAACATCATCTACAAGACCGCCGGTGGTTTCGTCCATATCAACGCTTTCATCAACATGTACATGAGCATCGAGCAACAGTTGAAGGAGAGCGAGAAGGAGAAGATGCGCCTTGTCAAGGAGTCCATACTTGAGAAGGCATCGAAGGAAGAGAGCGTAGAGACGAAGGAGGACCTGGAGAGGATAATAAACAAGTTATACGACCAGTCCGTCGACATCTCTTCGAAGAAGGCAAAGGCCTTCGAGATACCTGGGCTCGGGAAGCTGATGGGTGGCTCCAAGATCCCACTGACCGAAAAGGAATACAACCTGATCAAATACTACCTGCGCCGCGACATCGTTGGTTTCGGACCGATCGAACCTCTCATCGTGGACAACTACATAGAAGATATCCACCTGATCGGCACGGCCAGGGTGCGGGTTTCGCACAAAGCTTTCCAATATGCGTTGGAGACGAACGTGCGCTTCGACGATGAGGTCTCATTGAACGAGTACTTCATCTCCATGAGCGAAAGGATGGGGCGCCCGGTAAGCGCGTCCAGGCCTGTGGTCGATGGTACGCTGCCGGATGGCTCCCGTATAAACATGATCTACACGAATGAGATCAGTGCCAGGGGTAGCAGCTTCACCATCAGGAAATTCGCCTCAGAGCCCATCTCGGCCATCCAGCTGGTCAAGTGGAAGACATATAGCTCCGAGTTCCTGGCATACCTTTGGCTTTGCCTAGAGAACAAGCAGAACGTCATCATCTGCGGTGAGACGGCATCTGGAAAGACCACCACCATCAACGCAGTTCTGAGCATGATCGACCACCGCGGTAAGATATACTCTGTGGAAGACACCCCTGAGGTCCAACCTCCCCAGAAATCCTGGCAGCGCTGCGTGACCAGGGAGGCGGGACCTGAAGAGGCCAGGGTGACGATGTTCGACCTGCTGAGGGCGGCATTGAGGTCCAGGCCCGATTACATAGTCATCGGTGAGATCAGGGGTGAGGAGGCCAGGACAGCGTTCCAATGTATGCAGACCGGTATCCCGGTCATGGCCACCTTCCACGCCTCCAATTCCACGAAGTTCATACAGAGGATGACCGGCCAGCCGGTCAACATACCTATGTCCTTCATCGACAACGTCAACGTCCTGGTCTTCCAGTCCGCGGTCAATGTCGGCGGGCGATATCTGAGACGTGTCACCCAGGTGGAGGAGTGCGTCGGGTATAATCGTGAGGTCGGCGGTGTCATGACCAGGACGGTGTTCAAGTGGGACCCGGCCAGGGACGTCATCTATTTCCGCGGTATGAACAACTCGCACATCCTTGAGAACAGGGTGGCTGCGGACCATGGTTACGCCAACAAGAAGGACATCTATATCGAGCTGAAGAAGAGGGAACGTATCATCGACAAGATGCTCGAGCTGAACTTACTGGAATATAAGGTCGTGAACGATATTTTGAACGATTATTACGAAAAAGGAGAGGATTCGCTCCCCTTCAACTATTAGGTGTTCAGATGAAGTTCAAGGACAGCATGCGGGAAATGAAGATATCGCCACGGGCGTACTTCATCCTGTTACTGTTCTGCGTCATCGCCTTCGGTATCGTCACCCCGGCGGTCATCAACTTCGTGCTGATGCCGTATCTAAGCGGACCCATCGTCTACACCATCTACACCATCCCGATGTTCATCGTCTTCGTGGTGGCGATATATCCGCTCATACTGTCATCGCAACGGAAATTGAGATCGGACCGTTTGTTCCCGATGTTCATCACCGAGCTCGCGGCATTGTCCACGTCCGAGATGAGCTTTGATAAGATATTCTATATCCTTTCGGACAAGAAGACATACGGACCACTGGCCGAAGACGCGAAGAAACTGTACCGTCTTATCAAGCATTACAACGTGGCCGCGGGGGAGGCCTGCCGTTTCGTGGCCGCCAGGACGCCCAGCGTGGTTGAGTCCGACTTCTTCAGCCGAATGGCCCATGCCCTGGAGATAGGCGACACCATCTCCAGGTTCATGAAGAACGAACACGACGTGATCATGAGCGAATATGTGCTCTCGTCCGAGTCCGCCCTCAAGGACCTGGACTTCATGAAGGAGATGTACACGGGCATCGTTACCTCCTTGATATTCGTATGCGTGTTCGTATCCATCATCCCACTGCTGGGGACCGGCGATATAACCATGATCCTGTACGGGATCGTGCTGGCCTTCCTTGTAATGGAGATAGTGTTCGTCTACTACATCACGACCAAGGTGCCGAGGAACCCCATATGGTATGGATGGAAGCAGAAGAACCATGGCGGGTTCTTCACCGATAAGGACCGAATACTCATGGTGTCGGTGTTCATCTCGCTCATGGGGGTGGCCATGCTGTTCTTCCTGTTGCTCCCCTTCGAGCTCCCCATGCTATTGCTGGTCTCATCTTCCTGCCTGCCGCTGCTCATCCCAGGGATATTGATATCTAAGGAAGAGAAGAGGATAGAGAAGAGGGACAATATCTACGGGGCGTTCATCCGTTCCTTGGGAAGGTCGTCATCCGCCGCCGGCATCACCATGGTGGAGTCGGTCAAGAAATTGGCATTGCATAAGTTCGGACCGCTGACGGACATGGTCCGAAATCTTTCCAAGCGGCTGCAGATGCATATCGATCCGAAGACCTCCTGGAGGCATTTTGCCTCGGAATCATCCAGCCACCTGATAGAGCGTTTCGGGGATATGTACACCGATTGTGTGATGAACGGGGCGAAGCCGGACGAGACCTCGCTCTTCATCAGCAACAACATGTTCAAGATCCTGTCCATCAGGAAGAAGAGAGCGTTGGTCGCGTCCAGCTTCTTCGGCGTCCTCTACGGTGTGATGGTATCGCTCTCGTTCACCATCTGGATAACCATCGGCATCACCAAGTACATGGCCGAGGTCGTAGGCACCATTGAGATCGAGGACACCGACATGGGCGGATCGTTCCTGAATACATTATTGAACGCCAATTTCGACGTTCAACCCCTGGAGTACATGGCCTTCAGCGTCATGGTCATCCATGCGTTCTTCTCGGCAATAATGCTGCCCTTGCTAAAGGGTGGGCACATGGCCACCGCCGCAATACACCTGATCAGCTTGCTCTGGATTGCTTCAGCATCCCAGTTCATCGTGGACATATTGCTGGAATCGCTGCTGGGGATCTGAGCTCATATCAGGCAAACGATCCCCTTATCTTCTGACATATACGAAGTCGTTCACAGAAGCTCTGAATCGACCATCCTGCGGGAGAATGGATAGAGCTGTAAGAAGAATCTTCGTGTAATATTAGAACGGATCATGTGGGAACAAAAAAGAGCTGGGCCATCAGATCCAGCTATATTCCCCGCCAATCTGAATGGAATAAGAGCCGTCAGTAGGGTTGAACCGCACTGTCCTGCCTTTGGTGCCGCCTACGTCCTCAGCGACCAGCGGGATCCGTTCCTTCTTCAGGGTCTCTTTGGCCACATCGCTGTTCCGTAGACCGATGTTCAGAGTATCAGAGGATATGAACTGGAACATCTGGGCGCCACCGGCGATCTTGGCCCTCAGGTTGGCCTTGGTCGCACCCCTCTCGATGAGCTCGTCCACCATGACGTAGATGACGGAATCGGCGTACTTGGCGGCGTTCTGTTTGTCCTTGCCATCATCGAAACGGGGCAGCATGGCATGCGCCAGTCCGGCCACTCCCGCCCGAACGTCATATATCGCTATGCCGACACAGCTGCCGAGACCGATGCACATCAGCATCTGCGGCGCGGGGACTGTGTAGAACTCGGCCACCCCCACGATGATCTCGTTCTTGCAGGTCATGGAGGGCGTGAACTGTAGGAGGTCGTTGGATTGAGGTCGGACCAGACCATTCCCGTTCCTAACGTCATCGGTCATTAACATGGACCGTCCAACTGTTCGTTCCCTGAATTGATCGCTCCTTCATACGTGGTCGACTGCTGTGATGAAAGGTTCAGTTCAGACCACCCCTAGCTTCTCCAGTATCTCGCGTTGCGATACCGGGTCGGGTATGTACAATATGAAACCGGGATACCTGGTGTCCTCGATGGTGAACTCGGTCCTAATGGCCACGATATAATCGGACATCTCGGCCACCAGGCTTGCAGGGTACTGCAATATCGCGCCGAGCATCCCAACCGCCACGCCCGGGGGCGATGGTAGCATGACATGGTCCAATATCTTCGATATGGCGCTCAGATAGGAGCTGGCACATATGTTGCCTATCTCGGCTATGGCGGAGTAGTCCTCCTCATCGAACAACCAAGGCTCGTGATGCTGCCTTCCGGTCATATAGTCGCTGAGCTTGACCGCCATCTTCATCGGCAGTATCATCATCATACATCCTTTGCCTTTGCTGTAGGCGTCCAGATATACACCGGCGACTATCTCTTCTCGGTCGCCGAAGGAGGTAGGGATGGTCTCGGCCTTGGCGATGAAGCAGTCGGACACCTCGACCATCACGTCCTTCTTGATGAGATTGGCGATAGCGGTGGAGGCATGAAGCCCCCCGATGCTGCCTATCTCCTTCAGGGCGTCGATCTCTATTTCCTTATATCCAGAATTATCGACCATCTTCGCCCTCACACCCCGAACTTATTGAATGTGCTGTTGAGGGCAGCGTCATCGACACCGAACTTTTGGAAGGTCAATGATTGAGTGGTAGCGTCTGGTAGATAGGTGATTGCCCCTTGGAAGTTGCCCTTCTGGTCCACGAAATTGGCATCGACCTTGATGTCATACCCAGTCGTAAGGATGCCGAACTTCTGAGGGATGTCCATGTCATTCCCGATCACATCGAAGGTAGCGATGGGCGGGGAAGGCATCTGGTCCACCTTCAGGAATCGAGATATGGGGTTGAGGTATTCCCTGATGCAGAAATCGCCCATCTCCACCAGTGCCTCCTTGTCCTCGGGAGTGAGCTTCCGTGGGACCTGGACCGGCCTCTGGAACATGAGGTCCGACAGCTCGGTGGCCACGTTCTTGGGGAATATTATGATCATGCGCGACCGACCGCTGGCCTTGACATCGATGGCGATCAGCGCCAACACCTCGCCAGGTTTACCGAATCGGGAATGCATCTTCTTCATTGGGAGGGGGACACATTCGGCCACGTCGATCACGATGTCCTTCGACACCAGATTTGACAGGGCCGCGGATGCATGGGACGCTCCTACGTTCCCTAGTTCCTTCAGTGCATCGAGCTGTAGCTCGTCCAATTGTCTTCTCTGCATCTGCGCTGCCATGCTCATTTCATTCCTCCGATCGTTCGTAGCCGGTGCGGAACTGGGTCCCTAACCTGGTAGCTCCCAGTGCGTACATGGGAATAAAAACTAATCCCCCCCTTATCATATTTGATAAACATCACCTCATGATCTCAGAGACCGAGCTCCTCGAACTTCTTCATCAGCAAGGTCTGGGACGAGACGTCTGGTAGGTACAATATGTACCCGGGGTAGGTCACGCCGTTGAACTTCAGGTTGGTCTTGATCAGGACAGCGAAGTTGGAGGTCTCGGCCGCCAAGGCGGCCGGAAGCTCCAGGACCGCTCCCTGCATGTCCACCGTCACGGACGGCGTGGATGGGAGCAGCATATTGCCCAGGAAGTCGGATATGGCGCTCAGATATGCGCTGGCGCAGATGTTGCCTATCTCGGACAGGGCGGCCATGTCATCATCGTCCAGCTCCCTGCCCTCGGTCGCGGGTCTGCCCAGGATTATGTCGGAGAACTGTATCCCCATGCCGATGGGCATCACGATGAGCATGTGCCCGCGTTCCACACCGAATGCATCCAGGTAGATGGCTATGACCTTCATCTCGCGGTCCCCGAATGCCTCGGGCACCTTTTCCGTCTTGCAGACGACCGATTCTGTGACATCGATCATCACATCGGTCCCCATCATCTTGCTCAGGGCGCTGGAGGCGTGCGATGCGCCGATGTTCCCCATCTCCTGCAGCGCATCGAGCTGCATCTCCGTGTAATTATGGTTGGATTCTGATGTCATTTTAACCCGCTCCTAGATGAACGCTCCTACGTCCAGTATCATTGCGACCTTACCATCGCCCAGGATGGTAGCGCCGCTGAAGAACCCGTTGATCCTCAGGTCCTTGCTCAGAGTCTTGACCACTATTTCCTGTTGGCCAATGAGCCTAGAGACCAGTAGGCAGGCCCTGCTGTCGTTCTTCTCCACGATGATGGCAGGCATGTCCTTTGTGCCCTCCTCCATGCTCTTGCCGAATTCCAACTGGACGTTCATCACGGGCATGATCTCCTCCCTGAGCCTGAAGACGCCATTGTTGGCGATCTCGTATATCTCGTCCAGGGGGACCTTCACCGTCTCGCGCACGTTCTCCAGCGGGATGGCGTATGTCTCCCGGTTGACCTCGACCAGCATCGCCCTGATTATGGACATGCTTGGCGGTAGCTTGAGGGTCATCTTCGTGCCCTTGCCGACCTCGCTGTCAACGCGGATGAAACCGCCCATGCTGTCGACCTTGTTCACCACGACGTCCATGCCGACCCCCCTTCCGGAGATGTCGGTCACCTTCTCGGCGGTGCTGAACCCGGCCATGAATATGAGGTTGATCGCCGCCCTTTCGTCCATCTTCGCTGCGTCCTCCTCGGTGATCAATCCCTTTTGCAGCGCCTTCTTCTTCAGCACGGCCGGGTCTATTCCCTTTCCGTCGTCCTCGACGGTGATCACGACGTTGGACTGTTCCTGGAACGCAGATAATGTCACTTTTCCTGTGGGGCTCTTACCCGCAGCGATACGGCCTTCCTTGGACTCGATCCCATGGTCCGCTGCGTTCCTGAGCAGGTGAACGAGCGCGTCCCCTATCTCATCCAGCAGACCGCGGTCTATCTCGATGTCGTTCCCCTTCATGATGAACTCGATGTCCTTGCCGGTGGAGGCGGACATGTCGCGCACTATTCGGGGGAAGCGTTTGAATATGAAATCCACCGGGACCATCCTTGTCCTGAGGACCGTGTCCTGAAGCTCGCCCATGAGGCGAGCGTTGTTCTGAAGGGTCTGCTTCAGCTCCCTGCTCTTAAGGTTGCTGGAGATCATATTGATGCGGATGTTGTTGATCATGATCTCCCCCACCAGGTTGAGCAGCTGGTCCAATAGCTTGCTCTTCACCCTGATGGTGCTGCCAGTCGATATGGTGGCCTTCTCCTCCTTGACCTTGGAGCATTGCTCTTCTGTATCGGCACCCTCGGCCTCGGCGCTTCCGGCCTCGATCTCCCAGGGGGAAATGGCCACATCGGTGATGCCGGTGATCATCATCAGTTCGGAGGTGATCTCCTTCGGGTCCGCCCCGGACGCCAGGAGCACCTTGAACGATTTTGTCTTCTCATCTATCTTGTCCAGCGCGGGAAGCACGTACAGGACCTTGCCCTTGGTGCTGAGCAACCGTTCCGATTGGAATGCACGGGCCTCCTTCAGCTGAAGGTTGTCCTCGAAGAACACTTCCAGCTCCAGGACGCTTATGCCGTTGGCCTTCTCGATCTGGGCCTTCTGCACCGCATCGGCGGAGAACTCGGTAGGACCATCGTCCAATATGATGTCCTCCCCGCCCATGGTGGCCAGGCATTTCTTTACCTGGGCGACCAGCTTCTTGGTGGAGATCTTGATCTCCCCGTCCTTCTCCAGCTGGTCGATCATCTTCTCGATCATGTCCGTCCCCTTGAAGAGGACGTCCATGACCTCTTTGCTGGGTGATCCCTGCTTCTTGCGCAGCTGATCAGCAAGGTCCTCAAGGACATGGGTGATCTCAGCCACAGGTTCCACACCGACCACGGAGGCCGTCCCCTTGATGGTGTGCAGGGCCCTGAAGGCATTGTTCATCGATGCCTCATCGAACCCTACTTCCTCCAGGGACAGCAGGGTGCTGTTCACTACCTGCAGGTTCTCCTTGGCCTCCTCGATGAACACGTCAACGTACGTAGATTTCTCCAATCAAATCACCCAATCTTCTTTAATGCTGCTACTATTCTGCTCGCGATAATATCCAGTGGGACGACCTCGTCCGCGGCCCCGATGTCCACCGCGGCCTTGGGCATCCCATAAACGACCGATGTCTCCTCGTCCTGTACGACGGTCCGACCACCGAGCCGCTTTATCATTTGCATACCTTCGGCCCCATCGCTCCCCATTCCTGTGAGGATGACCCCGACGGTCCTGTTGCCGTAGATGGGTGCCGCCGTCTTCATCAAGATGTCGACGGCGGGGCGCACGTAATGCACCTTGGGGTCGTCGGTCAGATGGATATGATTCCCTCTGACCTCCATGTGTTTGTTGCCAGGGGCGAGCAACGCTATGTTCTTGCGTATCTCATCGCCCTCCTCGGCCTCCTTTACCTTGATGGCCGACAACTGGTTCAGCCGTTCGGCGAAGGCCTTGGTGAAACCTTCTGGCATGTGCTGCACGATCAGCACACCTGCGTCGAGGTTCCCAGGTAATCTCGAGATCACTTCTGGCAAGGCCTTGGGGCCGCCAGTGGAAGAGCCGATCAGGACGATCTTGTCGTCGCAGGTCGAGATGGCGCCGCAAAGCACCGTAGGCCCTTCCCGGATGGCGCGCTTGTGCTGCACCTTGATCTTGGCAGCGGTCCGCACCTTCTGTACAATGAGGGAATGCTCCTTCTCCAGGTCCAGGGATAACGAGCCGGATGTCTTCGGTATGAAATCCACGGCTCCCATCTCCAACGCCCTTATGGTTATGTCCGCCTGCTTCTTGTCAGCGGCACTGAGCATTATGACGGGCCTGGGGTTCTCGGACATGATCAATTGCAACGCCGTGATGCCGTCCATGTCCGGCATCTCGATGTCCATGGTCACGACGTCCGGGTCGTGTATCGCTATCTTGGTCAGTGCTTCCCTGCCATTCCTAGCGGTATCAACGACCTTTATGTCACCTTCCTTCTCTAGGATATCGGTGATGATGCGGCGCATTAATATCGAATCGTCTACGACCAATACCTTGATCTTGTCCATCAGCTTTCTCATCTCGCTGTCTTTGTAGCGGCCGCCACAAGGTCGGCCTCTTCGAACGGCTTCACGATGAACTCCACGGCCCCGTTCTGCAGCGCTTGCATGACCAGGTTCTTCTGGCTAAGTCCGCTCACCATCATGATGCGGGCCCCAGCGTCCAAAGCGACTATCTTCTTCACGACCTCTACCCCAGGCTCGCCAGGCATGATGACGTCCATCGTCACCAGGTTGGGATTTAGCTTGGGATAGGCATCTATGGCCTCGGCACCGTTCTTGGCCTGGCCTACGACCTCGAAGCCGTGCTTCGTCAGAATGTCCCCGATCATCTTGCGCATGACCATGGAATCGTCGACGATGAGCACCCTTTTCTTGTCGCTCATGCCGGAGCGCCCCCATTCTTAGTCTCACCGGACAGCTTGGCGACATCGTCCAGGTCGCTCTTGGTCACGAGGATGGACTCGAGGTCCAGCAGCATGACCAGCTTGTTCTCGAGCTTACATATCCCGGTGAGGAAGCTGGCATCCACATCGCTGGCAAGTGTCTTCGGCGGTGGCGAGATGTTGGCACGGGGCACCCTCATGACGTCCTCTACCGAATCAACGATAATGCCGAGCTGGTTCTCGCCCACCTCTGCAACGATGATCCTTGATTGGGCCGTTCGGGCCTCGTTGACATCCTTGCACAGGGCGAATCTCTTCTTGAGATCTATCACTGTCGTTATTTGACCGCGCAGGTTCATCACACCTTCAACATAGTCAGGCATCTTGGGCACGGTGGTGATGTCCTCTACCTTTCCGATCTCCCTTACCTGACCTACCTTGAGAGCGAACGTCCCTTTGCCCAACCTAAAGGAGACCAACTGCTCCTCGTCACCGGTCAGTTCGACCTTATGATTTCTGTCTCTCCGTCTCATGTCATTCCCTCTTTATCATTACAGCCAGATCAGTTCTTCGGAACCGAGGCGGCTTTATGCCCCTACGGTTCGCATGAAACCCTAATCTAGCGCACTGTATGTTAGCGATTTACAGTGACGCTAATAAAGGATAAACCCCAAAAAATCAGGTGTGATAATTAGACGAGCGAGTGTTCGACGATATAGCCAGTCATTATTCTCTCGTTTGAGAATTAGGAAACAATCTTTATAATGATACTACGAAAATTTGAGCTTGGTGTAAATTCTTTGCCACAGGTCGTCAATAATGATCCAGGGTTCTTAGCCTTGAAGAATAAGATATTCAAAGACACACGTCTGGATTGCAACCAATACAAGGACCCTTACCTGATGAGAAGGTTCAATGTCCGTATGAGGGCGACCGGCGTCAAAACGTACGAGGAATATACCAGTGTATTAACTAAGACCCCAGACGAGTATGATAACCTTCTTTCGGAGATCACCATCAACGTCACTCAGTTCTTCCGGGACACGATGGTCTTCAAATCGTTGAGGGAGGACATCATTCCTTTGCTCATATACGAAAAGTGCATGAAGAATGATGTCAGCATCAAGATATGGAGCGCGGGATGCTCCAGCGGGGAGGAACCGTACTCCATGGCCATCATGCTCCATGACCTGCTAGGCGAGGAGTTCGACCATTTCAAGGTGACCATAGTGGCCTCGGACATAGACGATGAGGTGCTGGAGGCCGCACGGATAGGAACGTACCTCGCCAGACAGGTCGTTAACGTTCCCAAGGACCTATTGGCCCGTTACTTCACCAAGGAGGGTGACCTTTACTGCGTGAACGATGAGATAAAGCGTATGGTGCAGCTCAAGAAGGTCGACCTTTTCTCTCAGACCGGGGGATTCGGCTTCGATATGATACTGTGCCGCAATGTCGTCATCTATTTCAACCGTGAGATGCAGGACAAGCTCTACATGAAGTTCGTGAAGGCGCTCAGGCCAGGAGGATACTTCGTCATGGGCAACACGGAGACGTTGGTAGGGGAGGCGACGCAGTATCTGGAATCGATCAGGTCGAGGGAGCGCATCTATCAGAAGAGCATCAATGATGATTATCAAAAATGAAAATCATTATAAGTAAGGAAGGACGTAGGAGTAAATGCGTATCCTATCTCCTAATAGTACGCACGGGGGGACGATCCCCCCATATTTTTCATTTTTAATGAAGCGGCCTGCCCATTGCTTATAAGATGATCAGATGGACCTTACTTCACTACGAAAACAGTGCATCCTGCGCTGGTGAAGACGCTGTGAGAGGTGCTCTTCTTCATGGACTTGAAGAACCCTCCCTCGTCGGAAGCACCGATGAAGATGGCGTCAACGTCCATACGTGCGGCGGCGTCCATGATTATCTGGGCCGGGTCGCCGGCCTCCATCATGGTCTCTACCTCGACGCCGAGACCCGATGCTTTGAGCTTAAGGCGACCGAGCACCCTCATTCCCGCCTTGATGGTCTCGTTCTTGCTCATCTTGGAATCCGGTGCTACCACGAACAATATGGCCAACGGGCAATCGAAGCCAAGGGCGGTCCTGAATGCCATCTCGACGGCCTTGTAGGACTTGTTCTTTCCATCGGTGGCGACCAGGAACTTCATTACCTCACCACCACGACGGTGCAGTTCGCCTTGCTTTTTATGATGTTCTGAAGGCTCTTCTTGCTCTTTCCCTTGCCGGGCTCGGAGGAGCCGATGACGATCATGTCAGCGCCTATCCTTTCCGCGGCCTCAACCAGGGTCTCCTGGGGGCGTCCCGCTTCCAGCAAGGTCGTCACTTCCACGTCGTTCTCGGCGGCCTTGATCTTCAGCCTTCCCAATATCCTCATGCCCGTCTTGATGCGCTTCTCCTTATCGTCCTTGGAGTTCTTGTCCACAACGTATATGATGTACATGGTGGCCCCCAGCGCTTTGGTCAAGCGGAAAGAATAATCAGTAGCTACTTCTGCCGCTGATCTTCCATCCGTACCGACAAGTATGTTCATTGAGCTTCATCACAAAATCCTCTGTGACTGTATTTAACTGAAAAGGTACGATTTTCAATAATGATAATCAACGCGATCGTTCCCCGTGCACGGTCCAGAGAGCAGGATCTCTGATAATCATCTGCGATAATCAGCCCCTCAGGTTTATAACCGCAACCAGCTTTTTTTCTTCAAGGTTTGGACGGAGCGTATCTACATTGAGAAGAATCTGGACAGCGTACATCGCCATCATAGCAGTCGCTCTTATCGTCCTATCGTCGCTCCCGCTGGGCATGACCGCCGATCCCGATCAGGTGCCCACCGAGCCACTGGACTTCGTGGTCCAGTCGGGCGATGGACAGGTACTCCTGTCCTGGTCAGCACCGCTCTATTCCAACGCCACCAATGTCACCGGGTACTGGATATACCGTGGATCGGCAGAGGACCAGCTCAGCCTGTGGACCACGCTCAAGGCGATCACCTACTACCTGGACACAGGACTGGCCAACGGACAGGAATATTATTACGCGGTTCGGGCGGTAAACTCCGCCGGTGCCGGTAATTTGACCGAGGTCCTTTCCGTAATACCTATGACCACGCCGTCCGAGCCCATCCTACCGAACGCCGTCCCTGGGAACATGTACCTGAACCTTACCTGGGACGCCCCCAACTTCGATGGCGGTTCTGACATCATCGGTTACAATGTATATTATTCGCAAAACATGACGCTCGTAGGCAGCACGCCTGATACCTACCTCATCCACGCCAACCTTGTTCTTGGACGGACGTATTCTTACGTGGTCGTGGCGTTCAACGAGGTCGGCGAGGGGGACGTGAGCATCTCGTTCTCCGGTGCTCCAGACCTGGTACCGGGCGTTCCTGATGATATATGTGTCACCAGCGGTGTCCGGAACGTCACCCTGTCATGGTCCACTCCAGATGACAACGGCGGCTCGGACCTGATTGGTTATAAGATCTATCGCGGCGAGGCCATGGACAGCATGTCCTTGCTCATCACCTTGGAGGATGTCCTCTGCCATACCGATTATGGATTGGTGGAGAACGCGACTTACTATTATGCGGTCAGCGCCTTCAACATCGTCGGCGAAGGCCAGATATCATCCGTCCTTAGGGCGGACGTGTTGGGCATGAACACCGTGGAGATCGTCAGCGTGATCGCTGAGAATGGAACGGTGGGACTGTTCTGGCAAGTGGACGAGGACAACGCCCTTCCGGCGGTCCGATACTGGGTATACAGGGGTTACTCCCCGGAGGACCTTACGCTGCTCGGAGCTTCCGTCACTTCGAACTACATCTGGGACGATGATGTGGTCAATGGTATCACCTACTTCTACCAGATCGCGGTCGAGAACCCTTCGGGCCTGGGATGGTCCAATATCGTCAATGCGACCCCGTGCACGACGCCGACTGGGCCTTTAGGATTGACCGGCAAAGGATACGTGGAGCATATCACACTCACCTGGAAAGCACCGTCCGATGACGGAGGGTCCGATGTCCTTGGTTACAAGATATACCTCAAGGATGACGGCGACCTCATCTATCTGGGTGAATCGAACGTCACCGAATACGTCGCTGCTGGTCTCACCGTAGGAACGTATTACACGTTCCAAGTGTCCGCCTGCAACCTGGCTGGCGAGGGCGATCTGAGCGACCCGGTCACTTTGATCTGCGGGCTGGCGCCGTCCACGCCCTCCTTCACCAATGTCACGAGCGGACAGAGCTTTGTCCAGCTGAACTGGTCAGAACCTGCGGTCATGGGCTCCGGGGACCTGCTCGGATACATAATAAACCGCACCTCTGCGTCCGGTTCGGAAGAGTTCTACTCCGATTTCGAATCGTACAATGATACGAACGTGGTGAACGGGGTCACATATACGTACACCGTGCGCTCGTTCAGCGAGTTCGGCGAGAGCGACCCGTCCGAGGCGGTGAGCGCCACACCGGAATGGGTAGGGGTAGTGCCCGAAGCGCCATCCGACCTTAACGCGACCGCCGGTGCCGATTATGTCACCATCACCTGGAACGCCTCAGACGACGGGGGACAGCCCATCATCGGTTACCGGATATACCGCAGCTCCATGAACAGCACCCAGTTCTACCTTGCCACCGTCACCGACACTTGGTACAACGACACGGGCCGACCGAACAACTCCACCTACTATTACAGGGTGGAAGCGTACAATATAATAGGCACTGGTGATTCGTCCGAGGTCATCAATGCCACCACCGGTTTCCCAGTAGAGACCGTGGATGAAGAAAGTTCGGGCGGGGGATGGTTCGATGGGATCATCGGCCTGCTCAGCGGTCCGTTACTACTGGTGCTTATCATTTTCATAGCCGCCGTGGCCATATTGCTGGTCTTCAAGAAGGGGCTTGGCAGCAACCTGTTCAAGCGCGGCGGAAAGAAGAAAGGCAAGGGCAAGTCATCGGCATCCATGAGATATGCCTCGCCCAAGCAGACCAATGGCACCAGGCCGGCGACGCCCGGGGCAAAGAAACCAGGTCAGGTGCCTCCGAAGAGGCCGCCGGTCAAGTGATCCGAGGACCTGACCGTCCGCATGACAAAGGACCGATGAAAAAGGAAGGACCGCAAGGTCCCTGAGCGGCCCTATGTGATCATTGGTCTTAGAAGATAGGCGTCAACGTCAGGGGTATCCCTTTGGGCACCTGTTTGGCCTCCACGGCCTGATAGGATGTGAAAGGTGCCTCCCCCCAAAGGATGGTGTCGTCCCCGAACTTGTCGATCTTGATATGCACGGAGCAGAGCTCACGGAACCGCTCCAATGACTTGGTCTTGAACGGGGCTATGGCGATGAACACGCCGTCGTTGGCGCGCAGAGCGTTGAGCATCTCGTGCATGCCATCTATCACCGAAGGACCGTATGTCGACTCGAGCGCGTCCAGTCCCATGACGCAGATGCCGCCGGTGCCTTCACCGATGTCATAGCTGATCTTCTTCCACGAGAGGTCCGATGCAACGTTGATACCTTCGAGAGGGAAGATGTCACCCAGGGCCGGTCCCCTTGACGAGGATATCTCCTCGGCGATGCGTATGTGACGCTCAGAACGCACATGGGTGGTCATGGCCAGATAGGCGGACATACCGTCCGTCCGACCGATCTTCCTTGTAGGCATCCATATGACGCCCTTTCCCGTCAACGCCATCGAGCTGACGATACCGGCCTCGATCTGGCGCAGCACGTCGTACGTTACCCTTTCTCCGATGTCGAAGAGCACAAGGCGCCCTTTCGGTATCCCTCCGCCAATAAGTACGTCGAGGTCCTCTATGCCGGTCGAGATGGACCCGTCCTTGCCCTCCAAAGGCTTGAACGGTGCGGGCGGCAAAGGGACCAGCGGGGAGAACACCTTCATCATGCCCTTGTCCAGTGTGAAAGTTCCCTTGAACGTCTTGATGCGGCATCCTCTCAATTTCAATATCTTCATCTCGCGGATGACGCGGTAGTCCGACTCCCGGTTGGAGAGCACGATGACCCCGTCGCCCAGATAATCGAGCGCGGTCTCGTTGTTCTCCATTACGAACACCACATTGGCGCCGTATCCTTCCACCAGGTCCTTCTGCAGCGCGGAGAAGAGAACTTCCTTCCTCAGTCCATACCTTTCCGCCAGAGCATCAAGGCTGTCGATGACTATCATGGACTTGTTCGGCTTGGCGGCGCGTATCTTCTCGTACACGTTCATGATCATCTTGAGGTCGGCCTCTTTCGCACCTTCCCCCTTCAGCCGTTTGAGCCCTTCGTCCAGCGGCAGCCCGCCCTCCTCCCCCATGCCAAGCTGGCTGAGCAGCTCGTCCTGGGATAGGTCCACCTGCTCCTTCATCCATTTGGCGATGTCCGCACCGAACACCCGCTCCGCCAACCAGGGGAACTGCGTGAGTATCAGTACATCGGACACGCGGGTGGAAAGATAGAAGCCATTGGTCCGATCGGACATATCGCCCATCAATTGCAGGGCGAAGGTGGTCTTTCCTGTTCCGGCCTCTCCCCGGACTATCAAAGAATGACCTGTGCTGAAGGTGAAGAAATCCCACAGCTCGTTCGGTAGAAAGGAGACAGGTTTATCGGCCGACATGGCCCTAAAAAGATACGGGATGATTATTAATTAGATACGCTCAGGTTATCATTGGAGGATAATTCAGTGCGTCAAGTTTTTATGTAAGGACCGGGATTTTATGTCGAATCACCCATGTCGGAATCAGGCCGTAGGAACGCATCGCTCCTTTTGATCGTAGCGTTGCTGCTATCGCTGCTATCGCTCATCGTGATCTCGATCATGGCGTTGTTCCAACTGACCCTGGGCCTGGTCTCCGAGAACACCGTCATCGTTCTCTTCTGCTTTACCATACTGCCTTCCACCATCGCGTCCTGGATGTCCCTCTTGGGACGCCTGAGGTACTTGGACGAGTATGACAACCGGCAGGACGCGGCCATGAAGGCCACCATCACCCTGGCCCTGGCCATGGTGCTCACGTCCTTCTGCTATTTCATGGTCCAGCTAATACTTTGAGCAGTTCGTGGACCTTTCTCATAGCCCCCACGTCCAGATCGTCGCAGTAGAACAGGTGACCGCCGCACCTGCAGTCCGAGGAGCCGAAACCGCCTATGACCCTATCGAAACGGCCACTCTGCAGAAGTCCCTTGGCCATCTCGCACTCGCATCTCTCGCTCGAGTACAGCATGAGGGCGAACATCAGGTCACCGGCGGCCAGCAGCCGATCGATGTGCCAATGCTCCTTCTTTTCCTTGCGGAAATGACGCCCTACACGGGCTTTCACACCGTTCAGCGCCGAGCCGCAGTAAACGTATACACCTGGATGGAGCTCACATCGTCCCAAGCGCCCTATCGATAGCTCTCGTGGCTCATCGATGCTGATGAACAGGAGATAGCTGCCTGGGCGGTCCATTCCTCATACCTCGAGAAAAAATACCGGACCGGACATATAATGATGATGTTCCAGTACCGCTAGTGCGCAGGTCAGGACGTCTCAATCGACCTTAGGGACGTACATCTCCTGCACCTCGGCCTTGGTCTTGATGCGGATCATAGTACTGTCACCCAGACGGCAGTTGGAGATGGTGGCGATGTCCTTGAGCTTCCGCCCGTACACCTCAAGCTCCTCCAGCTCCTTCAAGTGCTTCTCGTAGGGTATTTTCACCCTGAGACCGTCGACGTGCAGGACCACCGGCGCGGGGCGCAAGCATTCCTGCACCGCGTCCATATCGTCCAATGCGTCCTTGACCTCGGAGGGGTGCACGAACAGGGGGTCCTCCTCGATTTCCTGACGGCGAACGCTGATGACCTCCTTGACCCGGTCGGCGATCTCCTCCAGCTTGGCGATCTCCTCGGAGCGCCTCATCCTCTCCACCTTGCGGCCTACACCGCATACCAGCGCCTCGCAGTGCGGCAGAGAATCGAGCTCCGGGCCGACCACGGTGACCACAGGGATCTGGATGTCCTTGAACAGGTCGATCTTCTCGTGCGTGACGCACTCCTTGAAGTTGCCGAGCATGAAGATGGCAGCGTCGTACTCCTCGATTATCGCCTTCTCCGAAGCGGATATCTGGCACGTCTTCCTTCCGCGCCCACGGGCCAGCCCCATCACGATGGTGATGGCCCCGTACCGTCTCAGGTGCTCAGCGATGTCGCATATGGGGTGAGGCATGTGATGCCTTCCCAGCGTCGGACCTATGACAGCGATCTCCGTCCCGGCCAGTGGTACCTCGACCACCTTGCCGCCGAGCTCGGCCGTCTTCGCCTCGATCAACGGCCGGTCCTCGGCCGGTATGGCCATGGTGATGGTGATCATCACCTGGACCTGGGTCTTCTGCAGGATGAAGCCGCCGACATCCTCTATAAGTTCGTACAGCTGCTCCACCTTGTGCACTCCGCCATCGTACATGAGCACTTCGTACATCAGGCGGCCTCCCCGATCATGTTCTTATGCACCTTTTTAGCCTCTTCGAGGAAATCCACGGTCATCCCATGTTCCGTGGCCACGATCGTCATCACGTCGTCGGTATAGATCTCGTTGCGTACCTTGAGACCTTCAGGGAGAAGACGCCACATGGCGTCAAGCAGCTGGGAACGGACCTCTTCCTCGGGATCGAGGCTCAGGTCGGAGACCTCGTTGACCGGCACGCCCTCCACGAATATCTCCAGTCGGGTAAGCTGCTGCACCCGCTCCCGCCCATACAGGCGCCATAGCGTGGCGAGCAGGCGCGGCGCGAACGCCTCGTCCTTGATGGTGAGGAACGTCCCGCCCTCTTGTCCCACCAGCTCCGCGATGTCGTTCACCGGGCGCTTGCCCGATGAATGCTTCACCTTCAGAGATACGATGAACAATGTCTGGTCCGGCCGGATGATGAGGCGAGCCCGCTCCACCATGTTGGAGATGCTCATGTCCATCAGTATCCGCTCCAGCAGCCATTGGTAAGAATCCAGGGCATATTGCTCCGTTCCCTCGAGCTCGAACTCCACCAAGTTCTCACCCCAGAAGGCCGGACGAGAGCAGCGCCGCGCCCACCCCTCCGATGTACTGGGAGTCCTTCGGCACTATGGGCCTCGCGCCCAGAGTATGCTCCATGGCCGTGACCAGACCGGATATGAGGGACGTGCCCCCGACCTGAATGATAGGCTGACGCACCTCGATCTCCTGAAGCTGTTGTTCGTACACCTGTTCCGCAACGCTGTGGCAGGCGGCTGCGGCCACGTCCGCCAGGGTGTTCCCGGCGGCCAATGATGTCACCAGGTCCTGTATGCCGAAGACGGAGCAGTATGAGTTCATCTTGACCTTGTTATGGTCCCCTTGGTCGGCGAGGGAGCCCAGATCGGTGATCTCCACCTTCAGGCGCTTGGACACCATCTCCAGGAATCGCCCGGACGCACCGGCGCATATGCCGCCCATGGTGAAGTTGTCAGGTATGCCGTCCCGCACTGTGATGGCCTTGTTGTCCATTCCCCCTATGTCGATGATGGTGGCCTCGCCCTTTTGCTTGCCAGCCAGCCAAACGGCTCCCTTGGAGTTCACCGTGAGCTCCTCCTGGACCAGCTTGGCATTGAACTTCTTCCCCAGGGTGAACCGGCCGTAACCGGTCGTGCCTATTGCCTCGAGCTGCTCGCGCTTGACCCCTGCCTCCTCCAAGGCCTTCGTCAAGGCCGTCTCGGCGGAAGAGAAGACATCGGTCGTAGGAAGCCAGTACTTACCGATTATCACGTTGTCGCGCATGATGACCGCCTTGGTCGTGGAAGAACCGGAGTCCAACCCGGCGGTGAGCCCTACCTGCCTCTCACGGGCGAGCAGTTCCTTCCTTTCCACGATGGTCACCAATGCCTCCATCCTGGTCAGCAGCTGAGGGGCCTTGGTCCTTTCAGTGAACGAATAAGTGACCACCGGAAGCCTCACATGCTCCTGCACGAACTTTCTCAGTTCCGTACGCACCAAAGCGCCCTCGGCGCAGCGGAAGCAGGTGGCGATGAATATGGCATCGGCATCATAGTTCTTGTTGGCCAGCTCCATCGCCCTGGCGATCATGAGCTTGAGCTGAGGGCTGTTGGGGTTGAAGCCGAACTCCTCCACGGCCTTGTCGATGCGGTCCATGTTCACGTCGGGGTAGACCATCTTGGCCCCCACCGTCTCGGCGGCGCGCTCTATCTCGGACTGAACGGCACTGTATTCCGTCCCGCAGGACAGCTGGGCGATCTTGATCATTTCAAACCCTCCAGGAACTTCTTGACCTGCACGACCATGTACTTGGCCTCGTCCTCGTTGGCCGGATAGTCGAGCGTGAGGATCGGGACCTTCTTCTTTCGCACCAGGAGCTTGGCCAGCTCGTTGGTGCGCTGGCAGCCGACGCAGCCGAAGCTGTAGGGGGCGTCCTGTATGAAGATGGCCGCCTGGGCCTGGTCGATGAGCGGGCCATAGATGGCCATGCGCCCACGTATGCCCGATGGGATCTCGATGCCCGCGTACTTGAGCCCTAGCTTGACGTCGTCCACGGTCACATTGAGCGGGGGGGCCTCGATCTCGTTCGATGTGACACGTTCCCTCAGCGCCCTCATGAGCGTGAGCGGCTCGTGACCGAACCTCTCCACTAGATCGCTCAGTATCAGGCTGTTCGGCGGCATTATGAAGATCTTCATGGCGACACCTCATCTACAAGGATCTTAAGTTCATTAACTGGCATCTTCCCCCGCTTCCTCACCTGCGGCGGGTCCTCGCCCTTCTCCACGCAGATGAGCCCTTTCTCGATCAAGCAGAGGTCCTTCCATTCCTTTTCCAGCTGGGCAAAGCCTGGCCTGGAACCGTGATGGGCACGGCAACGGCGGATGTCCCCCATAGGGAACGCCCGCTCCTTGGAGAATATTCGATTGGGGTCCAGCTTCCTGACCTCGTCGAGCGTGCGCTTCACATCGGCCTTGTGGCCTTCGATGACCACACCGTAACAGGTCTCCTTGACCGTCACCGGATTGCCCAGGTTGTGTATGAAGCGGGCTATGCGGTCCGGCGTCAGGTCGGACGTGGGCGCGATGAATATCAGTCTGGTCTCGATGTCACTGTCCATTGCCTTCCCCCTTGCCTTTCTTGGTACCTTTGATGGGGGACCTTTCCTTGACCGGAACCTTCTTGACCGACCTTTTGGTGGCGGCCTTCTTTTCCGTAGAGGCGCCCTCTTCGGACCTGACCTTCTTCGGGGCGGCCTTCCTCTTGGGCTTGGCCTCCTCCATAGCTGCCTGGCGAATGTAAACTATGTCCCCATCGCTGATCCCTTTCATCAAGGTGTCCAGGTCCCCGATGAAACGACCGAGCATGCTGGTACCTGGCGATTCCTCCCCGGTGGGACCGAACTCGTCGCTGTCCTCCAGCCTTATGCCTATCAATCCCCTTTGAGGGCGTGACATGTTGGTGATGGCCACGTCCCCGCGGTGCACCGTTCCTTCATACAGCTTTTCCGGGTACAGGTCGGCCGCCAGCAGGGGATCGCCTTCGAAGGTGATCATCGACATGCCCTCGTATGTAAAATGGACCTTCATGGTGCCGATGGGCTTGTGGTCCAGGCCGGTCACCTTGCGGAAGTAGCGGACCGTCCATGGCGACCCATTGGCGTCCATGGTCACAGAGAATATCTTGTCCGCAGGCACGCCCATGGTATCGACCTCGTCCTCCTTCAGGGCGTATATGGTCATCTCCGGCTCCTGCTCTACCACGATGGCGCCGTCAGTGACATCACCGGTGCGCTTCTGCTTCTTTCCGATGGACCCTAGAAAGGAACTGGCCTGCGCCTGCGTCATCCCGATGGTCAGTATGCGGCCCGGGTCGGGCCTGACCATGAACTTACCCTTCAACGGAACGAGATGGACCAGGTTCATGCCGTTGGTGACCTTGCCCACGAGGTTGTGGGACCGGTTCAATTGGCGCACCTGATTGTAGAAGTATACCTTGCCGGCCTGGTAGCCCTTGTGCCGGACCGTCACATCATCGGGACGACGGACATCACTGAACTCCTGGCCCAGGTTAGTGTCCATGTTGGCCTCGCTAGCGCTGTAGCTGAAGCCCTTATCGTCAATGGACATGCCCCCTTCTTCGGCGATCACCAGGAAATGCTCGCAGCATAGCGGTGACCTTTCATCGAGCTTGACGCCTACGTAGGTCTCGACGAGCATCCCGTCCTCCACCTTCATCTGGAGGTCGGTTGTGGCGAAGGCGTCCTTGGTCGCCATGCGCAATACGACCGGTTCGATGTGCTCGATCATGTCGCCCTCGTCGAGACGGTCTAGGATGTGCCTGCCTCGCGTCACCCGGGCGAACACCGAGTCCTTAAGGCCCAGGTCATCGCTGGTATCGATCCTGGCTATCATGAGATAAGTGGTGTTTACATCGTATCCGCCCAATCCGAAGAAGCAATCGTACCGCTTGTACGAGGTGACGCTCCGGGACTTTTCGAACTGAGTAGGGAACGAACCGAAGGCGTGCAGACGGCTGGTCTGCCAGCGCAGGTTCTTGCCTACGATGTCGTGGTATATCCTTTTCCACGCCTTCGAATATTCATTGCCCTTGAGCTCGATGATGAAATTGCCCTTGCTGGTCCTGACCAGGTACTCATTGGTCATCTTGCGCTGGGCGTCCATGGGGCGTATAAGGGCGATGGAGTTGCCAGGCAGGTATGGCTCGCCTTCGATGGCCTGAGCGACGGTGGCACCTTCGGGCAGTTCCTTTTCCGTACCGTTGATTACGATCCTCATCTTGTCCCCTCATGGATGCAGTGCGGTTGTAATAAGGTTTGTCCCTATCAATACTTGCTGGCTATGGCACATCTACATCTGCAGAACATAACTGCGTTGACCTTTCGCTGTGCATACAATGAAAAACTGGAATGGTGTTCAATGTACGTGGACATCGACCAGCTGCGCTCGAACATCAGGGACGTGCTCCTCTCCTTTCCAGGGATAGACGCCGTCGTGTTCCTGGACAAGAACCTACGCGACGAGGTCGCCAATCTGGAGAAGCAGGCAGAGTGCAACGGGGCGGTCGGCGGTCTGATGCCCTTCGTGAACACCGGCGTCTGGGAGACCTTGAAGCGGGCGGAGATCTTCGTTCTGGTGGCGCAGCCGGACGTTCCCATGCTCTCCCCCCAGCAGAACCTGGTGCATATTGTCGATCGGAAAGGGCAGATAATCGGGGAATATCTTTCTGAAGAGAGGCGCAAGGAGGTCATGGAGCGCGAGGACGCCATATGGATCAGCGACGACTTCGTGCTCTACGGTGACCTGGACATATCGGGGGAACCGTACGTGCGCATACCGCCCATGACCTTCCCCCTGTTGGAGGACCTGCCGGGAATAAACAACCTGACCAGCGGCAGCGTCTCCACGCTCACGGACGACTTCCTGCGCGCCGTCCTAGGGTTCAGCGATACCAAGGACTGGACCCAGCTCGTTGGTTTCGACCCATGATCACATACAGCGCTTTACCTTGGAGATTATCTCATCGAGCTTGACCTGGCTCACGGTCGTCCCGCGGACCACGCCAGTCACTATCTCCATGATGGTGCCCTTGGTGGCGATGTCCGCGTCCGCGGGCATGACCAGGCGGGTCTTGCAACCGATGCGTGCGAAGTCCTCGAAGTCCACTGGCGCCTGGCATACTATGATGGAAGGAAGGTCGACGTTCCTCATTATGAGCCTTGCCTTGTAGATGATATGGTTGCGAACGTTGCCCAGGTGGATGAGCACCACCTTGAACTGTTGGATGCGCGCCACTTCGATGGGGTCCAGACCGAACAGCGAGCTTGTCGAGACGTCGGGGGCGTCGGTCGGGACCCCTGAGCCGGCGGTGACCACGAGCACGGAGGTGTCGATGCCTTCCTCCCTGAGCCCGTAGGTGATCTCGCACACTGGTTTGGTGATGTGCCTCTTGCCAGGACCCATGGCCACGGCCACTACGTCGCGGCCGCTATCAGATATTGTCGCTCTGGCGGCCATGCTCCCACCTACGCCCATGCCGCGTGCCTCGCGGCATTCGACGAACCTGGTCTTACGCCCGATGGAGTCCTTCAAGTTCAGACCTCGCAGACCTTGCCTTCATCTCCGTCGAGGTCGTTCTGCGTCATTCCGGCCAGGACATCCTTCGGGGTCCCCATGGCCACGACCTTGCCGCCCTTCATGAGCGCTACGCGGTCGCACGTCGCCAAGATGAAGTCCATGTCATGGCTGACGATGAGGAACGTCTCGTTCAGTTCCTTGCGGGCGTGAAGAACGGACTTCGCCACCGCCTGACGGGTGATGGGGTCCATCGTCCCGGTCGGCTCGTCGAGGATGACGAAACGCGGTTCGATTATCATGGTGCGTGCCAGGGATATGCGCTGCCTCTCGCCCACGCTCAATGCGTCGGGATAGGCGTACAATATACGGTCGACCTCCTTGGGCGTGAAACCGACACCTCGCATGACCTGGATGGCCTTCATCTTGGCAAGCTCCTGCGGGAGCTTCATTCCCAGGCATACGGTGAGGTTCTGCAGCACCGTGTTGAACGGATAGAGCGCGTTCTCTTGGTGCATTATGCCGATGTATTGAGTGGCGCGGCCTCTGCCTTCCTCGCCCATATCGGACATGTTGATCCATTCTTCCCCGATGCGGACCAGTACGTCGCCGTGTGTCGTAGGGGTTATACCAGATATCATTCGGGACAATGTTGTCTTCCCTGCTCCACTAAGACCGATGAGACCGAATATCTCCTTATCGTTCACATCGAACGTGACATCGTCCACGGCCTTGACGACCCCCCGGACGATCGAGTAGTAATATTTCTTGGCCCCGGCCACGCGTATTACAGGTTGGCCGACCTGGACCTCCAACCCCTTCTCTTTCTCGTAGATGACATCGAAGGCCTTGGTGATCTCTTCGGGAGTGCCCTCGGCCTTGATCACCCCGTCCTCCAGCCAAATGGCGCGGTGGGACAATAGTGCGATGGCCTTAGGCCAGTGGGAGGTGACGATCATGGACATGCCCGTGTCCTTGGCCGCCTTGATGAGCGCCTTGTGAACGATATCGGCGGTCTCGGGGTCCAGCGTCCCGGTCGGTTCGTCCGCCAGGAACAGAAGTGGGTCGCGGGCGAGCTGCCTTGCCAGGACGGTCCTCTGTTTCTCCCCACCGGAAAGGTCACGGGCTATGTGCATGGTGCGGTGGGTCATGTTGACCATCTCCAGCAACCTTATGGCCCGTTCCACCTTCTTCTCGTCCGACTTTTCCTTCATCGGTTCGAACACGTTCTCTATGACCGACAGGTCACCGAACAGTGCGAACGTCCTCTGCAACATGATGGCTATGCGCCCGCGCATCACCGTGCGCACTGGGTCCCTCTCGTCCAAGGCCCAGAAGTCCACCTCCATTATCTTAGTGGGCTTGCCGCACTTGGAACATACCGCCCCTGGAGAGGGCATGTCTATCCAGCCGCAGCTTGCGCAGTGATTGACACGATAGATGATACGACCGGAGTCCGGCTTGTACTCACGGTTCCCCCTCAGGGCGTTGATGAGGACCGACTTGCCGCTACCGCTTTTTCCGATGAGGCCGAGCACCTCACCGGTGTGAACTTTAGTGCTGATATCCTTCAGTACCAGGTTTCCATTGAAGCTCTTGGAGACCTTGTCCAATACTATGAAGACCTCTGCACTCTCAGCCATACGAGTTTGCCAATGATTATGGCGATTATAATACTTTTCCCGTTAATGACATCTGGCCTTAACGATTGCAGTCTTGTGTAAGATATTTATGGATGGATTATATATCCAACCATAATGTCAATGTCCTTCAATTCCTATTTTGCCGGGGGGCCAACACCGAAGTTCAACGCATACCACATTTGGAAGGCGCATCAGGTCATCTCCAAAGAAGGCCCGATAGGGCGCAAGGCGCTGGCGGACGTCCTTAAGATAGGCGAGGGGAGCACTCGGACCATCCTCGACAAGATGATGAAGGAAGGGTCGATCGAAAGCTCACGACTGGGCATCACCATCACTGACCGGGGCAGGCGCAAGCTCGACACGTCTGGCATTGACGTACGACAAGTGGACCTCTCCGACCTGACCCTGGGCAAGTTCAACTGCGCGGTCCTGATCAAGGGCATGGCCGCCCGTGTGCGCATGGGATGCGAGCAGAGGGACGAGGCCGTGCGTGCCGGTGCGGTCGGAGCCACCACCCTGGTGGTCGAGAAGGGAAGGATCGTGTTCCCGGGGGACGAGGAGTTCCCGGAGCAGATACTGGTCGCCCCCCTGCGCAACTATTTCCGCATGGATGATGGCGATGTGATCGTCATCGGCTCCGCTTTCAGCTACGATGCGGCGGAAAGAGGTGCGGTCACTGCGGCCCTGTCATTGATCAACCTCAGCAAGAGATGCTGGAACGAAGGGACCAACATACTGAGCCAGGATACCGAGGCCGATGACCTGCGCTGCCTAGCATTGGCGATACATGAGCTGTTAGGTCGGTTGCCTGTCACCATGCGCAGCCGCAACCAGCTGGGAGTGCGCTGTGAGGAAGGAGAGGTCGTCGATACTCAGTTCACCGGCCCCATGCTCGAGGAGTCCCTGAAGAAGGGCACCATCATACGCCGGATCTCCACCAGCGGACCGTATAGAGGGATGCCGATAATCGCCGTCCCTATCATGAAGAAGAAGGAAGCGATCGCCGTGATCGCCACCATGGACCTGGGGAAGGCGTCCTTCGAAGAGCTCTTGAACAAGCTGGCGAACATACGTTCCTGATCGACCTTCCGATCGGACCTCCCTGTTGGAATAGGATGTACCATCTGATCACGTCCTATAGGCGATCGTGTCATATTCCTCCATATTTTTTCTATCGATCACGCCGGATATTGGCGCTGATTGGGCATATGATTATCTGGCAAGAAGGAAATCTACTAAGGGATGACCGATGAGTCTGAGCTTCCGCTCCAAGCCACGGTGAAGGTCGAACCAGGCGTGTGCCGCCTTCTGAGCACCATCAGGGCCAAGA
Source organism: Methanomassiliicoccales archaeon (assembly GCA_028682895.1). Classification (GTDB taxonomy): domain Archaea; phylum Thermoplasmatota; class Thermoplasmata; order Methanomassiliicoccales; family UBA472; genus UBA472. The sequence continues at coordinate 68,530 of JAJRAK010000032.1, forward strand.
CCGATGGCACCGCCCTTGAGTTCGAGATAGTTCAGAGCGATTGCCCGCAGGTGAGGAACCTTACGAAGGTGCTGCACCGCATGGAGGTCTGGGACGTCATGAAGATGCCTTTCGCGGAGAACACCGTCTATCAGATATGTGGACAGGTACTGAAGCATTCGGCCTGCCCGGTCCCGATGGCCATGATCAAGGCGGGAGAGGCCGCGGCCGAGCTCGGTCTCAAGAGGAAGGTCACCGTGGAGTTCGTGGAGTGATCATCTAGACAGAAGCTCGTCGATCGACGGCATGCCGACCACGGCACTAGGCCCGCCCAGATACATGGCGACAAGGAGAGATTCCCGTAACTGGTCCCTGGTGGCCCCTGCCCCCATGGCCTTCTGTGAGTGCATCTTCAGACAGTTGTCGCATTTCAGGACTGCGGTGACGGCCACCGCGATCAGTTCCTTCTCCCGGAAAGAGAGCGCGCCGTTCTTGAACACCTCATTCTTGAAACGGTACATCGCACGAATGACCTCAGGCTGTTGTTCCGCGATCTGTTCTAAGCTCATACATCAAAGACCGTTCGGACCGATATTTAGGCACTGCGTCAAAATAACATTTTTCTAACACGATGCTGTTAAGGGCAACGTGCAACCGGAAGAGAGAGCGGTAGAGATCATAAAGGGAATGTCCGGAACGCGGTTGGCGTTCGTCCTGAGTCCAGAGGTCATCGATGCTATCAAGAACGTCGAGGGAGGGATCAAGTCCCAGGTCGGACTGGATGTCGTGAACGAGGGAGTGAACCAATGCCTTCAGCGGCAGTATGTCATCTGCATCATAAAGGATACCAGATTCCGTCCGCCGCCTGAACCGACCGTCCTGATGATGGCCGACAACGGCATCGTCATAGGCACCGAGGTCCTAGCCGGTGAGCATCATAAGTACAAGGACAATGAGGACCTGATCTGGCTGGGAAGCGATTTCGTCGTCTTCACCGATAAGGTCCCTAAGACCAAGGAATATTTCTTCATGCCACCGGTATCGTTCCCGGAGCTGGAGCAGATAAAGGGAGCGAAGAACGTCGTCTCCTGTAGCCCGTCACCTTTGGGCGACCTGATCATAAAGGACGTCTACAAGCTGGAGGACGACCCGAAGCTGGCCAGTCTAATGGTCGGCTTCGACATGTCCTAATCCTTTTTTCCGATGGTCCATCGAGACCTTCGTCCACCTTTTTTTCTTAAATAACAGAGATAAAAAAGAAGATAAAAGGAAAGGGTTTGTTATCTGGGTGCCTAACCGCCCCCGCTCGGTGTAACGGTCGAGATATCGACCTCAACCTCTTGGCTGAGGCCTTGCATCTCGTCCATATGCACCGTGCGTGTCCTCTCCTTATAGGAGAACTGCTTGTACTCGGAGGCCTGGGCGGGGTCCAGCAGGCTGGTGACGTACCAGAGGTTGTGGGTGTCGAGCAGAGCCCATTCCACCCCATCACGCTCTCGCACTTCCAGTACCTTCCCGACCGTCCCAGTCGCTCTGTACTTTGCTAGCTCTCCTATTTGCATTGGACAACCTTACTTGGCGGGGATGATTGCGGTCCTCTCACCAGCAGGCATGAACTCCCTCAGGCAGCCGCGACCAAACTCTTTGGTTATGTTCGCGAAGTCGAAGGGCAGGTTCTTGTCTGCGAAGGCGATCTTGACCAACGGGTTGCACACGAAGGCGTCGCCGCGAGCGGCGTGGGGCGCCATTGCGATACCGGTGTATCCGGGCAGGTGTCCCACGTTCATGGCGTAGATCGGGTAGTTCGGACCGCGCAGCTCGTGCGGCAGGCCCTCGTCGCTCCTGTAGGAGAACGAGTTGGCTGCACCGCAGTTGTCCTGCAAGTCGTATCCGTAGAACCCGAGCCTTCCGAGCCTCTCCCTGTGCTGGTACATGGACAGATACCATCCGTTGACACCAGCGTTGGCGTTACCAGTTGCCATCGCGATACCGATACCGGTAGCTGCGGCGGCGACAGTGGCCCTCTGGGACCCACCGAAGTGGGCTTCCATGGCGGCCGGGTAGCGCTCATACATCTCCAGGGCGTAGGAGTTGATCTCGGAACCGAGCTTCTCGATCAGGTCGGAGCTGGGCTTGCTCTTGCAGAACCCGCCGTACTTGCTCTTTATGTGATCGACTGCCCAGTAGGTGTAATCCTCCAGGATGTTGTCGGTATAGGCTGCGGTGGCGTACTGAGTGAACCCGACCCCGCCGGACATGTATGATCCGAGGTAGATCTGGTCGAACACCACTGCACCCAGGGCAACAGCTTCCAGGGATGCGCGCGCGGGGTCGTCCGGCTTGGTCCTGGTGCTCTGCACCATGTCGGCCATTACACCGAACGGGATTCCACCGGGCTCGTTGGGGCTCCTGGCCCTCCTTGCGGGCATCATGGTACCCATTTCCACCACTGCGGCGTGCTTGGCGGCGAAGGCGAAGTCAGCGATTGCTGCCTCACCGGCTGCTAGCCTGTAGGCGGTGATGAAGGCCATGGATATCTGCATCGCAGAGTGCCTGGATATGGTACCACCATCGCACACACGTCCAACGATGGACGGGACACGTACGACCTGCCACAGCTTCTTGCCGACAGCGGCCTTCAGCTGCTTGGCCTGGTCTGCGGGGAACTCCTTGTTGATGTCGATGACGAAGCACTTGTCGATCTCGTCGATAAGCTCATCGTCACCAGAGAACACCTTTACGTAAGAGTCCTTCACGCACTCCGGGCATAGCTCGGCCATGTGCTCCTGGACAACTGCTCCGCCAGGCATAGTGTGGTTAACTGCCTCTAGGTAGCGGTTGATGGTCTCAGGGGTAACTTCCTTTGACAGCCTCTTCTCGATAACGTTGTGGGCGACATCCAGACCGACGATAACGGTCCTGCGTATGTCATCCCAGCACTGCTGCATAGCAGCGTTGTTGACCCAGTGTAGGTCATCGGCCTCGCCATATATGTCAGTGTGGGACAGCTGGTAGGGCATCAAGACCCTCTGGCCGAGCGCGACACCGACATCCTGGTTCATCATGGGGATTCCACGGGCCTTGGCGATCTTGTTCGCCTGCTCGACCCACTCCCGCTTCCTCTTCGACTGTCTCCAGCCTCCGTAGGAATAGTGCGAGGAGCGGACCTCCGTGGGGTCCTCCTTGAACTTCTTGTGCATGGCGGCGATGAACATCTTGTCCTTTTCCTTCGCCATATTTAATCCTCCTTAACATCGAAGGGCTTGAAGCCACACTTGGTCCTGAGGGTGTGAATCCTAAGGTTCTGCCTCATTACCTCTTCATCGTCCCTCATGTCCACACCGTCGGCGCGGAACATGGTGGTATGGTCCTTCAACCACTTCTCGGGCATAGGCTTTCCGACTGGGACCGGCTTGTCCAACGGGACACCGACCTGGTCCTTCACGTACTCGACTTCTCCCTTCTTAGCGTTCCATCGGAACCGCTGCCAGGCGTCGAACATCATTCCGTTCTGGTCAAGCCTGACGGCGTGCCCGTGAACGGTCGCTCCCCTGATACCAGTTCTTGCGGTATCGAAGGTCTCGTTGTCGATGAGTTCCTTGGCGACCTTTTCGACGTCCCTCTCCCTCATCTCGATGATCTGCCTTCCGGACAGGGTACCGGTATCAATTCCTCTGTACCTGCACATGTACATCTGAGCCCTCACGTAGGGGATTATGGGGGCCCAATACACGGAGTCAGTGAACTGAACGTACCTGATCCTGTCACCCTTCTTCGCACCTTCTATGGGCTCGACCAATGCCCTTATGGGGCAGTCGGGCTCGTTACCCTCCTCGAGCGGCGGGTGGATGGTGGCGTAGTCAGAACCGGGGGTCCTGTGACCCAAGATCTTGACGACGTCGTCCATGGGAATGTCACGGAGCTTCTCCAGCTTGACGCTGGGGTCCATGAATCGCCTCCTGTTCTTGGCGGGCAGGGTGGTGCCTGGATAGAATTGTGCTTTGTACTTTGTCTTAGCCATGTTATTTCACCAATCCTTTGTTATAATCTGTAGTAGTCGGCTTGAACTTCGAGTATCTGCCTACCTCCAAATTAAAACTGAACGGAAGAACTTCCTTACAAACAGCTTCGATGTCCTTCATGGCCTGCGGTACGAGATCGATATCGCATATCTCGACGAAGATGCGCCCGACCTGGACCGTAAGCTCGATCTCCTCGCCCTTGACCTTTATCTTCTTGCGTTCCGGATGATTGACAGGGCCACCAGTGCCAGGACCGGCCTTTATGATAGCAGGCAGGCCCTCGCCCTGGATGTTGATCTGTCTGACGTTCTTCACGGCGTACAGCTTGTTCAGCAATAGCTCCGTGGTGTCAGCGAATAGCAATCTTTCCGGGAAGATGAGTATCTCGGGCAGGGGGACCGATTCAGAGGTAGACTTGCTCATGTTCAGACCAGCTCCTTCAGCTTCTTGGCCTCCTTACCGACCATCTTCATCGGGCTCTTGAACTCCGGGATGTCACCGAACACTTCCTTCAGGATGAGGGAGGTGTTCTCGGCGCTGAAGTACTGAGTACCAGCGTCCAAGGCGCATCCAGCAGCGATAACCGGGTTGACGGTTCCCTTCGCGTGTCTGGTAACCACGTGGTTTCCGTGGAACAGACCCGGGCCGCCTCCACCATAGATAGAGTGGCTGAAGAAGGACATACCGACCGCGGTACCCATTGCCCTGCCGTAGTCTAGTCCAGGCAGGCTGGTCTCATGCTCCACCAGGTCGTTGAAGTACAGAACGGTGGACGGGATACCTTGTGCTGCCCTGGCGGCACCGATGTTCACGCATATTGCGGACAGCATACCGGCGGCAACGTAGGCGTTCCATAGCGGGTAGTCGTTGGTGGTGTACTCAACGAATCCGGATGGGAACTTCTTTCCCTTCTTGATTACCTTGTCTTCCAAAGCCCTTCCGACCATGGACGCGACGACATCACCGACAGTGCCGGTCTTGCCGTTCTCCTTGACCCAGCTATAGGCCAGGTTGTTGGCGTTCAGGCCCTGGTAGGCCAGGGACAACAGGTGCTGCCTCTCGAAGTTACCGACAGCGTCACCCATTTCGTAGGCGGCTGCGGTCTCGTATATAGAGGACAGAGCGGCTGCGTTCATGGCGTTCCTGCCAGTCAGCATGACGATGTGGTTCGCGGTGATGTTCCTCAGAGCGAAACCGGTTCCCTCGTTCAGCTGCGGTACATCAAGGATGGTCTTCAGGTTGGATCCCAACATGTTGATGGTCTGCGGGTATCTTCCCCAGACTGCTCCCTTGACCATCGAGGCCTCGAACATGTTCACATCGAACTGGTCGATTATGGCCTCAGTGACGGCGGCTGCTACGGCGGTGAATCCGGTCGTGTACTCGGCACCAGCGTCAATCCTTACGCTGGGGCAGGTAACGACCATCCTCTTGCCTTCGGCCATCGTCCTGATCTCGGTGTCGTCATCCTTGCTGACCTTGAGAATGTCTTTGATCCTCTTGCCTAATTTGTCAGCGTTCGCCACTACAGCGACGTTCAAAACCCTGCCAGGGACGTTCAATCCGCCAACCGCTCCGGTCTTGAGACCCTTCTCAATACCTTCTAGGTTGACAGCGATGGTCCTCTTTGTCAGAGAGATGGTTCGCTTAATGGCTGCGTTGTTTAAAGGACTTATAGCGTCCAGAGGCACATCTTTCTCGATTATTTTGCCTCTGTCGTCATACAAGTCCACCTTGTCCTTGTATTTTGCCATTTTTTACCTCCTTTTCGATGACTCGGTCACCTCAAGTAGATTTACGTCAAACTTGAGAAAACCGGCTCCCCTTGCGGCCTCTACAATGTGTAGACATAATATATAGTTGATGATGGATGGATAGTCCATCCATATTAAACAATAGCTAATTTTTTAGTGATTCCCAGACGTGAGAAGCACTATTTTAACAGTATAAATTTTTAAATAAATCATAATTCAAATATTTAATTGACCTTCTCAATTTTAAATATTTTTTAATGAGTTAAATAATTTTACAAATCGGGAATTTTCCTTAATTCCTTAAGAGCATTGAGCAGGGCTATTGCGTCCTCCTTTTTAATATCTCGGTATTTAGTCTCGATATATCGGGTAAGACCTGTGGACGCCTCCGAGCGGTCGAAGTTCCTCGCAAGGTCTTTGAACGCGGCCATCGTCCGCCTTGGATAATATATCGACCTGAACTGATCCAGGAGAGTTTTTGCGTCCTCATTGGAGATGATGCCGTCCTTGACCGCTCCGTTCAGAAGGAACCTCGTGTTGACCAATGGTTCCGATAAGGGTTCGAGGGTCTCTGGGTCGAAGACCAGAGCGACCTCGTCGTCCCCTTCGATCTCGCCTTGGGAATACATCTCAAATATCCGTCCGACCCCGATCATGCCATAATGATGCAGCTCTGCTGCCCTGAGCGCCCCCATGCTGCCCGCGCCGTACACCTTGATGCCACTGTTTATTATGTGTAATATCTCGCGATGCCCCACGGAACAGCTCTGCAGGAACACGCCGTCGATGATGGCGACCGTCCTTATCCCCTCGTCCTCGACCTTCTTCAGATCGCCGCGCTTCACCGGGGGGCGGTAATCGGCATCCAATATCCCTTTCGCCTCTTCCAGAGGAAGACTTGGGCCGAGATAGACGACCGGTCTGTTCATGCCCCCAGCCTCGGACCTTCCCGGTCCATGTCCATGGCGTATATCTCCATCCCGGGTATGATCATGCGCACCACTGGAATCCCCAGGTCCGGACGGGTGAGCTCCACGGCTATCACCCTTTCGAACCCTTTGTCGAGAAGATGGTCGAAAACCGCCTCGATGTCCTCGAGGATGTCCTTGGTATCAGACTCTTGGAAATCGGACAGGCTGACCTCGTTGGATGTGGAGAAGTACATGTCGTTCATGCGCTTCATTCGCTCGTATCCCACTGTCCGATTGATGTCCGCTTTGGTCGTATCCTCCCTTGCACCATGTATCTGTGTGCAGCGGCTCTGCGCCACCTCGGTGAGAGCCCTGATGGCCGCCACCCTGGGGCTGAGATGAGTTCCCACGCCCAGGTTGAGCAGCGCAGGGTCCTTCATGCGTACATCGTCCGCAGCGGCGGCGATGGTCGGTATCCCGACATCGCTGGTTAGGTCCTTGAGATGGACCTCCACCCCTTGTGAACGGAACTTTTGCATTAGCTCGCTGACCACCGGACAATCGTCACCTACGACCAGTTCTCCCCGGGGAGCACGTTTGGCCTCGCATATGGACCAGGCATCGCGTTCGATCACCTCGCACATCCCGTGCAGGACCGCCTCCTCCAGGTTGTTCCCGGACGCCAGTCCGTTGGTGTTGCTCCGGAAGAGCTGCAGGTCGTTCTTTGAATCGTAAGGGTGGTAGACAGCGACGGCAGGCACCCATATGTCCTCGCCCTCGATCAGGTCGTAACCTTTGACCCAGGCTATCGGCTGTTGGTGGACGTACATGTTGATCATCTGAGGGAGTATGAGCTCCCGCGGGTCCACGGTGTTCTCGGACGAGAGCATGTTCTCCATGAGATCGGTACGCAACCTCTCGCCCCTCGGTTCCGCAGAGAAACGTTCCATGGCCTCCATTATTGCGGAGACGCGCGCCTGCTCCCGACTGGCTCCCTTGCCGTTATAGATCGATATCGCCCCTTCCATCGCGCCCGGTCTAATGCTGGAGAACACCGGGATCCCAATGCGGTCGAGGTCGGTTATGTCCGCGACACGTGTGATGCCGGCCTTGGAAAGCAGAGGTTCGACCCTTCTCAGTGTGGCCTCCGGGCTTACCGCGCGATGTCCGTCCTTGGTGTAGGTCTTGGGTGCGGGATGGAGCTCCATGAAGAGGGGAAACAATCATGGCCGTCATTAAAACTTCGGTCACGACTACCGTTCATCATCGTTCTGCGCCAGGGGGATGACCAGATCGAACATGGCATCCTCGTTCATGGCGATGCGCTCGATCAGGATGTCCACCTCGACCCTCTGCACGCCGGGGATGTTGACTATCTTGTCCTGTATCAGATCATACAGGCTGTCCACGCTGGTGGAGTAGACCTCGCAGACCAAGGAATGGTCTCCGAATACCTTGTATACATATCGTATCCCGGGGTACTTCTTCAGCTCCTCGATCACCGCAGATAATGGTGCGCCGACCACCTGGAGACCTATATGGGCCCGCATGAGGCCGACCTTGGAGGTGTTCAGCTGCATCGTGTAAGCGTTGATGTAGCCGTCCTTCTCCAAACGGGAGATACGTCTGCTGACGGTCGCCTTGGACACCTTCAGCTGCTCAGCTATGACGCTCAGGTTCTCCCGGGCGTTCTTGCGTAGCATCCTGAGTATCTCAAGGTCAGTGGTGTCCATTGGTCGTCCTGCAAATAATTTGCATATCAAGCAACATTTTGAGGAGTATTTGGAACTATGTCAGGAATTTTATGAAAAATAATTGAACATCCGGATTACGAACCGGTCCGGCCCCGATCAGAACAAGCCGAGGTCGTCCTCATTCGGAACACAGGTTACGGAGCAGACCCAGTGGTCGTAGAACGCGTCCCTAATGTTCTCGAAGACGCGGGCGGGTCGTCCTTTCCCTTCCGCCCATGACCTGAGCATTTCCGCCTCCTCCTCGCTCGCCACTGTCACCATGACATCATCGGCCAGCTCCAGCACCTGCTCGAAGATCCTCTGCCATGTCCAAGCGTTGACCAAATTGATGTCACCGGCCATGAGCATCAAGGCGAACGGCGCCCTGTCCAGATACCGCGATGCCTGAGATGCGTCGATCCTGGCGGTGTTCCACGTCTGCAATCTGCCCTTCTCGATCCCGCGACATAGCAGTTCACGGTCCACATCGAAGGCGAAAGGCCTGAGCCCTACCTTGACAAGCGCCTGGCTGCCTACGCCAGAACCGCAGCAGCAATCGTAACAAAGGTCACCCGGTTTGAAATGCCATTCCTTCCATATGAGGTCGGATACCTTTTTGATGCGGTCCTCGGGAAGGTCGTCCAAGGCAGGTTGGCACTCGCTCATCATGCGGCGGCAGAAATGATCGCAGATCGCCTCCCTGTATGCGTCGATGGTGCAGCTGTATGCCTTGATATCCAGCTTCGGAAGCATTTCGATGAGCGCATCGGACGGTTCTTTCCACAGAAAGCTGACCACCTTCCACCCATGATCCTCACGGGCCATGGCCAGGGGGGTCTCGTCATCATCAATCAGGAGACGTGCCTCATTGGAACCGCTGAGAAGTTGTGCGAGCAGTGATTCGTCGGTAAGTTCCTCGAACGAACTCTCCACCAAACGAATTTCCTCCAGGTCGAAAAGGTCAGCTAGGTCCATGGCATGCTCGAGATGAGGATCACATTATTAATAACTGGTTCAGTTCCCATCGGTACCGCGAAAAAGGATATATGTCAATGTTCATCCATGGACCGAATGAGAACGCCGTCAAAGCGCGATTGGGACCTGTTGGCCATCGCAATCCTCTCGCTCGTTCTGATATTGGTAATATATCTTCTACCGGACAGCGTATTGCGCATCATACTGGGACTGCCGTTCATCTTGTTCTTCCCGGGCTATGCCGCTTTGACAGTGCTGTTCCCGGAGGACCGGTCGCTGGAGACCATCGAGCGCATAGCGCTTTCTTTCGGGCTCAGCATCGCCATCTCCCCCCTGGTAGGATTCGGTCTTAACTATACTCCGTTCGGGATAAGGTTGGCACCCATACTCATCTCGCTTTCCGCCCTGAACATCGCCTTGAGCCTGGGAGGTCTATTTAGGAGGGAGAGGGCCGAGACGCCCTATCTTCCGTTCGACCCTTGGAAAACGGTCGGCACCTATGTATCCATGTTCAAGGCCGAGAAGGGAGTGGACCGTGCCCTCACTGTAGTGTTGGTGATATCCATCATATCCTCGATGGTCGCCCTCGTCTACGTTGTGGCAGTGCCCAACGATGGGGAGAGCTACAGCGAGTTCTACATACTGGGACCGGACGGGAAGGCGGATGGATACCCGAGCAACCTGACCGTGGGAGAGAACGCCTCGATCATCATCGGCATCGCCAACCATGAGAACCAGGTGGTGGAGTATACGGTGGAGATATGGCTTGTGAACATGACCTATGTGAACAATGCCACCGAGATCTACCATATGTACTACTTTGATTCGTTCACGGTCACCCTGAACCATACCGATGCGGACGTGGACGGTGATTGGACCGCGCAGTGGGAGACGGACTATGACTTCAATGTAACGGTCCCAGGCAACTACAAGCTCTGGTTCCTGCTGTATCAGGATGGTGCCCCGGACCTGCCATATGCCGCGACCCCGATGAGCGATTATGTAGGCACGTCGGCCGAGGACCGCATCATAGGGGCGGTGGAGAACGATGTGCAGAGCCTCAACCTGAACCTCAGGGTCTCGTCTACATGATGGTCAGGTAACGCCGGTCATACTCGTCCATGAGGGCTGAGCGATACCTGCCCTCGAGTCCGACAGGGACAACGCCCAGGGCCTTCACCCTGGCCAATAGCTCGTCGGCCACTGATCTCCGTTTTGGGACCTTCATCTTCCGGACCGCCTCCATTATTCCTTCCAGACCGGGAATATGAACGAGCTGTCCGTCGACTATCATCGTGTCCGTGGAGAATGTTGACGTTTCGCAGCCTTCGCAGTTCAGCTTCGCCCCTCCATCCGTCATCGTCTACGTGATAAATAATGATAAAAACAGAAAAAAGGGTTTCGGTGGGGTTTAGAGGAAGTAGAAACGGGTCTTGTAGGTGATGCAGATGTTGCCCGTCTTCTCCAAGCGGTCCAAGACACCGGAGTAGCGGCGGACCATTACCTTTCCCTCAGCGGGAAGCTTCTCCCTGAGCACCTTGACCTCTTCCAGCAGCTTCACCGCGTCCTCCGGGGTGAAGATCTTCTTGCTGACGATGGAATCGGGAACGCTGGCGACTATGGCGCAGTTGCTCCTCTTGGCGATCTCGGGCAGAGCGCTGTTCTCCGGCCCGAAGGTGCCCATGCATCCGCGGCCCTCGTCCCATGACAGGGGGCACTTGGCGCAGGTGGCGCTCATCTCGTCGAAGGAGAGCATGTCCCATCCGGTCAGCCTGTCGTCCTTTCCGGCCTTGGCCAACAACGCGTCCTTGCGGTCAGCGGGCACCTTGTCCAGGGCGATCCATCCCGTATAAAGCTTCTTGCCCACGGGCGCCAACCTCTGCTTGTCCGCGTCCTGCTTGACCTTGTCCATGTAGAGGGTCTCCATCTCCGCGTCGAACCGGTTCCTCTTTAGGAACGCTTCCCAATCCGCGCCCATGACCGCCTTGGCCTGGTCCATCGGAACGACCGTGTCGAACTCGGCCACGTCCTCGAAGCCGGCGACGTCCTTCAGGTTCACCTTGAGCAAGGTGGCCTTGCCGACCTTGCACAGCGCACTGTCACTGTCTGTCTCGCAGATGGCTATTGAAACTCCCATTTTATCCCTTCCGAGGGCGTATTACAAAACGTGGGGTATTTATCAATTGCTCCCCTGTTGTTGAAAATGGTATGACTTATAAAGTTTGTCCAGACGGCCTATAGCCATATACTTGGTCTTTGATGGTTTATATATAATTGAAATTAAATTCATGATCGGAGCGATTTCTTTGGACGAAGGATGGCCGATCGCCAGCGGGGACTATGTGATTGGTAGCGCCACTTCGCCCGTGGCCGTCCTGATAGTCGGCAGGGGCGCCGTGGACGTGCCCACCGACCTGTTCCGCATCAAGGGCATATTGAAGACCGAGAACATAGGATTGGAGAAGGTCATTGCTAACATCGTCTCCTGCCCGGCCATCAGGGTCCTGGTCATTTGCGGCAAGGAAGAGTTCGGACATTTTCCTGGAAAGGCCATCAACGCCTTGATGAAGAACGGCGTGGACGAGCACCGCCGCATAATAGGGACGAATTCCGCCATCCCTTTCCTGTGCGACATCTCATCGGAGTCGGTGGAAAGGTTCCGGCAGCAGGTGGAGATCATTGACCTTCTGGATTCGTCCAATGTCAACGAACTTGTCGAATACGATCCGATATACGAGTTCACTGAGAGGAGCAGAGAAGGCCTAATATCGAAGCTCCGCCACCTGAGCTCGCAGCATTTTGACCCCTTCCCGGGAGACCCCATCATCACTGGTACCAAGGCCATGCGGGGAGATGGCATGGAGATAGCAAAGCAACTGCACAAGGCATCGGACGAATTCATAACCCCGATGCTACGACTCCCGTCCGAAGGACTGAACACAGGCATGGGCATGGTACTGATATCGGAGGAGTTCGGTGTCGTCATCGAACCACTGCAGGGCAGGGTGCTCGCGGTGCCGTCCATTGAGTTCGCCTTGAGGTTAAGGTCATATCTTACAGGTGTGTGACATGTTCAAATTCCAGACAGAACAGAAGGAGATCGATATTGCCGGGAGCATCTTCGGCGGACAGCCCGGTCGCCACCGGACGGTCATGGTCGGATCGCTTTTCTATCCGAGGCACACCATCGTCATCGACCCGACAAAGGGCATCGTGGACATGACCAAGCTGGACCAGCGCCTGGAACGGTATCGTAAGGCCACTGAGAACTGCCAGTGCCCTTCCGCGTTGATGCTGTACGCCGAAAGCGTGCAGGCGGCAAGATCATATCTGGAAGCTGTCTGCGATAGGATGCCAGGTCCGCTCTTCGTCGATTCGGGCAGCAGCGAGGTGAGGCTATCTTTCCTCAGACATGCGGAGGAGATGGGGCTGCAAGACCGCATCGTCTATAACACCATCAACGCCGGGCTGTCCACCGAGGAATCGGACTCCCTCAGGTCATCACCGCCGAAGAACGCGGTCGTCCTGGCCTTCAACCCCCGCGGGGACGATGTGAAAGGACGGATATACATGCTGGAGAGCGGGGACGACCTGCTGCCCATGGGACTGCTCGATATGGTCAATGAACTGGGCATCAAGAACGTCCTGTTGGACGCGGCCGTCACCTCACCGCAGATGAGCGCCGGCTCGGCACTGCGCGCCATAATGGTGGCCAAGGCCAAATGGGGCATCCCCACCGGATGTGCGCTACATAACGCGGTCGAATGCTTGGACCTTAGCAGCATGGAGGACCCCAAGGATGCTAGGAGAAATGTCGACAGCTCCGCGGTCGCCATCAGCATCATGGCCGGTGCCGATTATGTCGTGTACGGGCCGATGGAGTATGCGCAGAGGGCCATGCCAGTAGCGGCCTTCGCCGACCTTATGCTGTCCCAGTCGGCACACGACCTTTAGATATCGATATAGCAGCCGGTGCTAAAGAGCTCGAAGCCGGGGAATCGATCGGATAACATCTTGGTGGCCTCGAAGCCAGTGCAATGCATGGGCACCACCTTCTCCACGCCCAGTCTCTTCAGTCCGTCCATCGTCCTTAACAGCCGGTCCCGGTCGGCATCGTGCAGGTGGAAGCCTCCCATGACCATGTACAGCTTTCTTTCGCTGCGGTGTCTGACCTGCGACACGATGTTCACGATCCCGGCATGACCGCAGCCTGTAAGGATGACCAATCCTTTACGGGTGGAGATGCAGAGCGCCTGTTCCTCGGCGATAAGGTCCGGTCCTTCTGCCCCATCGCAGTGGATCATGAACGAATCAGGATGTTCGTAGTTGGTAGTGCGAGCGATCTGACCGGTGGTGGACACATCTTGAACGAGCTCACGGGGCGATGCGTCAAATGATGGCAAATGCCCGGACAGCGAACGTAGGACCTCTGCTGACGGCCCTATATCCTTGACCACCCCAGACATGCTGACAAAACGTTGCCCGAGGAACGTGGATGGATGGGTCATGCATGGGACGCCCGCATTCAATAACAAGGGCAGTCCACCCAGATGATCGTAATGCCCGTGCGAGATGAACACTAGGTCGATGTCCTCCGGACGGAGGCCGAGCGAGCCCATGTTATGAGAGAAGGCCATTTCCGAGGAGCCTGTGTCCATGAGGACCTTCTTCCCCGAATTGGTCTCTATGAGCAAGGACAGACCGTGCTCTGACAGGAACGCACCCTTCGTCCTTTGGACCGGACCGGCCCCCCGTAGGGGACTGGTGTGGTTGTCAACTACGCATGTTATTCGCACTTTATGCGTCCTCACCCTTCTTTACGATCTTCATGGAGGCGAAGTCGTAAACATCCTCGGGGCATATGGCCTGGCATTTCTTGCATGCGGTTCCGAGGCACAGCTCGGTGTTGACCTTGGCCTGGAATTTTTTATTGCCCAGAGAAAGTATCTGCAGCGCCCGCTCGGGACATTCCTTCTGGCACTTCTTGCAGCCGGTGCATCCCTCGAACGAGGCCATAAGATAGACGCCTATATCGTCCAGTGTCTTCAGCCCACGTGCGCCAATGACCGGTATATCGGAAGAGACCAGACGGATGATCTCCTTCGGCCGCACTATGTCAGGCAGAGGTTTCAGACCAGCGTGTGCAAGCATCTCGTTGTACATCTCCATTGTCATGCCCTCCGTCCAATATGCGATCTCGTTGACGTATATGTCCTCGAAGACCTTGCTGGTGGCGAACATGATATGCTTGCTGGATATGGCATTGGCCACGTCCTGCATCTTGTCCAGACCGTCATCGTCCACCAGTATATCGTAGGACATCATGAGCGAGGTGTTGCCGGCCTGCACGGTCTTGTCCAGAACGCGGGGTATGAGCCCGACCGTCTGGGCCTTGATCGGGTCCACGTAAGTACCGGACGCTCCGGCCATGTACATGGTCTTGACGTCCTTGTCCTCGATGCCGACCTCCTCGATGAGGGTGCGGTGCCCGGCGCGGATGGCCCCGGTGGCCTTCCCCGCCTCGCGGACGTCCTCCTCGTTGAAGTAGATACCATTGGTGAGGTGGATCTTGTGGTCGGGGGTCATTATGTTCGGGAGCTTGATTATTCCAGCTTCCAAGCCGACGGCCATGGCCGCGACCACACCGGTGCCGGTGATGCCGCGGGCGATGACCCCGTCGATCTTGGTCTCTGCACCGGTGATAGGGTCGACCAGGGCGGACCTGACCGGGTGCAGGCTATCGTTTAGAACTACGTTGTACCATCGTCCGTTCTCCCCAGGTATTATATCGGATATTGCCTGAGGTGCGGCCAGCATACCGTAATCGATGGACTGACCCTCCATCGCCGGACCTGCGGCGGCCGAGCCAGTATATAGCTCGCCCTTGTAGAACAGGCCCATCTCGGCGTTGGTGCCGTAATCGGTGACCATGCAGGTCTCCTTCTTGTCCATCAACCCGGTCTTCATGATCATGGCCAGAGCATCAGCGCCGATCTCATGGCGTATGGACGGGGGAATGCGGACCTCGGCGGTCTGCCTTACCGACCTCATGCCCAGCTCCTCGGCCTTGATAGCATGGGCCTTCCTTTCCGGGACCTTCACGTTCAATTTCTTCAGCAGGGTCTGGCCGGCGAAGGCGAGGTCGCGTATCTCGATCTTCTCGAACATGGACATCTGGGCGGGATTGCCGCAAACAGAGACACGTACGATCTCCTCGGGCTTGGCGCCCATGGTGGAGATGAGCTTGTCCACTGTCTCGATGATGATTCGGTGACCGACATCGGCACCGTTCTCCATCCAGAAATGCAGATGGTCCATGATGTTGGCCCCCGGCAGGGGATGCCTCATGGTTATGGCCGTGGCCAGTATCTTCCCATTCTTGTCCAGATCGACCAAGTGTCCCCGGTAGCCACTTGTTCCCAGGTCAAGCGCGACTCCTAATGCCATGAAAAACCTCGGAAGGGAAATGCGACCGCCCCTTTAATAAAGCTGTCCCCGTTCCCTTCCGTCGTTTTTACGACACGCCAGCATTATCATTTTACCTACGGTTTTTTATTGACGATTGATAACAGGGACAATGAAGTTATAGTCTTGAAGGGCTTTTCGCCATTGTGATTTCATGAGGATCGCCCAGGTGACAGGATTCTTGGGGAGCGGAAAGACCACTTTCCTCATCGAGGTGGCCAAGGAGTTGAACTTACGGGGGCTGAAGGTGGCCACCATCGTGAACGACGTAGGTCACATCAATGTCGACCGCAAATGCATGGAGGTCCATGGCATCCATACCCTTGAGATATCGGGAGGTTGCATCTGCTGCGAGGTGCAGGGGACGCTCACCACCACGATCACCAACATTTACATGAGCTATAGGCCTGATGTCATTTTGGTCGAGCCTACGGGCGTGGCCATCCCCTTGGGGTTGAAGCAGGCCGCTGCCGAGACGGTGAAAAAGATGCCGAACATCCTGGAGCAGTCGCCCATCATCACGTTCGTTGACGCGATGCGGATCGACAAGTTGATGAACAACGTGCGTCGGCTCGTAGAGACCCAGATCATCGAGGCCGACGCTGTTCTCATAACCAAGGTGGACGCTGTGGACCAGAAAAGGCTGGACATGGTGATCGCGCTCGTGAGGGAACTTAACCCTGACGTGGAGCTCCTATATGGTTCCTCGAAGACCGGCCAAGGGGTCAAGGAGATAGCTGACATCATGCTGAACGGCAAGGCGGTCGTGTACGACCTGACAGATGCGGAGAAGCGCTTCGACAAGAAGTACGGGGAGTGATCTCATGGACAAAGAGGAGCGGACACTACTGACGCACCGTGCTACGGACGAACTGGGCAAGTTCTCCATGTGGTTGCGCCTTTACGTACCTGACGCGTTGGACGGCAAGATGTCGGAAAAGATGGTCCTCGACCTTCTGGATGGTATCACCAAGGAATGCTTCGCCCAGGGAGCGGACATGATCGGGCATGTCAAATCCTTCCTCACCGCCGAGGGAGGTGCCACCATAAGCGTCAGCCTGATCGACCTGGACATCCCGCCGACGGTGCAGAACCGCTTCGATGGGACGAAGATGAACCGCGGAGAGCTCATCGTCCACGTCATCGTGCATGGCATGTGGGACCCACAGGTCAGGGAGACCTCTCTCAGAATAACCAAGGACTTCATGAGTGATCACAAGATCGATTACGAAGTGATCAACGACTTCTATGAGAAGGAGAAGCGGATAAAGGACTGAGCCAAACCATCATATATTGATGTGGGCGCATCCATTCTTTCATGACCCCCAGGGAAAGGTTCGTTGGAGCTTTGGAAAGGTCCCCGGTCGATCGACCGCCGATCATGTACCAGCATCTCGGTGCCGCGAAGAGCGTTCTTGCCGCTAGCGGACTGACCATGCGCGAAGGCTTCCATGATCCCGAGAAGTTCGCCCGCATCGCCACCATGGCGCAGCGGATGACCGGTTTCGATAATGTCATGGCCGGTTGGGGGGACATACTGGTCGAGGCGCATGCCCATGGCACCCAATGGAAATGGCCGGAGAGGGACTTCTACCCCCGGGTGGAGAGCTATGCGGTGCGATCACCGAGCGACATCGATATGGTACAGCCGGTCGACCCTATGCGCGACGAGCATTGGTCCGTCCCGCTGAAGGCAGCGAGGATAATGAACGATGCGATAGGGAAGGAGGTTGCCGTCTTGGGCTGCATCAACTCCCCCATGCTCATCGCCAGCGAGATGATGGGATTGGAAGGGCTGCTGATGGCCACCATCACCGACCCGAACGACGTGGATCACCTCCTGAATGTGCTCTTGGAATCGACGAAGGCATATGGAGAGCACCTTTCTCGCATGGGAGTGGACATAATCTTCGTGGAGAACGGCTCGGCAGGACTGGAAACGAACTCGGCGGAGAGCATCGAACGTTTCGACACGGTCAACATGAAGAAGGCTGTGGAAAGCTTCCATTCGCAGGGGCTGAAGGTCATCGCCCATAATTGTGCCCAGACACCATATTTGGACGGGTACTTGGGAATGGGCGTCGATGCGGTGCATTTTCACCTGACCGCGGTAGACCGCCAGATGGCGTTCGATAAGTTCAGGGGACGTACCTCGGTGATGGCCGGGATAGATCATATGTTCCTACTGTTCAAAGGGAGACCGTCGGAGATCGATGCCGAGGTGGCCAATATCCTGAGCACATGGGGGGACTCCCCTGGACTGTTCATCTGCCCCGGTTGCGAGATGCCGTTCAAGACGCCGATCGACAACATCATCGCCCTGCGGGAGGCCGTGTCCCGCCAAGGGACGCGATGAACCGATGGGATACTGAGTGGATGAAATTATTATCAATCGTTTCATATGAATAATCCATAGCCAGATATGAAAAAATCAACACCTGTTAAAGGATGGTCCATCCATCTAAATCCCCGATAGATTAATGTACGGTAAAAAAGATACTCGGGATAGGTCAGATTCCTACTGGATATAAGGAGGAATGAATTTGTCTAAAAAAATGACTCCGAGGGACAGAGTATTGGATGCCCTTAAGGGCAAGCAGCACGACAGGCCGCCGGTCGCGGTCTTCACTCAGAGCGCCACCATCGGCCAGATGAACGCACTTGGCGTTAGCTGGCCTGAGGCCCACTATGACGTTGATAAGATGGTCACTTTGGGCGCAGGACAGGCCAAGGTTTTCGGGTTCGAGGCCGTAAGGGCCCCATTCTGCCTGACCGCCGAGGCTGAGAGCCTAGGATTGACCGTTGACAAGGGACGCCCGGACAGGACCCCTATGCTGAAAGGACACCCCTTCGCAATGGAGGACACCCCCGCCCTTATGGATGTCGCAACCTTCCTGAAGACCGGCCGCGCCGCAGTCGTTCAGAAGGCCATCACGAAGATGAAGGCCCAGTACGGAGCCGAATACCCGGTCATCGCCGGTAACACCGGACCGTTCACCTTGGCCGGCCACCTGGTCGGGACCGAGAACTTGGTGCTCTACATAATGGTCGACCCCTCCCTGGTTCACGTCTGGGTAAAGGCCGTCAACGAAATATGCACGGGATACACCCAGGCATTGGCTGATGCTGGAGCCGACATCGTTCAGATGTCCGAGCCTTCCGCAAGCACCGACCTGTTGTCCCCCGATATGTTCGACGAGTACGCGGGTACCTACCTGAAGACCTGCTTGGCCCCGGTCAAGAAGGCCACTGGTGTATTGCACATCTGCGGCAACACTACCCCCATCCTGAACAACATGATCGCGACCGGGTGCAAGGCCTTGTCCATTGAAGAGAAGGTCGTTCCGGAAGAGGCTGTCAGGATAGTCAACAAGCGCGCCGCCCTGGTCGGTAACATCGGCGTGGTCAACCCTCTGTTGCAGGGTACCCCGGCTGACGTCTTGGCCCATGGAAAGCGCTGCGTCGCTGCCGGCTTCGATGTCGTTGCCCCCGGATGCGGACTCTCCGCCCTGATCAAGGACGAGAACCTGGCCGCACTGGTAAAGGCCGTAAAGGGCTAAAGAGCCCCCAACTCTTTTCTTTTTTTTCTTTCTTTTTTTATCAGATGAACATATTGATCGTCATTATGATGCCGGGACGACCGTCCGGTGCATCGGCCCTCACAGGGAGATGGACCGGAGAAGATGAAATGCCCTAGTCGACCGGCCTTTCCTTGATCCGCGGGTCCCCCGTGGCCCTGGCCACTATGTCCACCCAGGCCACCTGTTCCCCTTCGACGTTAACTCCGCCATAGAACTTGTTCTCGTGGACATCGCTCCTGACCCGGATGTTCTCTGCACCGGCCTCGTACGCCCGGTTCCGAACGTACTCCTCGGCCTGCCTCTTGGCGGAGCTGATGGCCTGCTCGACGTGACTGTACGTCACTGGAGACCCGAACGGCCCTAGGACGAAGAACAGGTTGTCCATGTTCGGGAATACCTGCACTGTCACCGTCTCGGATATCTGGCTGCAGACCGCGCCGACGGCATTGCCAACGTCGTGGTTCTTGGGGATGATCACCTTGATGTCCATCCGGTCCTCCAAAGGCGGCATATAGATGTGCGTGGGCGCCCCGATGCCCACCAGCGGGCGGTCGAGATGGAGGTTCATCCTCATGTTGCTGCCCTTGTTGCCGTTGACGGTGGCACGGAGAAGATAATTGAAGCCGGGTGCGTCGGGCATCTCCCCTGACTCGTCCAGCACTATCTTCCTCATGACCTCCTCGCCCACCCGGGTGACCATCTCCCCCTGGAAAGATTCGATGAACTCGTCCACTGGCATGTTGGCCCAATTGGCCATGAATGTGACGCCGATGTTGGCCGCCTCGGTATCGAACGAGCTGAAAAGCCCGAGGGCGTGCATAAAGTCCGTGGCGGTCAGGCCGGTCATCTGCAAGTATCCCCTGTCCTTCAGCCTCTTGACGATGTCCCTGTACGTATAGACGTCAGGGACCCCGACGCGCACCTCCTCGAGCGTGCATACCGGGTTCTTCTTGACGAAATCATAGATGGCCCTCTCCCGCTCTGCGAGCCTGCTGGTGCCCTTGTCTATGACCATGTAGTAATTGGTCTCACTGGTCTCGGTCATCTTAGTCTTGATCGATGGATACTTGCTGGCGGCGACCGACAGCGGCACCACCCTCTCGGGACCTATCTTGAAGTTGCCCCTTTGGTCAGACACCACGTGCGAGTCCCCTCCCAGGCCGACGGTCCATATGTCAATGGCCTTGACCCTGGTACGCCAGCGGCCGACGGTCGCGCCATCCTTTGATATTCGAGGGAAACCGTCATCGAGGAAGGCGATGTCGGTGGACGTTCCTCCGATGTCCACCATTATGGAGTTCTCCTCCTTGCATAATATCTTAGCGCCCATAAGACTGGCCGCCGGACCGGATAGAATCGTCTCCACCGGCCTTTCCCTGGCCATCTTGAGGTTCATCAGCGTCCCATCGCCTTTGAACACGAGTATCGTGGCCGATATACGCCGTTCGTTGAGGGAACGCTCAACGCTGTCCAGGAAATCCGAGATGATAGGTAGCAAACGTGCGTTCAGTACCGCGGTGACCGAGCGCTCGGGAACACCGAGCTGAGATGAAAGATGATGCCCTAGCACCACTGGCATGCCTGTCCTTTCCTTGATCATCTTGGCGGCCGTCCGCTCATGATCGGGATTATAAACGCTGAAATGGGCCGATACGACGAAAGAGTCCACCTTGTCCTTCATCTCTTCGATCGCGGTCTCGAGAGCTTCCGTGTCCAAAGGGTCCATTTGCTGAGCCCAGACGCCGTGGCCTCCTTTGATGTATGCATCTATGTCCGCCCCGGACGAATAATCTTGATGGGGCGTCCATCCGATGCCGATATGACCGACCTTGCCCCCTTTCCCGGTGAGGATGGAGTTGGTGGCCAATGTCGTGGACAGCCCTACGAACTGGATATCGGCGGGGTCGAAGCTCTTTGTAGCGAGCACACCATCGATGGCCCCTAAGATGCCGATCGAAAGGTCGTGATAGGTGGTCGGGGATTTTGCCTTCACGAGCACCTCGAAGGTCGACATATCGATCACCGCCGCGTCGGTGTATGTCCCGCCGGTGTCAAGACCGAGACCTAATTTCCTAGATGTCATTTGATCGCCCTAGCCATCGTTGAACACCCTAGAAAAAGGTTGTCGTCCTTTCAGAGCACCAGGACGAACGGGAGAATGAGCATGACGAACATGGCCCCGGCGGTGCCGGTCATCTTGAACTTGAAGGGAACACCATCGGAGCGGACCCAGCAGAACAAGGCGATGGCGGACAATATGACCATCTGCGCCCCTCCGAGAAGAACGTACTTCTCGCTCAGACCCTGCTCGATGTCGTAGATGTAGATGTTCGCGGCCATCAACGAGGCGGCCAGACCTTCTAGGGCGATGATGATCAGGCAGACGATGGGGACTGCGGACATTATGCGCTTGGTCCAGACGCCGTGCAGTTGGTCCTTCAGCATCCATGCCATCAGTCCGATCAAGGCCAACACAAGGAGCTGCTCCCCGGCGATCATGAACGTGCTGTCCAATATCGTGCCGATGCCACCTATGTTGGTTTTGCTGGAAAGACCGATGGCGAACACACCCTCGAACGCCAGTATTGAAAGGATGATGGGAGTGATGAAATTGGGGGTGAAGTCGAACCCCATCTCCTTGTGTCGGATCCTCCAGAGCAAAGGCGATAATAGACCGAGGAGGAACAGCTGGGCACATCCAGCGACGACATACTCTTTGGGGAAAAATCGACCGTCGGTTATATCGATCGCACCTGCCCATGAAGCGGCGATTACGCCCTCCAAGGCCACTATCCCACCTAGGACGAGCATGATGATGAGCGTGTTCCTTCGGCTCAATACCTTTGCCATCAGACCTTCGGCCCGCGATTCACGGACCAGTGTCCATAGGACGAACATCATCGCACCTATGATGAAGAGCTGCAGTCCCGCGTCGAAGAACGTATAGGCCTTGATGTAGCCGATCCCTTCGATGTTGGTCATCTCAGCGATGCCCATCACCGTAAGGCCTTCCATTACCAGAAGAGCGGCCACTATCGATCCGAGACCGTCCACTATCCAGTTCATGGGCTTCGTGTCCCGGAGCCACCATGATCGGAGGGACAATATCCCGAGCACGAAGAGCTGAGCCCCGGAAAGGACTATCAGTTCATTGGTGATGCCGCCGATGCCTTCAACGAACACCGGCCCACCGATATAGACGATGACCAGACCTTCGACGGACACTATGACCATGGCGGCGTAGGTCAGGACACTGAATACCTTGGCCAGGACCGTCTTGTTCCCTTCAGGGGATGATGGTTTGAACATCCACATGATGGAGATAAAAATACCCAGGGCGATAAGTTGGACCGCAGCCAGCTGGAACGTTGAAGCTCTGATCCCGCCGATGCCCTCGACGACCGCCCCATCAGCAATGGAAAAGGCCACCAAGCCCTCGAAGATGATGAACCAGCCTATCAGCATCCCTATGATCGTACGACTGGAGAACTTATTCATCGCCTTCACCGAGCCTCATTGATGACCATGTTCATCACTTATAGAATTTACGCATGTAATTCCATCCATAATATTAATTCGAATGGATGTTCAGAAGGGAACGACTAGCGCGCTGCGCCTCATTTGACCATGCCGTTTCCCTGATGGTCTGAACTTGTCGATCGGGCCGTCCAAAGGTAAAGTTCGTTCACCAGCTCCAGTGCCTTCATCCCTTTATCGGAAAGACCGTAATCCCCACGCTCACCGTTCTGGATTATCATCCCGGATGCGGTTAGTCGCTGCAGGTGGAACAGAAGGTTACCACCCCTGAGGTTGGTGAGCACGGAAAGTTCCGAGAACGAGCACGGTGCCTTGGCCAATGATTTCAGCACCGTTATCCTCTGGACGTTGGATATCGGCTCTAACAGATCTTTTACCACTCGGTCCTCCGGGAGCACATCTATGCTGTTGCGCAGCTCCTCCTTGGTTCGATAAAGGCCAAGAGCTCGCATGAGCTCGGTCTGTTGTTGAAAGATGGAACCGACCTCGCCTATGCATCCATCGCATCTTCCTTTGATGACATTACCATCGAAACGACCCAATTTCTCGGATTGCAGCAGGACGTCCTCATCCGATATCCGCGGCCTCTCCAATAGCAGCAGGTTCTCATCGAGGAAACCGATGAACTCCTGCCTGCACTCCTTGCGCATCTCACATCGTTTCGGCATGCCCGCATCCAGCTGGGTGATGGCCTTGTCGCGGGCCTCGTCACGCAAGATGCGAAACAGCCCGGAACGGTCGTTGTTTGAGACATTGATGCTGGTCAGCAATGAGGTGATACGCTGCAGCTCGATGCTCATCTCATCCATCCGCTCCTTGATCTGAGATACTTCGTTCTCTAGCGGGTCCGGTCTAGTGGCCATCGTATCACTCAAGGTCATCTCAATGACCATAACATATATTACGATGCCTCTGCGACAATTATTATATAATATGAATATTTATAAAACTTGATAAAAAAAAAGTTTGGGGCGAAAGCCCCTGTTTACTTGTGCCCGATCAGGAGCTTGGTTGCCACGGCAACGGCTTCGTTGGCATCGTAGCCCCAGCCGTCCGCGCCAATGCTCTTGGCGAAGTCTGCGGAGGTAGCGCCGCCACCGACCATGGTCTTGATCTTGCCCTTCAGGCCACCCTCGGCCAGCATCTTCTCGATCTCCTTCATTCCCGCCAGGGTGGGGGTCATGAGGGTGGAGGTCGCGATTATGTGGGCGTTCTCGTCCTTTGCCTTCTGAACGATGTCCTTCAGGGGTACATCGCGGCCGAGGTCGAAGATAGTGTTTCCAGCTCCGGTCATCAGGGCCTTGACGATGTTCTTACCGATGTCGTGCACATCTCCCTCTACAACGCAGAGGACGACCTTACCGGCAGCTCCTGCAGATGCAGCGTCGAGCTTCGGCAAAGCCAGGTTCAATCCCTGGTACAGGGTCTGAGCGGACAAAAGAACCTGGGGCAGGAAGTACTCCTTCTTCTCGTACTTCTCACCGACGATCTTCATGGCCTCGCTCAGTCCGTTGAATATGATCTCCTTAGCGGAGACTCCCTGATCGAGGAGTGCCTGGGTAGCTCCCTTGGCTTCCTTGATCTTCCCCTTTACAACGATGTCAATCAATGCATCCATGTTTGCCATTAATATTTCCTCCAAAGAAGTTTTCTGCGTCCAAATTTCAATATATTATTATAAACCCTTGCATGGATGGATGCAACATCCATATGGTCTACAATGGATGGATTAATAATCCATACTAGTATGGCCATGCACTATCGTTAATGGTGTTTAACCCCCTTATTTGCATTCTTCATGACAAATATTTTCCCCGCATTTCGGGCAATTTCCATTGATCGTCCTATCGATTATTGAAGCATAGGAAGGACAGAACTTGCTCAATCGCCCTTTATCGCAGACCACCCCTTCTGAGACGGCCTCGGCCGCCCGATCGATGACATCTGTTCCACACCTCGGACAATAAGTGCGATGCTCGTCCCCCTCGACCATCCCACTAAGATAAATAAAATCGAGGCCTGCTATCTTGCCAGCTCCCTTTATCAGCCGCATTGCGCTCTCGCTAGTAGGAGCGAGATGCGACAGACGATGGGATGGCATGAAGCGGTAGAGATGTATGGGAACGTGGGTCCCTAATCGTATTCGCACCCATTTGAAGAACTCCCCCAGCTCATCGGCACTATCGTTGAGACCTGGAATGATGAGGTATGCTAGTTCCACATGATTACCGTTCTTTACGAGGTATTCACATGTGCTCAGAACGGGCGCCAGATGCCCTCCGCAATGCTGGTCATAGAAAATCTCATTGAACCCTTTCACATCGATCTTGAAAACGTTCACTATCGATGCCAGCCTTTTCAATGGTTCCATCTCGATGAAACCGTTGCTGTTCATCATGGTGAAAAGTCCAGTGGTCTGGGCGATCTCCGCGACATCCAGTATGAACTCGTACCATACCGTTGGCTCGTTGAATGTGAAGGCTATCCCCTGGACGTTCTTCTGCAGGGCAAGGTCGACAACCGCCTTGGGTGTCATCTCGGAACATTGGTTATCATCAACGCCTGATAAAGCAAGGGCCGCGTTCTGACAGCAATCGCAATCCAGATTGCACCCGAATGTTCCTATGGAGAGAAGTTTTGAGCCGGGACGATAATGGTATATCGGTTTCTTCTCGATCTGATCTATGGCCTGCGCACAAACCTTTCCATAGTTCAGAGATGACACACGTCCGTTCATCACGCGTCTGGTCCGACATCGGCCAGTATCGCCTTCACCAAGGACACAATGATGTGGGCATAATGTGCATTCCCAACTAGTGGTCGCATTGCTGTCCTGCGCCCCGGATGGCACGATCGTCCTATAGACAGGATCAATAGTCGTCATCCTCAGATTGGGATGCCCCGCATACAGGACACTTGTCCTGGTTCTTCTTAAGAATACATCCGCATACTATGCACTCGACCAAACGTAACCCTCTCAGAGAAATATCATATTTTGAGCGTAATTAAGTTTCGGTGAGGTCGTGTCCTACCCTTGGTCATTTTTTGAGTACGATATGATGACCTCACTGTACGTATCATAGGGAACAAATATGCTCCCGTCTATCGCATGCTGTTGATGGTCAGCGCCAATCCTTTGTTCATATCGAACTTGGGAGAATATCCCAGTTCGTTCATGGCCTTGCTGATGTCGGCCATGGAATGCTTGATATCGCCCTTCCTGGCATCCTTATGTTCCACCTTACTTTTAACATCGGATGGAAAATTTTTAAGGATCATGTGTGCCAACTGGTTCACTGACACCCTGACCTGATTGGCGATGTTGAACACTTGTCCGTTATGTTCGTTATCCAATGCAGCGAGGACATTGGCCTGGACCACATCATCGATATAGACGAAATCGCGGGTGTTCTCCCCATCCCCGAATATGTTGAGCGGACCCCCCTTGACGGCGGCCTCGATGAACCTGGGCACCACGGCCGCGTAGTCCGAGGAAGGGTCCTGACCGGGACCATAGATGTTGAAGTATCTGAGGCTGCACGTCGGCAGACGGAAGTTCAGCCAGAAGTTCTTGCAGTAATGTTCACCAGTGAGCTTGGTAACGGCATACGGTGATATGGGAGCCGGCAGGTCGTCCTCCCTTTTCATCTCCGCGAGGGAGTCGCCGTAGACGGCCGAAGAAGAAGCGAACACCACCTTCCCCACCTTGGCATCCCTGGCCTCGGTAAGCACGCGCAACGTGCCGCACACGTTCACCTGGTTGCATGCGATAGGGTCAAGGATACTTTTAGGGACGGATGCTATGGCCGCCTCGTGGAACACCAGATCGACACCTTTCATGACCTCTCGGACCTTGTCTGCGTCCCTGATGCTCCCGATCACGAGCTCTGCATCGATTCCAGACAGATTTTCTTTCTTTCCGACGGAAAGGTCGTCCAGGACGATGACCTCGTTCTCCGGTGCGAGAGCGGAGGCGATGTGCGATCCCACGAACCCTGCCCCGCCAGTGATGAGGATGCGCTTTCCTTTGATGATCTTGATGCTCATAATGGACCATCCACTGAAAATCATACGCGTTATTGAAACTATGCTATCATTCATCATCACCAGCGCATCTTTCCCTTTTTTCCCAGGCGCATAAGTCCGATGTCGCTGCAACCGTACACCTCAGCACCTTCCAGGTCCATCCCAGTTAGACCTGGTGACAGCATGTCCCCGGATGTCATCCGGTTAATGTCGTTACCAGCCGCCAAAGGGCTGAAGGCGGGCAGAACAAGGACCTGCCCCTCCTGAAAATGAAGGAACGCTGGCAATTTGATGTGGCCGCTCACACCGTCGAAAAGTCTGACCGAAGGATGCTCGTGCCCCTGGAGCAGAGGACGTGCATCGGAGGCGATATGACCATGTACAAGATGGTATCCGTCGATGTCCAGTTCGTCGACCAGGTCAACCCCCATCCGAGAGGTGATGTTCGCCAGATAGTTGTCGTGATTCCCCTTGACCACCGTGACATCGGCCATTGATCGCATATGCTCCAGCACGTCCTTGACCTCCCTACGTTCCTGGTCCAGGTTGTGCGAGAACTCGTGCTTCAGGTCCCCCAGCACGATGATGCGTAGCGGGCGGGCCGACCCTACGGCCGCCGATATGCGATCTTTCATCTCCTGGCCCTGCGATCGTGGGATCTGCAGACCGTCCAGCTCCAAGCTGGCCTCTATGCCAAGATGCAGATCGGCCAGGACCATCGTCCTGGAATTCGTGAGGAAGGCGCACCGGTCGTTGCTGATCCGCAGGCCGGGGGCGATGTCCATTTGCCTCATGCGACCGGCCTAAAGCATCGCGGAGATATGAAACCCTTCATCCACCATTTTCAGGACCGAGTGCAAAAATCTATTATATGGACGCTCCGCTGAATGGGCGATGATCAAGCGGACGTTCCTTCTGTTGCCGGGGATCGGCCAGGTCAAGGAGCGTCGGCTATGGCGCTCCGGGGTCCTCTCATGGGAGGAGTTCGAAATGCGTGATGGCCTGGATGGGATCTCCTCCGTCAAGAAATCGGCAATGGACCGTGAGCTGGAGATGGCCATCGACTGCTGGGACCAAGGACGGACCGAGTATTTCTGTCGATTACTTCCGAGCGGCCATCATTGGAGGATGTACGACCGATTGAAGGAGAGCACTGCTTACCTGGACATAGAGACGGACGGGTTGGGACCGGGCACCGTGATAACCATGATCTCCGTTCACAGAGGTGGGTGTACCACCACGCTCACTCGCGGCATAGACCTGGAGGCAGAGAAGCTGCACCAGGTGCTGAAAGGAACGAAGCTCATGGTCACTTTCAATGGCAGTTCGTTCGACCTGCCCATGATCGAGAAGGAGTTCCCGTTCACTTTGCCGAAGGTCCCGCATTACGATCTGCGCCACGCCTGCCCGAAGGTCGGGCTGCGCGGCGGTCTGAAACAGGTGGAGGTGCTGCTTGGCTACCGTCGCCCTCAGGAGGTCGAGTACGTGACCGGAGAGGAAGCGGTGTACCTTTGGCACCTATGGGAGAGGAAAGGGAGCGAGAACGCCTTGAACCTTCTTCGCCGTTACAATCAGGAAGATACCAAGAACCTGGAGCCCCTGGCCGAGGTAGTGTATAAAAGACTGGCCGAGCAGATCGATAGGGAGTGCTGGGAATGAGAGAGGATCTCGGAGGGTTCCTGGAACGGGCAAAGCACCTGGCGGACATCGTTCGCTCGGCCGGGACGGTCGCCGTGGTCTCCCATATCGATGCCGATGGTATCTCCTCAGCGGCCATCGCCAGAGGTGCGTTGGAGAGGATGGGTCTGCATCCCAGGCATATCTTCCTGAAATCGCTGGGAGAACCCGAGGTCGAGGCCATCTCGACCTTGAAGGAGGACCTGATCTGGATATGCGATCTGGGTGCCAGCGCCTACAGCCGTCTTAACTTATCCAATTGCATAGTGACCGACCATCATCAGTTCTTCGGAGAGGGGCAGGCATCCCTGGACCTCTTCAGCCCCATGGACAGGATGCTGAACCCTTTGTTGTTCGGGTTCAAAGGCTCATCGCATCTGAGCGGCGCGGGATGCACCTATTTCGTAGCGAAGTACCTGGACCCATCGAACGAAGAGCTTTCGTATCTGGCCATCGTCGGGGCCGTCGGCGACATGCAGGACCGGGAGGGTCATAAGCTGGAGGGTCCGCTACATGCCATTGTCATCCAGGATGCCGTGGGAAAGGGCATTTTGACGGTCGAGCCGGACGAGCTGCCTTTCTTCGGCTGGACGACGCGCACGGCAGCGTCCATGATAGCATACTCCAACGAACTGAAGGCCGTGGGCTGTGCCTGCGGTTTCCATGACGTGAGGGATATGTTCGAAGAGGGCGGGATAGCCACATATCGCAAGGGGAAGGTGCCTCCTGCATACCGGGACCAGCAGACCGAGAGATACCTGACCTGGTCCGAACTGGACCGGAACTCCAGGAACATAATGAAGGTCCTCTTGCGGGATAAACTGGAAAAGAACGGCATCGACCCGGGAGAACTAGACAAGCTGCTCGGCGATGTCTACCTGTTCCCAGGCTACCCTCAGGGACCGAGCCGGGAGGCCAAGGAGTTCGCCACCGTGCTCAACGCCTCGGGACGGTATATTTTGAACGAGGCACCCGTGCCAAAGCAGGCCGATGGCGTGGATACGGATAACATGGAGGAGAAGGACCGAGACATACCAGGGGAGATCATCATCAGGAACTGCCTGGACCCGGTCAACCTCTCCTCGTCCGCCTTGGACAACCTGCGTGTGCATCGGGAGAACCTGAGGGAGGGCATCTCGCGGATAGCGCATGTGGACCGGCTGAAGAACGTGCAGTGCTTGCAGTCGGATAAGGATAGCATCCGCCTGGAGGTGAACGATACCATCCTGGGCATCATCGTAGGGATGATGCTGGACCAGTCGACGCCCCGGCCCGGCCTGGAGATCGACCCTGAACTGCCGGTGATCGCCATGGCCGTGAGCACCGAGGACCGGAACACGATGTCATATATCGCAGGGAGCACCGATGCCGCGGACGAGAGTCCGGTGGCGAACAAGACCGGTGTCAGGATAAAGGTCTCGGGGCGCATGAAGCGCGACCTGGTGGAACGCGGCCTCAATCTGGGAGAGGCGATGAAGCAGGCCGCCCTGAAGGTGAACGGTACTGGAGGGGGGCATGACGTCGCCGCAGGGGCGACCATCCCTGAAAAGAAGATGAGCGCGTTCAAGAAGGCGCTGGATAAAGAGATCGGGGGCCAGAGGTCCCGTTCTACTTCATCAGCGCGACCATGATGGCCTTTTGAGCGTGCAGACGATTCTCCGCCTGGTCGAAGACCACGGCGCGCTCGCTGTCAATGACGTCTGCAGTTATCTCCATGCCCCGGTGCGCCGGCAGGCAATGCATGACGATCGCTCCCTTCTTGGCCTTTGACAGCAGTTCCGCGTTGACCTGGTAGGGTTTGAAGATCTGCTCGCGCTTCTTTGCCTCCTCCTCCTGGCCCATCGATACCCAGACATCGGTGTATATCACATCGGCGTCCTTGGCCGCTTCCATGGCGGACTCGACTATCTGCAGCTTGCACCCGTTGGCCTTGGCGATCTCCTTGGCCTTCTTGATCACTTCCGCATCTGGCTCATACCCCTTGGGGCAGCCGCATGAGATGTCCATGCCCACCATGGCACAGCCCAACATCAAGGAGTTGCAGACATTGTTGCCGTCACCGACGTATGCCATCTTCACCCCTTTCAAGCGACCCACGTGTTCTTTGACGGTCAGCAGATCGGCGAGTATCTGGCACGGATGCTCGAAGTTGTCCAGTCCATTGATGACCGGTACCGTGGCGTGCTTGGCCAGCTCGGCCACCATGCTGTGCTCGTACGCACGGTACATGATCCCGTCGACGTAGCGGGAGAGCACCCGGGCAGTATCGGCCACGGTCTCCCCGCGCCCCATCTGCAGGTCCTTGCTGCTGAGAGTGAGAGCAAAACCGCCCAGCTCTATCATCCCCACTTCGAACGAGACCCTGGTACGGGTCGAGGACTTCTCAAAGATCATGGCCAATGTCTTTCCTTTCAGCGGATAGATGTCCTCTTCCCTCTTCTGTTTCATGTCCTCGGCCATATCCAGTATGTCCTGGATGATGTCCTGGATGTCAAGCATCGTGATCAGGTCGCGTTTCATTCCATGCACCGTTGATATTGAGACGGCAATGCTGCTTAGCTATGCCGGGAATGGTAGGATTGCGATGACCGTAATAAATGGAATGATTTGAAAATGACAAAACCGGACGTATTTGTCGGCGCATGGTCTCATAGATGTGATAATGTTCTGTTCACGATACCCGTTCTCATTCAAACTAGGTTGTAACCCAGCGGTATGAGCGAGAACAGGAAGAAGTTCAGTATGCCGTGCATCAACGCCACAAGACCCAAGCTGCCGGTCCTCTCATATGATGCACCGAGGATGAGACCTACTCCGAAAACGAAGAACAAGTAGGGTATGCTGTGATAACCTGAGTGCATGATGGCGAAAAGGAAGGACGATATGAGCACCGCTGCGATACTTCCGTACTTCGGCGTTATAGCGCTCTGCAGGAAGCCACGGAACACTATTTCCTCGCCCAGGCCGACGAACACGACCATCACCAAGAACAGCATGGTGAGGTCAACGGCCCCCAGACCGGCGACCATGGCATCGTTGTTCAGCACCGCATATTCCAGGTTGGCGAATAGGAAACCGAAGATTATGGCGAACAGAACATATTCCCAACACCACTGCACTTTCTCTCGTAGGTCTTTGCCGTTGAGGAACCGTAAAAGGTTCCTCCAATTCATCTTTTTAGCATCAACGACCGTCTGGCGCCAGACTATGTATCCGGCCAGTATGATAGACCCATAGATGAACGGCAGCCAATAGATAGTCAGTTCGAAGAAGATGGGCATGCCGATGTTCAGTACCCTGAGCATCGAGATGAGGGCGAACGATTGGTACATCAATGTCCGTTCGACGGTGAAGACAGGGATGAGTATGCATATGAAGATGTTGAGCGCATGGACCGCTAGGCTGGCCTCGATCTGAGAGGAGAACGTAAATGCCTCCGCCACGACTATGAGGAGGATGGGAATCAGAAGACCAGCCTTATCCCGCATTCTGCCAGAGATGCCTCATGGGATTTATGTACTATCGCATAAGTTGATAAAAAAAATAAAAAAAGGAGGATTGGTCAGCGTGAGATGCGAACCGATTATCTCATGAAAAATATGTTACCGTTTACTATGACGAACGACGGACCGACCTTCTTCTTCATCGATATCACCTCTTAATGACTTCTTATCGCTATAATCGCATTTGAACGATGATTGAAATAATATTTAATCATTACCTTCATACTAAAGCGTTAAAAATTGGTTTTAGTGGTAAACATGACCGAGATAGGCATCGAACAGATCAAGGTATTGTCCGACCCGAACCGTCTAGCCATACTGTCCTTGCTGGCAATGCGTGAGATGACGACGACCACTGTCTCGAACCTTTTAGGGCTGAGCGTTCAGAACGCACAGTACCATATCAAGAAATTGTTGGAGGCGGACCTCATCGTGCCTACCCGCAACGAGCTCGTGGGCAACCTGGTAGAGAAGTACTACCGTTCCGCTTTCGAACCGGGTATAATGGGAGATGCCGCTGGTGTCAGCTCGATAGACATCGCCGAGCGGCTTAACATCGTGTTCGCCGCCCTGGGAGCTATAAAGGGCATATTGAACCGCGGCATAATGGTCATGGACGAGCAGAGGGACTACTTCATGAACGTGGCCGAACGTCCGAACTATCCGTTCGGGGCCAATTACGTCATACTTCCTGTGAACGACCAGACCACGCAGGAGGCGGAGAAGCTCATCGCGGAAATGGACGATCGTCTGAAGGAGCTTTCGGACAAGCACTCAGAGGATGGGAAGCCGAAGTTCGCCATACTGTATTCAGTGTTCCCATACGAGTGATAGAGGGAACATTTATTAAGCTGGAAGCGATGCAGAATCCCCATCATGGCCGGGATGGGGTAGCCTGGTTATCCTTGGGGACTGTGGATCCCCGGACCCGCGTTCAAATCGCGGTCTCGGCCCCTTTTTATATATCCTCTAATCTCACCAGCTCGAGCTCCCGTTCAAAGATGGCTTGCTGGACAGGGCTCAACGTCCTTGGGTCAAGAGAGACCAGCATGATCGAGCCCTCATCGATGATGGTGTCCCTTACCTTCCCCACCATCTTGACCACCTTGTTCAGGTCGTTGTTGATTATGAGATACTCGATACCTTCGATGGCCACTATGGAAGGGCCGTGGCCGACGAACTCCGTGGCCATGTGGGAAAGGGTCTGCAGGTTGGTGGGGTCGATGCGGTCCGGCCCCGGTATCTCCGCAAGCCATACGATGGGTGTCCTTGTCAGGTGATATCTATCCCTTAGCTGGTCTGGGTTCGTACGGCAGATTATCAGAGCGGACGTCCCGGTGCCCATCTCGTGCAGCAATGCGTTGAACATCCGGTCGGACGAGGGGGACTCGAACAGGTAGGCATGGCCCATGACGAGCTTGACCGTCTGCGGTTCGGAAGGTGCTTCGGGCCTTTCCCCGGCATGATGGGGCACGAAGACCTGGTAGCGGAGCACCCCTATGATGATCAGGAATATCGTCGCCAGGAAACCAAGGGAGAATAGGCGCGGCAGGTAGATGTCGAAGAACCGGAGAAGTATTATTGCCAGGTTGAGGTCTGCCGGTATGGTGAGGGCAGCGGTGAGCAGCGCAGTCTGCCATTTCAAGAGCCTGTTGTTGAGCTGAGATCTCCTGCGGATCGCGTTGTAGACGACCAGGATGATAAAGATGGTCAGACCTATCGGGACGGCTAAAACGTGCCATGAGTATGTAGGGTACCATCCGCTGCTGCTCCAGGTCATGTCATTGATCATCAATGCCGAAAGGGCTGCGAGTATCACGACGATAGCAGTGTCGATCCAATGGAGCTCGCCTATCTTCCTCATGTCGAAAGGGACCATCGTGCTCAGGTAATAGCCGACCCCCATCTGCAGCACGAGCAGGAATAGCCATATCCTTCCGGCCAGGAGGGCCTCGTCATGACTTTGCGCCGTAAGCCCCATGAGGACCATGTCCATGACCCCGCACAGCGCCGCAAGGCCGATGTACTGGGCGAACACACGGTTGGTTGGTGCCTTGCAATCGCGCATTATGACGTACACGCCGAGGGCTAGTTCGCACGCTATGATCGCTACGAACATTGGCGTGAACCAACCGAACTCTAGCATGGGGTTGATTAAATAAACGCCGCTCCCTAATAATAATAACTCTTTCAGAATATCAAATAGAGAAACGACAATTGGGTTTCCTATAAATCAGGGAAGCTGCATTGGTTCATTAATCGAGAGTGATATAAATGAGCTGGAACGGACCACTGGAAAAGGTCGATGACTTTCGCTGGAAGATCCCGCGCTCCTACAAGGAAGGCATGAACTGCGACGCCGTCATCTTTGCTGACGAGAAGATGATTAAGACCATCGCCTCCGACAATTCCCCGGAGCAGGCGGCGAACGTGGCCTGCCTGCCGGGCATAGTGGGCAGGTCCATGGCCATGCCTGACATCCACTGGGGGTACGGGTTCCCGATCGGTGGCGTGGCCGCCATGGACGCCGACGATGGCGTCATTTCCCCGGGCGGTATTGGCTTTGACATCAATTGCGGTGTGAGGCTCATCACCACCAATCTTCGCACGGCGGACGTAGCGCCGCATATCAAGGACCTCATAGACATCATGTTCCACAATGTGCCTGCGGGCGTAGGCTCCCGGGGCGTCGTGGACGTAGCGGCGAACCAGATAGACCATATCCTGGAGGACGGAGCGGAATGGGCCGTCAAGAACGGCTATGGCTGGTCCGAGGACCTGGTCCGCACGGAGGAGAACGGACGCATGAAGAACGCGGACGTCTCGAAGGTATCGTCGAAAGCGAAGCAGCGTGGCGTACCCCAGGTGGGCTCGCTCGGCTCCGGGAACCATTTCCTGGAGGTGGACCGGGTGGACAAG
The DNA here is from genome assembly GCA_028682895.1 of Methanomassiliicoccales archaeon. Classification (GTDB taxonomy): domain Archaea; phylum Thermoplasmatota; class Thermoplasmata; order Methanomassiliicoccales; family UBA472; genus UBA472. Next base: position 103,612 of record JAJRAK010000032.1, read on the forward strand.
ATATTCGACCCGGTGGCGGCCAAAGCCTTCGGCATCGTCGAGGAGGGGCAGGTCACCGTCTCCATCCATTGCGGCTCCCGCGGCTGCGGCCATCAGATCGCCACCGACTATCTGCAGGTGATGGAGATGGCGGTCAAGAACAGTGGACTGCGACTTCCCGACAGGCAGCTTGCCTGCACGCCGGTGCATTCCCGCGAGGGCGAGGACTACTACGCGGCCATGGCCTGTGGGGCGAACTACGCCTGGGCCAACAGGCAGATGATAATGCACTGGGTCAGACAGTCCTTCGAGAAGGTGTTCTCACGCAGCGCCGAGGACATGGAAATGGAGCTGGTCTATGACGTGGCGCACAACATCGCCAAGGTGGAGGACCATGAAAGCGATGGTAGGCGCCGTAAAGTCTACGTTCACCGCAAGGGCGCCACCAGGGCATTCCCGGCCGACCATCCTGAGGTGCCGATGAAGTACCGCTCGGTCGGACAACCAGTGCTCATACCGGGGGACATGGGCGCCGGCTCATATGTGCTGGTAGGAACGGACAAGGCCATGAAGGAGTCGTTCGGCTCCACCTGCCACGGTGCCGGGAGGATCATGTCCCGCGAGGCGGCCATCCGCAACTATTCCGTCAAGTCGATCACGAACGAGATGGAGGGAAAGGGCATCTATCTCAAGGGCAGCACCAAGGACGGCATCCAGGAAGAGGCCCCGGGCGCTTACAAGGACATAGACGACGTGATCAGGGTGGTGGTCGGCGCCGGTCTGTCCCGACCAGTGGCGAAGATCACCCCCATCGGCGTGATGAAAGGTTAAAGGTCGGCGATGGTCCGTGAGGCGACCTTCTCCACCCTCGCGACCTTGTCCGCAGGGCAGGAGACCATCACGGCCCAGTCCTGGACACCGCGCAGCTGCAGCGCCTTGCTTATCGGGCTGAGACGTGTGAGCGGCCTCACCTTATCTCCGTTCAGTATCGGCACCTCCGTCTTTCCCCGGCGCGCCTCACCGGTTATGAGCTCGCGCTTGGGAACGTCCAAAATGATCTCGGAAACGTCCACGCTAGCCCGGTCAGCGATCAGCGATTCGACCTCCTTGCGCTTGCGATAGTCGGTCAGGCGGAGAAGGCCGCTCATATCCTCGTCGCTCATGTCCGGTATGAACACCGCATAGGCGCGCTTGTACAGCTCGCGATACTTCAGCATCGTCACCAATCTCTGCGGGCAGCCTCCCTGCCGCATCAGCCTCTCGGTCAAGGAGGCGTCGTTCTCCCGCTGCAGCTGGTCAGCGATGCTATCGTCCGCCAGTTCTACCGCCTTGCATAGCATCATCTCGGCTATGCGGACGGTCTTGTGATAGTATACCGATGTGTACATCAGGGCACGGGCGACCATCATCCCTTCCGCGGCCACCATGCCGCCCTTCCTGACCACGATGTCGCCATGGTATAGCTCGATCGTCTGCATCAGACGGTCGATGTCTATGGCACCGTGCGCCACCCCCGTATAATGCGCATCCCTGAGCAGGTAGTCCATCTGGTCGGCGTCCACTGGCCCGTGTATCATCTGGTGAAGGTACTCATGTGAATTGAAATGCGATTGACCATCCGTCTCCATCAGAAGGCTCTGCCCTCGCCTCCCCTTGTGTCCCGGTGAAACGATTATATCGGTCACGGCCTCGGACGATATCCCGTTGCGGTCCAGCACCTCTGCGATGGTGGATCTCGTCCCGATGTTCTTCCGCTCGTCCTCCCTGATGACATCCCTCTCGCCATCGATGAGCGAGACCCCCAGGTCCATATGGTCCAAGGAGAAGCGGTTCTCCAGTACTTCCTCCAGAGTGTGGGAGAAAGGTGCGTGCCCTACGTCATGCAGCAGCGCAGCGGCCAACGCCTGGTCCCGGTCCTCACACTGAAGCCCGAGGGCCTGGCACATGAGGTCTGCCACGTGGTAGGTACCTAAAGAATGCTCGAAACGGGTATGGTTCGCGCCTGGGAACACGAGATGGGCCAGTCCAAGCTGTTTGATGCCGTGCAACCGCTGCATCTCCGGACGATGCAAGATCTCCAGGAAAACACCGTTCACCTTTACGCTTCCATGCACGCTGTCATGGATTATCTTGCGCTCGGGCATGGACATGATAAGGAGAAATATGACAGGCCCGCCGAGGTGGGTGGGCCTAGGGACGGCCTACTGGTAGCCGCCCTTTATCTTCTTCCGGTCGATGCGAATGCCGTTGGGGGCCACCACGATGAAGTTGTTGCCTATGGCGGCCACATCGCCGTTGGTGTCGCGGGCCACGGACTTCAGCTCGTTCGTGATGCGTTTGAGGGTGTTCTGGTCGTTCGCGATCGGGGTATAGTCGATCATCAGGATATTGCCCTGATATACAGGCTGGGTAATCGGGCCCACGTCCTCATAGCGGTAGATCTCGGCCACCTTGATGCCCCCGGCGGAGAGCGAGCTCTCCTCCTGGAAGTATAGCGCACCCAGGTCGATGTACTGGTCGGTCTCCACGCTCTTGATCTCTTCCTTCCCCTTTCCCAGCGGTTTCTTTAGAATTGGCATTGCATCCCTCGATTGGCCATGTTATGGCATGAGATTAATATTAAAGTATCGACACAGCTGGACCTGGCTGAGCGTTTTTTAAGCTCTGCGGTTACCTTTCATCGTACTTCCATATCTTGTCCCCGACGAAATGAAGGTTCTTGATCGCCTTGCCGGGAGACCTGGCCGTCATCACCTGTGCTGAGATCAAGGCCTTTCCTACGGCAAGAGGACGCTTGTGAGTAGCATCCCTTATCCACACCATGTCCCCTTCCTTCACATCGGGATCGACCTCTACTATACCTGGCGCCATGATGTCCGCACCGTTGGTCACGTATGGTACGGCCCCCATGTCGACGGTGACGAAGCTCTTCGTGGCCTTATGCCGGAGCAGACCGCGCACGGTGAGGAAAGGTTTCCCTTCTACGATCATCCCCTCGATCGCATTGTTTATGAAGATGAGCTCGCAGTCCGGACCTTCTGCCACATCGACAGCGTCCCTGGGCGTCAGTATCTCGATGCCAGTTGAGGACGCTAACCCATCTGTCAGTGCCTTCAGCTCCTTTTCCCGGAGGCGCTTCCGCTTCCTTACCCTGATCTCGCTCACGTTAACGGTAACGGAACGGTGTCCAATTAACTTTACCATAAAAATGAAGTTGAGATAATTACATAAACACTGAATTATCTTATTGCCCCATGAAGGTTCCATTGCTGATCACCCGTCTGGGGATCATCGCTTTCAAGCTCATCGTCGCTCTTATCGTGATCTTTAGCATCCTTCCCTTGATCAATGGCGGTCTGAACGTGGACATTGATGAGACGGATGATGGTCAGTCGTCGATGGACGCGAACTCAATGCGCTATGATTTCCCGATCACCATCACCAACAATGGGATCTATGACATCAATGACGTGACCATCTCATTTACTATCGTAGATGATGATGGAAATGAACTGGTGAGAGGGTCCACAGGTAATGTGGACGTACCGGTGGGCAGCGAGGTTGAACTAGACTTTCGAATGACAATCAACATCGATGACCTGGAAGATGTGAAGATGGAGATGGTGTTCAACGGCACGGATCTGACGATGAACCTCGATGTGTCCGCAAAATATACGATGGACCTTGTCAACGTGGGATTCCAGGCCGATACTGAGCTCACGATCGGACCTTTCATCACCAATATCCAGGTCCACACTTATAGCGTGAATCTGGAATCGGAGGGTTCCGAGCACTTCATGATCGTACCTTATTCGTTCTCCTGCGCAGATATGGCCACGGGACAGGACGCCTCGGTCCATACCGAGCTTAGCGACAACAACGGGACGATGGGGAACGTAACACAGCAGATCGAACTGCAGTCATATACATACGATCAGACCCGGGTCCCGATCACCCAGGAGGCTTACGACAGATTGATAATGGGCGAGTATGTCAATGTTGCCTTTTCCGTGAACTTCCTTGATTGCACATCTACCGTGAACGGTCAGTTCTACTACGGAGGCGGTTCACCATGAACTTTGGCGAGTTCGACCGGAAGTTCGTAAAATTGGGCGATGGCCTAAAATCCGTAGTCCTGCACGCGGTCAAGTATCTGGTACTACCGCTGTTTTTTGTCGTGTTCTTTTCGTTTTTCCTAATGAAGATGGATACGATGGAAACGATCGGGGGCATAGTGAGCGAGATGCAGCCCCTGGTCCTGATCTTTGGTATCGTGATCTCAGCAGTGGGATTCTTCAAAGGAGCATATCCCAAGGGCAGCTACTCCCGTTTGACCTTCGCCACCGCAGTAGCCATACTCACCATTCTGTATGTCTGGAGCTTACTTCTTGGAGGAGGCCTGCAAGAAGCGGTCAACGATGAGATATTCGAACTGGACCTGATGAGCCTCTTCATGCTTTACATGGTAGGTGCCCTGTTCAACACCTTCCTGCCATTAGCGGAGTTCATAGACCATCGTCACGCCTGGTTGGAGAGAAGCGAACAGGTCGCTCCCCGAGAAAAAGAGAGTGCTGATGGACACTTATGGTATCACGATTTCCACCTTAGGTACGGGAGCATGTTCAACGGGATCGTGCTCTCCAGAAGGAGCGCGAACAAGTTCGTGATCGTTCCCTTGATCGTCATCATCCTCCTTAAGGCAGGGCTGACCTCGCTCGATATTGACGAGATAGATGCCCTCACATCGAGCCTGGATGATGCCTACTATGTCATGCTCTATCTTGGTCTGGCCATCACGGCCATCTCGTTCTTTAAAGGATTCTATCCCAAAGGTTCGTTCTCTAGGTTCCTGCCAGCGCTGATCGTCGTTCTCATCAGCATGTACTGGGTCTGGACCATAGGACTGGAAGGAAAGTTCGTGATCGATGCCGCCGATGTCGTGACATTCACCCTGGACTATACTGGAATATTGCTGTTGATGGTCTGTGGAACGGGCTTGTGGGGAGTGTACTATGCAGTGGAACTCTGGACATACCGTCGTGAGTGGAAGGAAGGAGGGTTCCAAAAGGACGCTCTCGAGGGCGAGAAGAAAAAGAAGAAGGTGAAGAGGGAACGTAAGTCCAAGCCAACAGAGGAACCGATACCACCACAGCAGAACGTTCAACCGTAGGTCCAGCGGACCATGGGACCGCCGATCGGCGGTCCCCTTTTTCTTTCTGACCTAGGTATTGGGACGCATCTTAAATAATCCATATTCATTCAAAGTCCAGAGTGGACCCGATGAAGGTTTCGGTCATAGGAACTGGTTACGTGGGCTTGGTCTCCGGTGTGTGCTTCTCCGAGCTTGGTCATGACGTAGTCTGCGTGGACACGATAAAGGAGAAGGTCGACCGTATAAACGCGGGAGTGCCCCCTATATTCGAGGAGGGGCTCGAAACGCTGCTCCAGAAACATCTGGCAGATGGCTCGTTCCATGCCACCTTGGACCTCAAGGAGGTTCTGCGGACCGATATGACCTTCCTATGCGTAGGCACCCCATCTTTGGACGATGGCTCGCTGGACCTGCGTTACGTGCTGAAGGCCTCAGAGGACCTTGGCAAGCTATTAAATCAGAAGAGAGGGCGGCATGTGGTCGTCGTTAAGAGCACCGTTTTACCGAACACGACCCGGGATGTCATCTCCCCTATCATCCAACGGACGTCCGGAAAGAGGTTGGGCGATGAGCTGGGGATGGCGATGAACCCTGAGTTCCTCAAGGAGGGTATGGCCGTGGCCGATTTCCTAGGGCCGGACAGGGTGGTCATCGGGGCGATGGACGAAAGGACATGTGAGGAGGTGGCCTCCCTATACAAAGCGATCGAGGCCCCCTTGATGAGGACCGACCCATCCACGGCCGAGATGATCAAGATGGCCTCCAATGCATTCTTGGCGGCGCGCATATCCCTGGTGAACGAACTTGGCAACCTGAGCAAGGAACTGGGGCTGGACTTCAGGGAGGTGGCCAAGGGCGTTGGCCTCGATCCGCGCATCGGTCCGCTCTTCCTGAGGGCGGGCTGCGGTTTCGGAGGTTCGTGTTTCCCTAAGGACGTCAGGTCAGTCCGGGCCAGAGGCGCGGAGCTGGGCCTGCGCACGGAGATGCTTGACGCGACCCTCTCCGTGAACGAGAGGCAGCCCCTGCGCGTGGTCGACCTTTTGCAGAACAAGATGGATGTCGATGGGACCACTGTGGCCGTGCTCGGGCTGGCGTTCAAGCCGGGGACGGACGACATCCGCGAGGCTAGCTCGTTGACCGTCGTGGCCGAGCTGTTACGACGTGGTGCCAAGGTCAGAGCGTACGACCCTCAGGCGATGCCGAACTTCAAGCGGCTGTTCAAGGACGTCAATTACTGCGGTTCGACCAAGGAATGCCTAGCAGGGGCCCGTGCTGCCCTCATCCTGACGGAATGGAAGGAGTTCGCCGACCCTACGCTCTACGGTGACATGCTGGTCGTGGACGGCCGCGGCATTACTAAGACTAATAACTACGAAGGGATATGCTGGTAGTTATGAAAGCGGTCATTCCTGCGGCTGGATGGGGAGTAAGGTTCCTCCCGCTCACGAAGGAGCAGCCAAAGGAGATGTTGCCGGTTATCGACAAGCCAGTCATCCAATATGTCGTGGAAGAGGCTGTGAAAGCAGGCATCCAGGACATAATTATCATCACCGGACGTCATAAGCGCACTATCGAAGACCATTTCGACCGTTCCTTCGAGCTCGAGGCACTGCTGCAGAACGGGAATCGTCAGGAGTATCTTCAGAAGATAAAGGACATCTGCAACCTGGCCAATCTGCATTTCATCAGGCAGAAGGAGCAGAAAGGGCTTGGTGATGCTGTCTATCATGCCAGGTACCACGTGGGCGACGAGCCGTTCGCAGTAATGCTCGGCGATACGATACATGTTTCCGACGTCCCAGTGGTCAAACAGCTGATGGACGTGCACGCCGCTACCGGTAAATCGGTGATCGCCGCTGAGAGGGTGCCAGGACCGAAGGTCAAGGACTACGGGGTGCTCGATGCGAGGAAGATAGGTGACCGCCTATACGACATCGATGATCTGGTGGAGAAGCCTAAGCCGGAGGATGCACCTTCAGACCTCTGCATCGCTGGCACGTACGTGCTCACGCCGGGGATATTCGAGTGCATTGAGAGGACCGCACCTGGCTACAACGGCGAGGTGCAGCTCACCGATGCCCTGCGCCTCCTGAAGGAAAAGGAAGGGATGTTGGCCTGGGAGTTCGAAGGCAGAAGATATGACATCGGTGACATCCCGGGATGGCTGAACGCACAGTTCGAACTTGGGCTTAGGCATCCGATATATGGACCAAAGATGCGCGAGCACATCAGGACCCTATACCAGAACGAGAAGCCCATCTGACCTTGACCTTTTCCGCTGACGAGATCGCAGGACATCGATGATAGATGACATAAGAATGGAAAAGGGTTTAGAACGGCTTGAAGAGAGGAGCTTTTACTTCTTCTTCTTGTCATCCTTCTTCTTCTCACCCTTTGTTCCGCACTTTCCGCAGGACATTACTTGACCTCCTATGGGATGCCCACGTGTACAACATGGAAGGGGTGGCTATATTAATCTTATCTAACTAGTAAAATAAATGTTAAAAAAGTATTCAAAAAGTAATACTCATGCCGGCTTTTTGCTATCGTCCGAAAGGCTCATTCCTTCTTCTTTGATTTGATAATTCACGGCCGATTACATATATAGATAATGTGCTGGCTATCGACAATTATCAAAAATCAAAAGTGATTTTGGAACGATTCTGATTATATACCCTGCTTATCACTCTCAAATTATTGAAGGTGAATATGTGCAGGTCCTAGAGATGTCACGACTGCTAACGGAAGAGTATACGGCGAAGATACTAATGGCTACGATGGGCCGCCCTAAGAGCGCGTTCGAACTGAGCAACGCGTTGGGCATACCGATCGCTGCCTGCTACCGCAAGATCCGCGTCCTTGAGGACGCCGGGCTGATCCAATGCTGCGAGAGGCGTTTGACCCAGGCCGGAAAGAGGATGAGCATGTACAAGTCAAATGTGCGTAATGCCAACATCAGCTTCGAGCGCAACAAGATCCGCGCCAAGATCGAGATGGCCGATGGCAGCAGCACCGATGACGTGATGGACATCGACCTAGGACTGGTCTTCAAGGAGCAGCACGCATAAAGAGGCGGAATGGAAAGGACCTACCATATCGATCAAAATTAAGAAATCCTCCTGATTCCTAATGGGACTATTCGTGTCCCATTGGAATCATATCCGTCTATTTTTATCGACAATCCCAGAAGGGTTGTTGGAAAAGATAATAAATTCAACCCGTTCTATGAGCATTCCGTAATCCTCATCACACATGACGTGGACGACGTCATGGCGATAAACCTAGTTCCGGCGGACATCCGCAAGGGGAGGAAAAGGGGAATGAGCGACGAAAAGACCATCGAGAGCGTAATGGAAGAGGTGCGACGGTTCCCTCCATCAGAGGAAGTGAGCGCAAGAGCCTACGTGAAGAGCCTGGAACAGTACAAAGCAATGTACAAGGAGTCCATCGACGACCCCGAAAAGTTCTGGAGCAAGATGGCCTTGGAGGAGCTCCATTGGTTCTCCAGATGGAAGACCACCTTCAGCTGGGACAAGGATAGCGCCACCATCAAATGGTTCGAGGGCGGAAAGCTGAACATCTCATACAACTGCATAGACAGGCATATAGAGAACGGCCGCAAGAACAAGGCGGCCATAATATGGCAGGGAGAGAACGAGGACGATGTCAAGACCTACACATATCAGCAGTTGCACGTAGAGGTCTGTAGGTTCGCCAACGTACTGAAGTCCCTAGGAGTGAACAAGGGCGACCGCGTGTCGATGTACCTCCCGATGATACCCGAACTGGCCATAGCGATGCTGGCCTGCACGCGCATCGGAGCCGTTCACAGCATAGTGTTCGGAGGGTTCAGCTCCGAATCCCTGAAGGACCGTATCGCTGACTGCTCCTCCAAGGTGCTCATCACCGCCGACGGCAATCACCGCGGGAGCAAGTTCGTACCTCTGAAGTCCAACGTCGACATCGCGCTCGAGAAGGGAACCTCGGTGGAGAAGGTCGTGGTCGTGAAGCGCGCCGGCGTTGAGACGTCCATGGAACCAGGCAGGGACATATGGTGGCATGAGGAGATGGCCAAGGCCGACCGCACCTGCGAACCGACCTGGTGCGACGCCGAGGACCCGCTCTTCATCCTATACACATCGGGATCCACTGGAAAGCCCAAGGGCGTCGTACATACCACCGGCGGATACCTCTTGGGATGCGCGGTGAGCTTCAAGTACATATTCGACTACCACGAGAACGATACCTACTGGTGCACGGCCGATATCGGCTGGATCACCGGACACAGCTATATTGTGTACGGACCGCTGTGCAACGGCGCCACCACCATCATGTTCGAGGGCATCCCGACGTATCCTCAGGTGGACCGCTTCTGGAACATCGTGGAGAAGTTCAAGGTCAACATATTCTATACCGCGCCCACGGCCATCCGTTCCCTCATGAGGGAGGGGGAGAAGTGGCCCCAGGACCGGGACCTGAGCTCGCTGCGCATACTAGGTTCGGTCGGCGAACCGATCAACCCAGAGGCGTGGATGTGGTACCACAAGTATGTCGGCAACGAGCATTGCCCCATCGTGGACACCTGGTGGCAGACCGAGACCGGTTCGATACTGGTGACGCCTTTACCGGGCGCTATAACCACCAAGCCTGGGTCGGCCACGCTGCCGTTCTTCGGTGTCGTGCCTGAGGTTGTAAAGGACGACGGGACCAAGGCGGAGGCGAACGAGGGCGGTTATCTTACCATCAATAAGCCTTGGCCGTCCATCATGCGCACGGTCTGGGGAGAGCATAACCGCTTCAAGGAGACGTATTGGATGCGCTTCCCGGGAAAGTACTTCACCGGCGACTCGGCCCGTGTGGACGAGGAAGGGTACCTGTGGATCATGGGACGCGTGGACGATGTGATCAAGGTCTCCGGGCACCGCATCGGCGCGGCCGAGGTGGAGTCGGCGCTGGTATCGCATCACGACGTGGCCGAGGCGGCCATCGTGCCGATACCACATAACATCAAGGGGGAGGCCATCTACGCCTTCGTCACCTTGAAGTCAGGGGTCCAGGAGACCGAACAGCTGCGCAAGGAGCTGGTAGCGCACGTAAGGCGCGAGGTCGGCCCGATCGCCACGCCTGAGGTCATCCAGTTCTGCCCCGGAATGCCGAAGACGCGCAGTGGCAAGATCATGCGCCGCATACTCAGGAAGGTCGCCACCGGTACCGCGGAAGGCATGGGAGACACCTCCACCTTGGCGGACCCGGCCATCCTGGACGTCCTGATACAAGGCAGTCGCGCCCTGTCGAAGAAGTGACAAGAGCGTCAAACCCTTTCCAATCCCTTCCTTTTCTTTGCTTCTCTGACATCCAGAAGGCCCTATTTGCTCCTGAGCTCGGTCTTGATGTAGGCCCACATCTCCTTAATGTCCATAAGCTGGAGGAAATAGTCCAGGTCCTTCCGCGTGAACTCCTTCATGAGATAGAGCACGCCTATGAACACCGATACGGACACCAGCCCATACAGCAAGATGATGTATATCCTGGTGATGGGGAGGACGAAGGACATCGGATATATCACCAGGAAGACCGCCAGAGCGGCCAGCAACTGAAATGCCAGGCGTTTGTCCGGAATCGTTCCAGTTAGCTTCCATACGACATAGCGGGTGATGATGAACGTCACAATGCGTCCGATCAATAAGGCCAGCGCTGCCCCGACATAGGATAGCCCTAGTCCTATCCCTAAGAATGATTGGTCCGAGGTAGGAATCAGTATGAATAAAGATATCAATGTGACGAAGAAGCTTACCAGTGATATACGGGCGGTAACATCTGGACGATCGACAGCGGTGATCTGTGTCGAGTCTACGCTATTGATCATCAATAGCAGGTAGGTGATGGTCATTATTCCGATGATGTCGGCTGCCTCGACCATCTCGTTCAGTAAAATCGATGACATCTCGTACGGGAACGTGAGGAGAAGGATCGAGATCGGCAAGCTTAGCATCAGGATGTAACGTTCAGCCTCCTGAGTGACCTTACGGATCATAGCGATGTTGCCCTCAGAATGGAGTTTGGAGAAGGATGGGAACGTTAAGGTCGCAACCGCAGTACCGATCACTGCAAAAGAAGTTAGCATTGCCTGAGGAGCGTAATAAAAGGCCACCTCATCGGGGGTATAGTAGAAACCCAAAATAAGACGGTCCATCGTGCTACCTAGAACGCTGATTATAGAAATCAGCATCAATGGAAGGGCGAACTTGTAGTATGATCGGAAGAGCGTTGGATGTCGCCACATTATCGGGCCCCGTAGGAGAAGATATGTGGCCACCAGCACTACACCGACGGCTGAGATGACATACATCCAAAACAGACCTATGAGGCTTAGGCCCAGGAAGCATGAGAGTATGACCAACGGGACCCTGATAAGAGGGTCGGCCAATGTAGCGATCGGTAGTTTGACCATTTCCATTTTTGCCGTGAAGGTGTTGGTGGCGATGGAGGAAAGATCAATCAGGACATAGTACAGGACTATTATCAGTATCATTTCTGTGGTTATATCATCCAGACCATGACCAAGGAGAACTGTCCAGAGATATGTGGACACTAATGTTATCACTACCATGAGCAAGGTGAGGCTGGCCTTTATCACGGCATAGGTGCAGACACAGTCGTTCAGGTCCTTGCCTTCAGAAATTCTTTTAACATGGGCGCTGGAGAAGCCCATGTCAGAGAATGCATTGAATGTAGAAACAAATGCCATGGCATATGATAAGGTACCGTAACCGGAATCGCCATACGTCCGCAGCATGAAGAGCAGGCCGACGTATGATAGCAATGCCACTAGTATCCGGGATAGGAACAGCAGGAAGGACTTACGACCCAGCAAGTAATCACCCAGTGAGCGGCGGGATGCTATATAATCCTGATTCGGTGCCCATCTTCCTCAATCTTCCTCCCACTTGGTGACCAGGACGGCCACCACCACGAAGATGACAGCGATGATCGCTACGACGAGCAGGTTCGAGTACGCCCCGTCCATATTGTCGTAGACCATGGCGTCCCTCAGGCCCTGGCTCAGGTAGGTCAGCGGCAGCACCTGCGCTACGGATTGCAGGTATTCTGGCATCATGCTCATCTCGAAGAACGTCCCAGAGAGGAACATCATCGGGAATGTTATGGCGTTGGCGGCGGCGCTGGCCGTCTCCTCGTTCTTGACGAAGCGGGCGATGATCATGCCGAGGGCTGAGAACATGGCGCTACCGCAGACGATCAGGAGCAGCGCCTCCGGGTTGATGGTCATGTTCATCCCGAACGCGAGCATCCCGAACACCATGATGACGACCAGCGTCAGCAAGGATATGAAGAGCAGCCATATCATCCGCGAGAGCAGCCACTCGAACGGCCTCATCGGGGTGGTCGCCAGTTTTCTGAATATGCCTGCGGCGCGGAAGCGTGAGATCGTCCCCTGCATCCCGAAGACGCAGGTGGTCATGATGGTCATGCCGATTATCCCGGGTATGAAGAAGTCCAGGTAGGTGAAGTGCTCTTGGACGATGCTGTCCGAGTCAACCTGGATATGCTCGGTCCCGCCGGACATGCCGAGGTTGAAGTTGTTGACGACCGCGGACACTATGTTGCGGACGACAGATGAGGTAGAGACCGTATCGTCCAGCCTCATATCTATTGCCACCGTGGCCGTGCTGTTGGCCACGAACGCCTCGGAGAAGTTGGACGGTATGACCATCACGCACGTCAGGGAGTTGTCCTTGATGTACTGGTCGATGTCCTCGTCAGCATCGATGAACTTGAGCTCGATCGCCTCGGTCTGGTTCAGTGCCTCTAGGAAGGCGGTGGAACCCGGACCTTCGTCGAGGTCCTGCACATAGAGCGTAGTGGTGCTGTCGCCCATGTTCGAGAATATCGCACCGAACACCAGGATGAGGAAGAGCGGGAAGGCGATGGTCCAGAAGATGTTGCTCTTGATGCGGAAGAAGGACTTGGCCTGTCCTTTCAGGTCGACGATCACGTGCTTCATCTTCATTACTGCCCCTCCCTTTCAGCGAGCTTCTTTCCTGTGAGCTTGAGGAACACGTCCTCAAGGGTGCTGCCTTTGACGAGCATCTCCCCATATGAGGCTTCCCCGGCTGAGAGCAGGTTGACGAGCTTCGCCAGCGACCTGTTGTCGTCGAGCTTTACGCACAGGTCGCCGTTCGTGATCTCGTACTGCATGCCCGAGTCCTTGACACCTTTGGTGGCGGCATCGTTAGGGGCCTTCACCACGCATATGCTTCCGGCCCCGTACTGGTCGATGATCTGCCGGGGCGTGCCCATGGCGATGAACCTGCCGCCGTCCATTATGGCCACGCGGTCGGACAGCACTTCGGCCTCCTCCATATAATGAGTTGTAAGGATCACGGTCTTGTTCTGGGCCTTGAGGTCCTGGATGACCTTCCAGACCTCACGGCGCGCCTTGGGGTCCAGACCGGTCGTCGGTTCGTCCAGGAATATTATCTCCGGATCGTTGACCATGGATATGGCGACACCGACGCGCTGCTTGAGCCCACCGGAAAGGTTGACGAACCATACGTTGCGCTTGTCCTCGAGCTGCACCGCCTTTATGAGACCGTCCGCACTGATGCGCTTGTCGAACAGATCGCCGAAATAATCAATGTTCTCCTTGACAGTGAGATAATCGAAGGCATTGAACGCTTGGGGGAGCACACCGATGCGGCGGCGGATTTCCTTCTGCCCCTTGTCGATGTCGAGGCCCAGTATACGTACCTCTCCGGAGGTCTTCAGCCTGAGGCATTCCATTATCTCCACGGTGGTGGTCTTGCCCGCGCCGTTCGGACCGAGTATGGAATAGACCTCCCCGGCCTTGACCTCCAGATCGACCCCTTGCACCGCGTGGAGGTCCCCGTAGTTCTTTACCAGGCCCTTGACGTCGATCACTGTCTCTGACATGATTCCCCCCACTCAGCGGGCATTATTCCTAGACTACAATACAATCTTTTCCATGGCGCGCCACGTCAGAACGTGTTATATCCATTCGAAGGCATTCTCGTTTGATCCAATGAAGGACCGCTACTTGCGCCAGCTCATCATGGAGGGCTTCAGTCAAAAAGGACAGGACCAGCTCGCCGGCTCCTGCGTGGCCATCGTTGGCCTGGGCGGCCTCGGGTGCCCGGCCAGCCTATACCTGGCCGCCGCTGGTGTCGGCAAATTGGTGCTCATAGACGATCAGAGGATAGAAGGCTCGAACCTGAACCGCCAAGTGCTTCATTTCCAGGAGGACGCACAGCTTTCGCGCTACAAGGTGGAGTCGGCGCGCATGAAGCTGAATGCATTGAACCCTGACATCGAGCTGGAGGCGCTGCCCATCCGATTGGAGGAAGACAATCCATATATCCTTGAGAATGCGGACGTGGTCCTGGACTGTCTTGACAATCCCAAGGGAAGGTACATATTGAACCGCCACTGCCTGATGTCCAAGACCCCTCTGGTCCATGGGGCCGTGGAGGACATGGGCGGCCATGTGCTGACCATCATGCCCGGAGGACCCTGTCTCCGATGCGCATTCCCGAAGATGGCGGAACGTCGGGGACCGGTCCCGGTGCTGGGCGCCGCGGCCGGGATGATAGGCTCCGTGCAAGCGATGGAGACCGTGAAGATCATCACGGGCATCGGCGAGCGGACGGAAGGGCGCGCGCTCTTCTTCGATATGAAGAACGGACTTATGGACGAGGTGCTGTTCGCCCGGGACCCGTCATGCCCCGATTGCAGCTCACTTTGACCATAGGTCGATGGTGACCAGATAGGTGTCCGCGACCAGGCGCGTCTCCACCTTCAGTCCGGTGCGGTAGAACAGGTCCAGCATGCGCATGTTCTCTGCCAGCAGCTCGGCCGTGAAGGCCTTTATCTTCCGCTCCTTGGCGATGGTCACCATGATATCCATGAGCATCGTGCCCAGGCGTTTGTTCTGCCAGCTGTCCCTCACCGCGAAAGATATCTCAGCGGTGTTCGACCTCTTGTCCAGGTCGTACATGGCGAATGCCACCATGGTCCAGACACCGTCCTCGTTGACGATGGCGGGAATGGTCATGCGCGTATCGTAATCGATGTTCACTATGCGCTGCAGTTCCCGGTGCGGCATGGCACGCTTCAATCCCATGAACCTCTGGTACACGGTGTCGCGGGAGAAGGAATAGAAGAGGTCCTTGAGCATCGGCTCGTCGGTCGGCTTCGCCGGCCGTATGTATATCTCCTGGTCGGCGACGACCTTGATCGTCTCGTAATGGTCCGGGTAGACCCCGACGTATCCAGCCTCCAGCTGGTCCTGGTAGACGTAGTGCATCGACTTGGCGTGCATGAGCAGCTCGGCCCGGAAGCGCGGATGGGAGATGCCGATGAGGGCCAATGCCCGTTCCATTATGCTCTTGCCCCGGAGGTCGGCCACACCGAACTCGGTCACGATGAACTGGACGTCACCCCGGGTGGTGGTGACGCCCCCGCCGGCCGTCAGCGTGGGAACGATGCGGGAGACGGTATAATGCTGGGCCGTGGACGGCAGTGCGATAACCGCCTTTCCGCCGCGGGAACGGGAGGCGCCGCGCATGAAGTCCGCCTGTCCCCCTATCCCGGAATAGAAACGGTGGCCGATCTGGTCAGTGCATACCTGGCCGGTCAGGTCCACCTCCAGGGCGGAGTTGATCGCTATCATGTCGTTATTGCGCGCGATGTTGCACGGGTCGTTGGTGTACGACGACGGGTACATCTCGAACATCTCGTTGTTGTTGATGAAGTCGTAAAGACGCTTGGAGCCCATGCAGAACGAGGAGACGACCTTGCCGTTGTGGAACCTCTTCTTCTTCCCGTTTATGACGCCCTTCTCCACCAGGTCGATGATGCCGTCCGAGAACATCTCGGTGTGCACCCCCAGGTCCTTCTTGTCCGTCAAGTATGAGAGGATGGAATCGGGGATGGCGCCGTAGCCTACCTGGATGGTCGCACCGTCTGGGATGAGCTCGGCCACGTTCTTGCCGATGCGGGGCGCCATTCGGGACGGCTCATTTTCGCCGACGTATTCGATGAGAGGCTGGTCGCTCTCTACCAGATAGTCTATCTCCCGCATGTGCAACCGGCTGTCCCCGCCCAATCGGGGCATGTTGGGGTTCACTTCGGCGATGACCAGGTCGGCGTGCATCGCGGCCGCCTTCGTTATGTCGACGGAGACACCAAGGTTGCAGTACCCGTCCTGGTCCGGCGGGGCCACCTGGATGAGCGCGACGTCCACTGGCTTCAGTCCGCTGGAGAACAACCGCTCGATATCTGAGAGGTTGACCGGCGTATAATCTGCCCTTCCATCGTTCACGGCCGCGCGGACGTTAGGACCGATGAAGAATGCGTTCAATCGGAACTGGTCCATGAACTTGTCCTCGGCGTAGAAGGTCAAACCCAATGAGAGGGTCTGCATGACCTCGCTGTCTATGATGGCATATGATTTGTTCAGCAGAGATCTTACCAAGGCCTGCGGCTCCCCGCACGCCGTCCCAAGGAAGACGGTCCTGCCTGGACCGATCTTGAGGACCGCCTCGTCCGCCGTCAGCAACTTGGAACGGTACTCCTTTTCCAGGGTCTCGTCCATATAGTACGAGTATCGACAATCGTCTCATTAAATGCTTCTACGTCGTTCTTTTGACACCGAAGGAACGGGACCGTGGGACGCGAACTTTGCGCCCCTATCATACGGCCTCGGGTGAGCAAACGCTTATCTCCGCCCTGAGACATGTTCACAGGGGTCATCCACAATGGAATTGAGCAGTGAGGAGAAGAAGAGGGTCATCAGCAAGGACGGACGCGAACTTGGAACGCTGGCCGGCAGCACCATCGACACTACCAAATGGACCGTTCTGAGCATAATGGTCGATGTGCCCAAGGAACAGGCCAAGGTCCTGGGGATCAAGAAGAAGTTTCTGAAGCCAGTGATAATAAATGTGTCCACCGACCTTATCGCAGTGGTAGGCGACGTGATCCAGCTACGTCTGGACATGAAAGAACTGGCAGAAAAGTTCTGATCCAACACCTCTTTTACTGTCACGAAGGGAGCCGCCAACTATCGGTCGACCCCTTCCCTCGACAGCGTTCCCTTCTCGTAGGGATGTCTCAGCGCCTTCATCTCTGTGATGTAATCTGCTACCGCGAGAAGTTCTGAGGGAGCACATCGTCCGGTCAGCACCACTTTCACATCTATAGAGCGGTCATTCACCGCCTCGACGACGTCGGACGTATCGAGCAGGCCGAGCTTGATGGCCATGTTGCCTTGTCCAGGACCACGATGCCGTAACGACCTTCGTGCATGGCGGAACGTGCCAGTAAGAGCCCTTCGGCCGCCATATCGAGGTCCCCCCCCCCGGGCGATCTCCTTTTAAAACACTTGGCAATCACGCCCGGATGGGACCATATTGAGCCCTGGCACATCGAGGAAGCTCTCACCATATGTGCCCGCGGTCTTCATGAACTGCACCACCAGTGCGGTATGGCTTATCGTCCTGATGCACATCCCCAGGGCGGCCGTGGTCCTTCCCTTCCCATCACCGGTGTATACATGCACCAGCCCGGTCCTGTCACCCATCAGCTCAGCTTCTTGAGCAACCATGCCATGTTCTGACCGAGCGTTCTGAAGGTGCGCTCACCCTCCTCGTCCGAGGTGATGTCACCCGGCCTCGTGCCGTTCCCTACGTTCCAATAGCTGCTTCCCGGTACTATCATTTGGCTGATGAGGAAGAGCTTGTTTATTTCGTCGAAGGTACAAAGCGCCCCGGCCCTTCGGTTTATGGCCAAGGCAGCGCCGACCTTGCGCTTGAACAAGTATCCATTGGCCATGCCAACGTACCCTAGCCTGTCGATGAGCGCCTTGGTCTGTGCTGTCATGCTCCCGAAGTACACGGGGGAACCGATGAGGATCCCGTCCGCCTCCTTCACCTTCTGTATGTACTCGTTCAGACGGTCATCGTTCATGATGCACCTGCTGTCCTTGTTTCGTCCGCAGGCGCCACAGGCCCGGCATGGCTTAAGTTCCTCCTTGCAGATGTCGATCAGTTCGGTCTCGATGCCCTCCTTGTTCAGCTCTTCGAGCACCATCTCCAATGCCTGATGGGTATTCCCTTTCACCCTGGGACTGCCATTGAACGCTACGACCTTCATCGGGATATCTCCGTTCCCCCGATGACGCCGGCCGATATTATCATTCTTCTATAGGTCCGCCGTTCCAGGCAACGTTCGACGATGAGCGCTCTTTTGGACGGTCTGCTCGCTGGCTATGGCATCGCCATCCCTCTGGGAGGCATCTCCATCCCCATCGTCAACCTTGCTTTGGAACGAGGTTTCCGCCTCGGTTTCGTGGCCGGCGTCGGGACGGCCACTGTGGACATGGCCTGCGCCGCGCTGGCGGTCTTCACCGGTGCCGCATTGGCCGCGTTCATCTCTCCCTATTCGTTCCCGCTCCAGCTGGCGAGCGGTCTGGCACTGATGGCCATGGGCGCCTATGGGCTGTTGCTCATAAGAAAGAAAAAGGACGGGGGAAAGCCCGGGAGACGGACCGGACCGAGGCCTGGACGATATATGGCAGGTTCATAGCCCTGACCTCTCTCAACCCGTTCACCGTGGCCTACTTCGCCGCGCTCATCATAGGGAGGGGGACTACCTGGTCGTTCACTCTGGAAGAGTCCCTGCTTTTCGTTGTCGGTGTGACCATCGCCTCGGTCTCTTGGCAGACCGTACTGGCGGCGATCGAGGCGATCGCCAGGACGCGCCTGTCCCCGCGGTTCATGAACGCCAGCATCATAGTGGGCAATGCCATCGTGGTCCTTTTGGGCATTCAGATAATCCTATCGATATGAACTGGTCCTCGGCGTCCGTTCGATACCAGCACGCTCGATTCAACAGGTGCTTCAAAACTCGTGTCCTTCTTGTCGCCATCACCGAACATATAATATATTTACATGTATTATAAAATACAATAATGCTTATATATAGTCATTAATGTGCACATCTTACTATGAAAAAAAGCGAACGAACGGTCTATGAGGAGATTGACCTGCGCCTATCTCCGGCCCAGGCCTACGACAGATTGAGGAGAGGATCTGCCGCTTCGTTCCTCCTGGAGAGCGCCGACGCATCCTCGCGCACCGTCGCCTACTCATTTCTAGGCGCCTCGCCGAAGAAGGTCCTGGTGGGCGAAGGTCAGCGGCAGGGGTTGGATGAGGTCCGCAAGGAGATGTCGTCCCGGTCATCGGGTCCATCCCCGTTCCCGTTCATGGGAGGGCTGGTCGGCTACTTCTCCTATCATCTGATAAACTCGATCGAACCGGACCTGGACCTCAGCTCCGGCGGCTTCCCGGTCTATGAGCTAGGATTGTATGAGAGCGGGCTCATCTACGACCACTCGGCCTTCAAGGTCTACCAATTCCACCCGGAAGGAGAGGAGTGCTGCCTGCCTCAGCTCGAGGTGGAACCGACCGAGGAACAGTTCGTGCTGGAGGACGTCACCTCCGCTACTTCGAAGGAGGAGTACGTAAGCGGTGTCAGGGACGTCAAGAAGCGGATAGTTGACGGAGAGGCGTTCCAGGTAGTTCTCTCGGGACACGAGGAGCACCGTTTCAGGGGCGATCCGTTCCAACTATATCTTCGCTTGAGGAAGGTCAACCCATCGCCTTACATGTTCTATCTGGACTTCGGGAGGAGGAAGGTCATCGGCTCCAGCCCGGAGACGCTGGTCACCGTCAGGGGAAAGGAGGCGATCATGTATCCCATAGCGGGGACCAGGCCGCTGGGTGCGGACCTCAGGCAGCGCCGCAGCAACCGGCGCGAGATGCTCTCCGATGAGAAGGAAAGAGCGGAACATATAATGCTGGTGGACCTGGCCAGGAACGACCTGGGGAAGGTGTGCGAGTACGGCACGGTGGAGGTCGCCGACCTGATGAGGGTGGAGGAGTACAGCCACGTACAACATATGGTCTCCCGGGTCCGAGGCATACTGCGTCCGGACAGGGACGCTCTGGACGCATTGACGGCCGTGTTCCCGGCGGGGACGGTCAGCGGGGCGCCGAAGCATCGCGCCATGCGATTGATCGAGTCGCTGGAGGGCCGGGGCCGTGGACCGTACGCCGGAGCGGTCGGCTACATATCGGACCAGGGCGACCTGGACACCGCCATCACCATCCGTTCTGCCTTCATAAACGAGGACCGGATATACATGCAGGCCGGGGCCGGCATAGTACTGGATTCCGTTCCTGAAAAGGAATACGAAGAATGTCAGAGCAAGCTCGGTGCCGTGCACCGCTCCCTGCAGATGTGCGCCGGAGGGAGCCCATGAGGCCTCGCGTCCTTCTCATTGACAACTATGACTCCTTCGTCTACAACCTTGCCCACTCGTTGGCATTGGCCGGTGCGGAACCGGAGGTAGTGCGCAATGACCATCTGGACATGGACGGGATAGCGGGAAGGTACCAGGGCATCGTGATCTCTCCTGGACCGGGGCATCCTACGGACCCGGGAGATTTCGGTGCCTGCAGCTCTGTGCTCAAAGAGCTTTCGCCGCACATTCCGACGCTCGGCGTATGCTTGGGGCATCAGGGCATCGCCTGCGCTTTCGGTGGGGTCGTCTCCCGGGCGCCGACACCAGTGCACGGACGTTCGTCGATGATGGACCATGATGGAAAGGGCGTCTTCCAAGGATTGCCGTCACCGATGATCGTCGGAAGATACCACTCATTATGTGTGATAGAAGAGGCGCTGCCGCCGGAGATAGAGGTGACGGCACGCTGTGAGGACGGCACCGTCATGGGCGTACGCCACCGCTCCTATCCTATCGAAGGCGTGCAGTTCCATCCGGAGTCGGTGCTGACCGAGCGTGGTCAGGAGATCATCGACAATTTCGTCCGTTCGCTCGAGGTGCGGCAATGAGCGGTTCCGAGGGATCGTTCCAGGCACGGAGGTTCGCCGTCGAGGTGCTGGAAGGCCGCATGACGGACCGTAATATCGCCAATCGCCTCATGGAGATGGGAAAGGACGGAGAGAGCCCGGAGGACCTTGTCGGAATGATATCCGTGTTCTACCCGCCCAGCAAACGCATATCCACGAAGCACCCGATCGTCATGGACCTGTGCGGTACGGGCGGTGCCCCGGTCCGCAGCTTCAACGTAAGCACCATCAGCTCGTTCGTGCTGGCCTCGACGCACGTTCCCGTGGCCAAGCACGGGAACCGTTCCTCCCTGGGAAGGTGCGGGAGCGCCGATCTGCTGGAGGCCATGGGAGCCGACATCTCCCCGGACATCGAACGCACGGAGAGGATGCTGAACGATATCGACTTCGCTTTCCTCTTCGCCCCGGTGTACCACCCGGCCATGCGCCATGTGGCCAAGGCCCGGAAGATGGTGCCGGGAAGGACGATATTCAACATCATGGGCCCGCTGATGAACCCGGTCCTGGGTCGTCGCAGGCAACTGATCGGCGTCTGCGCGCCTGAGCTTCTGGACCCGGTGTCCCAGGCGCTCATCTCTCTGAACGTGGACCGGGCGTTGGTAGTTCACGGCCTGCCGGGGATGGACGAGGCCTCGATGTGCGGACCGACCCTGGTAGCACAGGTAGATGGCGATGGTGTGGAACGATATGAGATCACACCGGAGGAGTTCGGACTGCAGCGGTGCCTGCCTGAGAAGGTAGGAGAGCTCGCCCCGCAGGCCTCCGTCCGCGCCTGCAATGACATATTGCGCGGCAAGAGGAACGAACGCCGGGACATGGTCCTGCTCAACAGCGGATGCGCCCTGTATGCCTTCGGTTCGGTTCCGAGCATAGCCTCGGGAATATCCCTGGCCGAGAAGGCCATCGACAGCGGTGCGGCCTTCGCCAAGGTGCAGGAGTATGTCTCTGCCAGCAATTACAGGAGTGATGAATGATGCTCAGCGGGGTCGAGGACCGCCTGTCGCTGCTGATCGACAACGCCCGCGAGCTGGTCGACTGCGGTTTCTATTCCGATCGGGCGGCCGGTCTTCCGGACGCGGCCCCGGGGAGACGGACCTCGTTGATAGGGACGATAAGGGACCATCCAGATTACCCGATAATAGCCGAGGTGAAACTGGCCTCGCCCACCGCCGGCCGCCTGGGAGCGCATATGGCCGAGGAGCTGGTGGAGGACTACCGCCAGGGTGGCGCTGCCGCCATGTCCGTACTTACTGAACCCCGATATTTCATGGGATCTCTGCGCTACATGGTCGTGGCGATCAGGACAGGCATGCCGGTGATGATGAAGGACTTCATAATCGACCGCAGGCAGCTGGAGACGGCCGCCAGATTGGGGGCGTCCGCGGTCCTGCTGATAGAGGGGGTCTTCGATCGTGGCCTGGCCCAAGGCAGGGACGGACTGATCGAGCGCGCCCATGAACTGGGGTTGGAGGTCGTGCTGGAATCGTCCACCATCGAGGAGCTGAGCAAAGCCATCGACAGCGGCACGGACGTTCTGGCCTACAATCAGCGTGACCTGCGCACGTTCCGAGCCGGACCGGACGAGGTCAGGTCCGCCCTGAGATTGCTGGAATCGGACGGACGGCCGACCATGGTCATGAGCATGATGGACAGCCGAGAGGATGTAGAGAGGATGCGAGACCTGGGCGCGTCCTGCGTGCTGGTTGGGTCGGCCCTGAGCCGATCTCCATGCCCAAAGGACAAGCTCATGTCGATGAGGATGCCGAGATGACCGCCGTGAAGATCTGCGGGATGCGCAGCACCGGCGATCTGGACCGCTGCCGCAGGGCGGACTTTCTCGGTTTCGTCGTCTTGGCGCAATCGCCGCGGAACCTGGACCTGAGAACGGCCCGGGAGCTTATGTCCTCATGCGACAACGTGAAGGTGGCCGTGACCACGGAAACGGACCGTCCATCGCTGGAAAGGATGATCGCGCTCCTGGAACCGGACATCCTTCAGCTGCACGTACCTTTGAACGAGGAGCTGCTGAGGTTCGCCTCCGGACTGGGAATGAAAGTTTGGGGGATGAAGCATGCCACTCCCGGAACGACCGTGGAAAAGGATTGCCTGCGCCATTGCCAAGCGTTGGTGCTCGACACACCGGGCGAGCGTGCCGGCGGGAACGGAACGGTGCATGATTGGAGCGTCAGTCGCGGCGTCCGCGAATCGGTACGCCCGTTCCCGGTGGTGCTGGCAGGCGGTCTATGCCCGGAGAACGCGGCCGAGGCCGTCAGGAAGGTAGCGCCCTTTGCGGTGGACGTCTCCAGTGGGGTGGAGTCCGGAGCGGCCAAGGACCAGGACAAGGTCAACGCCTTTATCGATGTCATCAGGGAGGTCGATCGACCATGAACACTAGATTCGGTGAATACGGGGGACAGTACGTGCCAGAGGTGCTGGTGCCTGCCCTTATGGAACTGGAGAGCGAATATCAAAGGGCGAAGAAGGACCCTGCGTTCCTGAAGGAGCTGGACGGATACAATGTCAATTACGGCGGGCGAGAGACCCCGCTATACTTCGCCAGACGTCTCACGGAAAGGTGCGGAGGAGCGAAGATCTATCTCAAGCGGGAGGACCTCTGCCACGGCGGGGCGCACAAGTTCAACAACGTGATGGGGCAGGCGCTGTTGGCAAAGCGCATGGGCAAGGAACGTCTTATAGCCGAGACGGGAGCGGGGCAGCACGGGACGGCGACGGCCATGGCCGCGGCCGTCCTGGGCATGAAGGCGGAGATATACATGGGGGAGAAGGACGTGGCCAGGCAGCGCATGAACGTCTTCCGCATGAAGCTCATGGGCGCCAAGGTCCATGAGGTCAGGTCCGGCTCCAAGCTGCTGAAGGACGCCATAAACGAGGCGTTCCGCGACTGGGCCGCCAGCGTTGAGAATACCTATTATCTGCTGGGCACGGCCGCCGGTCCGCATCCGTACCCCACCATGGTACGGGACTTCCAGAGCATAATCGGCCGGGAGATACGACAGCAGCTCATAGTGGCGGAGGGCAGGACGCCCGACCTGCTGGTGGCCTGCGTGGGCGGTGGCAGCAACGCCATCGGCACCTTCCATCCGTTCCTGGACGATAGGAACGTCAGGATGCTGGGCGCCGAGGCGGCCGGAGAAGGGCTGGACACCGAGCATCACTCCGCGACGCTCACCGTAGGCGAGGTGGGAGTGCTGCAAGGATGCAAGTCATATCTACTCCAGGACGAGAACGGCATGATCAAGGAAGCGCACAGCGTGGCCCCGGGGCTGGACTATCCCGGAGTGGGACCGGAGCACAGCTTCCTGAAGGACATCAAGCGTGCTGAGTACGTAGGCGTAACGGACAAGGAGGCATTGGGATCGTTCGTCCTCCTATCCCAGGTGGAGGGCATAATACCGGCCCTGGAGAGCGCCCACGCGGTGCATGCGGGGATGCGCGAGGCGGCGAAGATGTCCAAGGACCAGATCGTGGTCATCACCATCTCCGGCCGCGGCGACAAGGACCTGGAGACCGTTTTTGACATGGGGGTGGTCCAGTGAGCCGCATCGGACGGGCGTTCTCGAACGCCAAGGCCGAGAGGCGCACCGCGCTGGTATGCTATCTGATGGCAGGCGTCCCGTCCATGCCCAGGTCGATGGAGATGGTCATGGCCTGCGTACGCGGCGGCGCTGATGTGATGGAGATCGGTGTTCCGTTCTCCGACCCGGTGGCCGACGGCCCGGTCATCCAGGAGGCCTCGGTCAAAGCGTTGGAGAACGGCGTCACGCCCAGGATGGTCTTGGACCTGGTCCGTGAGCTGAGGTCGCGCACGGACGTCCCGATCGTGCTCATGGGCTACTACAACCCGATCTTCCGCTTCGGTGAGGAGCGCTATGTGAAGGAATGCATCAGCACGGGCGTGGACGGGCTCATAGTGCCGGACCTCCCTTTGCACGAGAGCGGTTCCCTGATGAAGTTGTGCCGTGAGAGCGGCCTCGACCTGGTGCAGCTGAGCACGCCGCTCACCCCTGACCAAAGAGCGGCGGAACTGGCGAACGCTACCTCCGGATTCCTGTATCTCGTCACCCGCCCTGGGATCACCGGTGGGGACACGGGCACCACACCGGACATGGAAAGGCAGGTGCGCAGAGCGCATGAGGCCAACAACGGCATGCCAGTGGCCGCTGGGTTCGGCATCTCCACGCCCGAGAAGGTGCGCGCCCTGCGGGGTATGGGAGCGGACGGGGTGATCGTCGGAAGCGCGCTGGTGGCCCTGACCCTGGACGGCTCTTCCTCCGCCGACCTCGAGAAGACCGTGGCAACGCTGGCGGAGGCCTGCAAAGGCCGGACCGGTGAAGGATGAGCGGAGCGGCCCTCAGAGGTCGCGCATAAGCTCTTCCAGCAAGTGTCCGGGCGTAGCCTGGGTGGGCACCATCGACACCTTTATCCCATACCCTTCCAGCATTTGCCGGGTCTGCGGGCACATGGCCACTATCTGCAGTCCCAGCAGGAGCGAGCAGGCATCGTCCTTTCCGCACCTCTCCTCCAGCTGGACCATGAACGCCCGGGCGTTGGAAGGAGTGGGAAAGACCAGGATGTCGATGTTGCCATCCTCCAAGCGGTCGAGCAGCGCCGCCATGTCATCCGATTCGTCCAGTTCCAAGGAGTACAGATGGACGTCGTCGACCTGCCAGCCGGACTCCCGTAGTCTATCGATCAGCTCGGAGGACTCCTGGTCCGACCGGTGCAACGCCATCGTTCCACGCCGGGGCTTGCTGTTGATGAAATTGACCAATGGTTCCGTGGTAGGCTCGGGCGCCACGGAACTTACCTTGATCCCGTACCCTGAGATGAGGGCCGCCGTGTCCTCGCCGACAGCGATGACCTCGACGTTCTTGGACGCGGCCTTGTATCGTATCTGCATCTGTCGTCTTTTTACCATCTCCGCAGCGGCATCCGCCGTCGTGGGATCGAACACGACCACGGTGCTGTACTTGCCCGCGAACGCATCGACAAGAAAGAGGGAGAAACCAGCATCGTCAAGGAACACCGTTCTTACGGGTGATACGCAGATGAACTCCGCCAGTTGGCGATATCCGCGGCTGAGATGCGCCCAGATGACCGGTGGTCCGAGGATGGCGATGGTCTTCTTCATCGGTCGACCATTACCCGTGGTTGATATTTACTTTCTCGCTTGGTTATCTGTTTCGATAATTGGTGATGAACGAGCATGATGGACGGCGGTTCGGGGCACATTCATCATCCAGCGCCCATGGAATTCTTTTTATCATCTCCAGAGGAATGTAGGGACCATGCCTATAGGGGACCCGATGGGAGGAAGCGAACCGCTGGAGAGGAAGGGCGTGCTCACCCGCGTCTGGATGTCGGCCATTCCCGTATCGGACCTGGACGCGGCCCTTGACTTTTACATGGAGGCCCTCGGATTAAAGCTCCGCTACCGTGAGGGCAACTGGGCAGAGCTGGGACCGAACGAACCGCTTGGAAAGGTGGCGCTATACGTCCCGGAGAAGGATGATGCGCGCCGGCCGGGAGGACCTACGGGGGTGGTCTTCTCCTGCGACAGCATATTCGACCTGCACCGGGAGCTGGTGGACCAGGGAGTGGTCTTCAAGCTGAGACCGCAGCGACAGCCTTGGGGAGGGCTCCTAGCAGTGCTATTGGACGAGGACGGCAACGAGATCATGGTGCTGGAGCATCCCGATCGTTACCATGCCTGACACGATATCCTTATTAACAATCGGCTACAATCGCCAACAGGAGATGTCATAATGCTGGAAATCAAGAACCTCACCGTCGAGGTGGGCGGCAAGGAGATCCTTCATGATCTGTCCCTGAGCGTCAAGGCCGGCTATACCACCGTGCTCTTCGGACCCAACGGTTCCGGGAAATCGACCTTGCTCATGACCATCATGGGCTTTTCAGAGTACAAGGTCAAGAATGGCAGCATCCTGCTCAACGGAGAGGACATCACCCATATGCCTGTGAACGAACGGGCGAAGCGCGGCATCGGTATGATGATGCAACGCCCCCCGAACCTGACCGGGGTACGATTGAAGGATCTGGTGCGCATAGCCGGAAAGGGAGAAGTCGACCCGGCGGTTCTGGCCGAGGGCCTGGACATGACCCGGTTCCTGGAAAGGGACGTGAACGTCGGTTTCTCCGGCGGTGAGATCAAGCGTTCCGAGATACTTCAACTGGAGGCGCAGAAACCTTGCCTGCTGCTGCTGGACGAACCGGAGAGCGGAGTGGACATGGTGTCCATCGAAAAGCTCGGGCTCAAGGTGCACGACATACTCCAAGGACAGTCACATTGCGCGGGATGGCGGGAGAAGAGCGGCAAGGCGGCCCTCATCATCACCCATACCGGGCAGATACTCGATTACGTGGAGGGCGACCGCGGCTACGTCATGTGCGACGGGACGGTCGCATGCTCTGGGAATCCCCGCGAACTTCTGGCGGAGATACGCAAGATGGGATATAACGAGTGCATCCGCTGCAAGCTGAAGAGACCGAACGTCGTGGAGAACCTGTGAGGGCTTGAGATGGTGACGGACGAGGAGAACAGAGCGAAGGGAGCTCTAAAGAAGGCGGCGAAGTTCGGTGAGGACATCGACCTGGATGAGTATGACGAGGGCAGCAGGGAGCTGTCGACCTCAGGATCCTTCGAGGACCTGTCCAAGGACACCCAGAGGACGATGCTGGACACAGGCATCATGCCTACCGCCCAGGGCAAGTCCGGTAACTTCCTTCTGATGGACAACACCGTGGTGCACTCGGCCACCATGGGCACGGGCGTGGAGCTGATGCCCCTGTCCCAGGCCATGAAAGTGCACGATTGGCTGAAGGACTATGTGTGGAAGGCCGTACAGCCTGACACTGACAAGTATACGGCCGAGACGTACCTGGAGAAGGCCGATGGCTATTTCATACGGGCGTTGCCGGGAGCGAAGGTCCAACTGCCAGTGCAGACCTGCCTGTTGCTCAAGAACCGCAATACCAAGCAGTTCGTGCACAATGTGCTCATCGCCGAGGAGGGCTCGGAGTTCGAGGTCGTCACCGGCTGCGCCACGTCCAAAGGGGTGGAGAAGGGCTTACACATGGGCATATCGGAGTTCTTCCTGAAGAAGGACTCCAAATTGACGTTCACCATGATCCACAATTGGTCCGAGTTCATCGGGGTGCGCCCGCGCACGATCGTCCAAATGGACGAGGGTGCCGCATACATCAACAATTACGTGGCATTGAAACCGGTCAAGACCATACAGATGTACCCGACCGCCAACATGAACGGGAAGAATGGTGTATGCCGCTTCAGCTCCGTGGCCGTCGCTCATCCTGGCAGCGTGATGGACCTCGGTTCCAGGGCCATATTGAACGCACCCGGGTGCCGCGCCGAGCTCATCTCCAGGACCATAACCACCGGCGGCACGGTGATAGCCCGTGGCCAGCTGATCGGCAACGCCCCGGGGATCAAGGCACATCTGGAATGCAAGGGGCTCATACTCAACGATAAGGGCGTGCAGATCGCCATCCCCGAGCTGGAAGCGCGCGTACCTGACGTGGAGATGACCCATGAGGCCGCCGTCGGCAAGATCGCCCAGGACCAGGTTGAATATCTTATGTCCCGCGGGCTGAGCGAGGAGGAGGCCGTGGGCATGATCGTGCGCGGCTTCTTGGACGTCGGCATACGCGGCATCCCGGAGCATCTGAAGGCGGAGATCGACAAGACCCTTCAGGAAACGGATGTCCGCGGAATGTGAAACACGCTCGTTGAAACCCTTTCCAGCATCCAATTTTTTCATGGAATATGCTTACATTATTCGTCAATAGTTTTATTGTTAGAACGTTCAATTCCTTCATGGGGAATTCTTTCATGCAAGTGAGCAAGTTGGAGGAGGAGACGGCGGTCTACAACGCATTAGACATATTGCGCCGTATGGACCGTAAGGTGATCGCGACATATCTGATAGACACTGATGTCCTCTGTATCATGGCCGCGACATCGAAGCGCAGTATGACAGTATCGGGCGTAGCTAGCGTGACCAAGGTCCCGTCGGCCTCGTGCTATAAGATGGTGGACCAGATGGAGGGCATCGGGCTCATGGCCTGCTGCGGCTCTGGTCGAGCGCGCGGTGGCAAGAGCAAGGCGTCCATATACCTGTCAGTCCTCAAGGAGCTGAGGTTGGAGATCAAGAACAGCGTCATCAGCGTCTCGGTCGTCTGGAAGAACGGGGAGATGGAGGAGTTCCGCAGGGAACTGGTGCCACAGACCGAAGGGCAGTGGCAGGTCCCGCGCTCCGAGGCCGAATGCCAATCTGACCAGATGGTGGACGCGGTCCTATCGCTGGACTAGTAAGCTTGATTTATCGCCATTCCGTTCAGTAATATTGATGCGCGTCATAAAACGGTCCGGCGAGGCGGAGGAGTTCGACCCCGAAAAGGCCATATACGCCCTATTGAAGGTCGGAGCGACGAGATCGGAGGCCGAGTGCATACTGCAAAGGGTAATGCCCGAGCTGTATGACGGGATCACCACCGAGGAGCTGTATCGTCGAATAAGGGCGCAGCTCCCGACCGGGAAGGCGCAGCAGTTCTCATTGAAGAAGGCGTTGATGCTCATGGGGCCGGACGGCCATTCCTTCGAGACGTTCATGGCCAGGGTCTTCCGTGAGATGGGATACCATACCGATGTCCGCCTGACCTTGAACGGGCGATGCGTAACGCATGAGGTGGACGTGGTCATAACAAAGGGCGATTATAGGGCCTCGGTGGAGTGCAAGTTCCATAACGCCCTGGGCATCAAATCGGGCATACAGGAAGCGCTCTATTCATGGGGACGTTACCTGGACATAAGGGACGTCAACGACCTTGATTCGGTGTGGCTGGTGACCAACACCAAGTTCTCTAGCGACGTGGTCAAGTACGCCAACTGCGTTGGCATGAACCTCATCGGGTGGAGATACCCTGACGATGGAAGCCTGGAGCAGCTGATCTCAAGGAACAACATATACCCGATAACCGTACTGAACATCAAAAGAGGGGAGCAGCGGACCTTGCTCAATCATGATTTCGTCGTCTGCCGCGATATCCTAGATAGAAAGCCGGAGATGCTCACGCTCTTACCCCGGGAGATCGGCGAGCGCATCATTAAGAGCACGGAAGAGTTCATGGACCAGGTCATGCGATGAGATACTGCATAGTCCTGGGCACCAGGCCCGAGATAGTGAAAATGTCCCCGATCGTGAGGGACCTCCAGCACACTCACGAGGAATTCGACATCGTACATACTGGTCAACATTACTCTTATGATATGGACAAGGTCTTCTTCCGCGACCTCGAACTGCCGGAGCCAACGGTCAATCTGGAGGTCGGCTCAGGAACCCATGGGGCGCAGACGGGCAGGATGCTCATGGGCCTGGAACGCTTCTTTCTGGAGAAGCGACCGGACATGGTGCTGGTCCAAGGGGACACGAACACCGTTCTGGCCGGGGCCTTGGCGGCGGTCAAGCTGAACATCGCCGTCGGACATGTGGAGGCAGGTCTGCGCTCCTTTGACCGCGGGATGCCGGAGGAGATCAACCGGGTGCTCACCGATCATATGGCCGACCTGCTGTTCGCCCCCACCGATGTCTCCGCGGCCAACCTAGAGGCCGAAGGCATCTCCAAGGATAGGATATTCGTCACCGGCAACACCATCGTGGACGCTGTCCATGAGAACCTACGACTGGCCCAGGAGAAGGTGAACACCTTGGAGACGCTCGGGCTGACCAATGGCGGGTACGTCCTCGCCACCCTCCACCGGCAGGAGAACGTGGACTCCCCTGAGCGTCTGGCCGATGTGCTAGATGGTATGGGGAAGGTGATCAGGGAATTTGATCGTGAGATCATCTGGCCCATGCATCCCCGCACGAAGAAGAACATAGCATCCTTCGGTCTGCCAATACCCGATGGGGTCCGTGTGATATCCCCATTGGGCTTCCTTGAGTTCCTGCAGGCAGAATCGAACGCAGCACTGTTGCTCACCGACTCCGGTGGAGTGCAGGAGGAAGGATGCATCTTGGGTGTCCCCTGCGTCACGCTGCGCGATAACACGGAAAGACCGGAGACCGTGGAGGTAGGGGGGAACGTGCTGGTCGGCACCGACCCGGCCACGATGGTCGATGGGGTCCGCAAGATGATCGGAACGAAGACGACATGGAAATGTCCATTGGGGGAGCCAGGGGCGGCCGGGCGCATCACTCGATTGTGCCGGGATTTTCATGATAAACAGAGTTAACTTTTTCTATGCAAGGGGCTTTTTGCCGTTGAGGACGAAAGATGATCGAGGCGTTGCTGGAATTGGACATCCCCGACAGTTGGATCAGCGACGTCTCGACGAACTTCGATGTCTCGGTGAGGATACTGGACTGCGTTCCCTTCGGAGAGAGGGGCGCCCGTTCCTTCGTGGAGCTGGAATGCGACGACCCGGTGATCAGAGAGAGCATCTCCAAAGCTATCGAGCATCATCCGGACGTAAGCAAATGGCAGCCGTCCATCACTGAGGACGGGCGCTTGCGAGGGATCGTCCTTTTAACGAAATGTCGTGCCTGTAAGGCTATCGAGAGTTCCGATTGCTACCTTCGGAGCGCCAGGACCAAGACCACCGGAAAGGTGGAATGGCAGGTCGTCGCCAGCAATGAAGATGGTCTGAGGGACCTGTTCAAGGGACTGGAAGAGGGAGGATGCTCCATAAAGCTGATCTCCAAGAAGCAATTGGACGACACCAGCTTTGTGACCCGAAAGCAGGAGACGGCGATCCGCGCCGCCCTTGACAATGGATATTTTGATTATCCCCGGGGGACCAGCCTACATGACCTGGCGAAAAGTTTTGGGGTGTCTTCCTCCACCATGGGTGAGATATTGCAGCGCGGAGAGCGCAACATGATCCGGGAATACTTCCGGACCAAGGTCTGAGGTGAAATAATGGAAGATTCTGACAACATCGAGGTCAAGACCATGGACGACAAGGAATATAAGCTCAAGAAGTCCCTGGCCAGGATCAAGCACAAGATAATAGTCATGTCCGGAAAGGGCGGTGTAGGCAAGAGCACCGTCACCGTCAACATCGCCACGGCCTTGGCCATGAGGGGCTACGAGGTCGGCATACTGGACGCGGACATCCATGGGCCTAACATCCCAAAGATGCTGCATATCGAGGACGGAGAGGTCATGTCCGACGAGGACGGGCTCATGCCCGTTCTGGTCCCTCCGCACATGAAGGTCATGTCCATGGCATTCCTGCTGCAGGACCCTGACACTCCGGTCGTCTGGCGCGGACCTATCAAGATGGGTGCCTTGAGGCAGTTCGTCGCCGACGTGAAGTGGGGCGACCTGGACTATCTGATCGTGGACCTGCCGCCGGGGACCGGGGACGAGCCTTTGACAATAGGACAGCTCCTCGAGGATGCTGACGGTGCCATCATCGTGACCACGCCCCAGGACGTGGCCCTGCTGGATTCCCGCAAGAGCGTGACCTTCGCCCAGGCACTGAAGTTGCCTGTATTGGGCATCGTGGAGAACATGAGCGGACTGATCTGCCCCCATTGCCAAAATCACATCGACCTTTTCAAGGTCGGGGGCGGGGAACGTGCCGCTGCTGAGATGGGAGTGCCCTTCCTTGGGCGCGTGCCCTTGGACCCGAACGTCGTACTTGGCGGGGACGATGGCACGCCGATCGTGCTGAAGGACCAGAACAATGTCGCGGCCAAGGCCTTCCATGAGATGGTGGACAAGCTGCTGAAGAAGGTCGGTGATTGATACGGTCCGCCTGTGCGTCACCGCCGAGGGGCCTACGCTCGATGACCTAGTAGAGGAGGATTTCGGGCACGCCCGCTATCTCCTCATCATCGACCCGGAGACCTGGAAGGTAGAGGTGCACGACAACCCCAAGAAGTACACGGACGTCGGGCATGGCATCATGACCTCCAATAACATCGCGGCGCTCAGGCCCGACGTGGTCCTCACCGGCTTCGCCGGGGAGCACGGGCGGATGAAGATGGAAGAGCTTGGCATCAAGATGATCATGGACGAGGAAGGCACCGTGCGCGATGCTGTCCAGGGATATATCCGAAGACATATGGGCAAGAAGTAGTGCATCGGAACGGAAGGTGATTATCGGAATCGATAATCCACGTCAGATGCCGATTATTTTTTTCTATTCGCATCGTCATTTTATTTTTTGGACAAGAATAGAACGTATGCCTGGCCTTCGCTGAACGACGTTGATTTTGCCTATGATTATATCGACATTATGCGATTTGGCATGATACATGATAGCATTTGTTTGATGATTATCGTAATATTTATGCAATATCAGCATCAATTGGCCATATTCACTGCATAATTCGTAGAATTAACAAAAAGTTTTAAGTACCTACCATAAAAATTACTCCGAACCATGGATGTCAAATCCCATCCAAGCGAGGTCGTTCGGCGTCTTCCCGTGGACGCCGCCCCTGAACGGTTAGAAGCAAGGGGGAATGATCCGGGGCCTCTGCCCATTTGGTCGGACATGAGGGCGTGTGCGAACGAAACGTCTGGACCGAGGGTGCGAACATGAGCCGCATTCTGTTACCGACGAACGGTTCCTTACCAGCACTGGTCGCTACCCAGGCCGCTGTACGCATCGCCAAGGAGAAGGGCGCCACACTGGTTATCCTCAAGGTGATAGAGCAGGACCCGGCCTTGTATATCGAGAAGGTCAGCGAGGACGTGAGCCAGCGCGGAGGCACCGGTATCGACGGAACAACATTCGCCCTGCAGCTTGCCAACAAAGTTGGGCTGAGGACCGAGGTACTGGTAAGGGAGGGGGCCGTCACCGGCGAGATCCTACGCGCCTCCGAGGAGGATGGGATCGACATGATCGTCATGGGCAGTTCCAATCCCCGCGGGCTCTCTGGGCTTTACCTCGGAAATGTGGCAGAGGCCGTGACAAAACGGGCGAAGGTCTCGGTGTACATAGTGAAACCCACCGAGGAAGAGATCGAGGTCGCCCTGGCAATGGCCATGCCAACGCCCATCGCGGAGGAGAAGGACGAACTCTCGGCCATCATCCATTCGCGTAAGTTCCGGATCGGGCTCTGGCTGTTCAGCGCGTACGCCGTGCTCTACGGCACGTTCACCATACTAGGCACATTCGGGAAGGACGTGCTCAAGGAGCACGTGGCCGGTCTTAACGTGGGGCTGATCATGGGAATGACCGTCATAGTGCTTGCCATAGTGATGGCGCTGGCCTTCAACTATTATGCCGTGCGCGTGGAAAAGGGGGAGCAGTAAATGGCGGACCTGCTAGACAACAGCTTCAAGCCTCTGGCCTTCGCCCTGTTCCTGCTCATCACCCTGGCCACCATGGCCATCTCGATATATTTCTCCCGCAGGGTCAGGACCGCCGGCCATTATTACGTGGCGGGCGGCGGTGTCAAGTGGTTCGTGAATGGCATAGCGTTCGCCGGGGACTACCTCAGCGCCGCCTCCTTCCTGGGTGTGGCAGGCATGATAGCCTTCAGCGGGTTCGACGGTTTCATGTATGGAATAGGGTTCCTGGCCGGATGGATAGTGGCACTTTTCCTCATCGCTGAACCGCTGCGGGTGATGGGCAAGTACACGTTCGCTGACGCCCTGGTACATAAGTTCAAGAGCAAGAGGGTGCGCCTGGCCGCGGCCATATCGACACTGGTTGTGAGCGTGTTCTATCTCATACCGCAGATGGTGGGCGCTGGTACGATAGTACAGCCGCTGATCGGCCTGCCCTATGAATGGGGGGTGCTGATCGTAGGCGGGATAGTGATACTGATCACTGCCACCGCGGGCATGGTATCGACGACCTGGGTACAGTTCATAAAAGGCCTACTGCTCCTGTTCGCCGCGCTCGGGCTGACCATCGGGGTGCTGATCGTCGCTGGCCTCGGACCGCTGGACTTCATCGGTGAGATCCTGAACAATGGTGCTTCCAACCCCTCGACGGGCGCCTTCCCGGCATACTCTGGAGATGTGTTCCTGTCCCCCGGGCTCAAGTTCACCAACCCTCTGGATTACGCATCGCTCGCACTGGCGCTGATACTGGGCACGGCCGCGCTGCCGCATATACTCATCCGTTACTACACTGTGCCAAAGCCGTCCGATGCGCGTAAGTCGACCGTGGTGGCCATATTCGTCATCGGTGTGTTCTACATACTGACGCTGTTCCTCGGTCTGGGCGCCAATTACTTCGCCGGCAAGGGAGAGTTCCTTATCGGCGACAGCAATCTGTCCGCACCGACGCTGGCCAACTTCATCGGAGGGGAGGTGTTCTTCGCCATAATATCCTCCATAGCCTTCGCCACAATCCTTGGTACCGTGTCCGGGCTGATCATGGCAGCCGCTGGTGCCATAGCCCATGACATCTACACCGAGATACTGGGAAAGAAGACGACGGAGAAATCGGCGCTGCGCGTCTCCAAGCTGACGGCGGTAGGCGTAGGCGTGATAGCCATAGCACTGGGGATACTGTCCAAGGGGCAGAACGTGGCCTTCCTGGTGGGACTGGCCTTCGCCATAGCCGCTTCCGCGAACATCCCGGCGCTGATCTGCACCCTGTTCTGGAAGAAGACCAGCGAGAAGGGAGTGGTGCTCGGGATATTTACCGGCCTGGTGCTCTCGATACTGCTGATACTGATCAGCCCCACGGTGATGGAGGACCCGTTCTTCTCCCTGAACAACCCTGGCATAATCAGCATTCCAGTGGGATTCGCCGTGACCATCGGCGCATCCTTGATGGAAGGGAGGAAGAGAGCGCCGAACGGTACTTGACCCGGAGGCGTCAAACCTTTTCCCTTTTCTCTTTATAATTTTAACCCTTCGTCCCATCTCTTCTCGGGCTTGATGTCCAGCCATGGCATCTCTATACGTTTCGGCATGACGTTGGTCTGCGGGTCGACCGGGTTAGGTCCGAGCTCCCGTACCTTGCCGATATACTCGTTGATCGTTCTGACGTAGGCCTCGACCTCCTCAGAATCGATGTAGCTTATCTGGAAGCGGTCGGGATGGAACCCTACCTGCTCAAGGTAGTTGTGCAGCAGCGTCATCCTCTTCCTGGTGCGCAGGTTGCCTACCTCGTAATGACATCGTCCAGGGTGTCCGGCCAGGACCAGTACGCCGTCAGCGCCGATGGACAGCGCCTTGATCACCCATTCGGGATCGACCCTGGCTGAGCACATGGTGCGTATGACCATGAAATGCGGGTCCGTGGCCATGCGCTTCAGGCCGGCCACGTCCGCTGCGGTGTATGAGCACCAATGGCAGGAGAACACCACGATCTTGGGGAAATCCATCCTGGTGTTCTTCAGGAACGTCTCCATCTGCGAGATTATCTGCATGTTGGAGAAGCATACCTGGTCCAGGGCGGCCGTGGGGCATGCGGCCACGCAGGCGCCGCACCCCTCGCAGGCGTTCACGTTCACATTGGCCTTCCGGGAACCGCCGAGATCCTTGTCCGGGGAGATGTGAATGGCATTGAAGTTGCAGACCGACTCGCATATACCGCAACCGGTGCAGCGCATCTTGTTGACCTGGGATACGTTGGCCTTCTCCACCGGGGATTGCAGCATCAGGCGGTCGTGTGACATGCGCAGCATATCTTCCGCCTTCACCGTGGCCGCATCGATATCGTCATGATGCACCCAGGCGCACTGCTCCCGGATGTTGCACATTTCGACCATGCAGCCTTTCACGTCGACCGTCCCCAAGGTCTGCTGGAACTCCTTGAGGTACAGTTTGGGCGAGCAGGCGACTATCAGCACGCGGTCCAGGTCATGCTCTTTTACGTCGGCCACCATCTTGGCCCTTGTCTCGGGAGAGCAGGCGAAGCCGACCGTCTCCACGTGGCCTACCTTTTCCAATTTAGCCGCCGCTTCGTGTAGTTTCTTCGTGTCCAGGCTGTTATCGATGTTACCGCCGCAGTGGCAGATATAGATGCCCATCCTTTGTGAACCGTTGACCATCGGATATGCCTCCAGGAACTTTACCGGAGTGTAATCAGCCGAGGTCAATTATTATTAATATTTCCCCTGAAGGACCCATAAAGAGGAAGGAACCAGACCGTTCCTGGAACATATAGTCCGTATTATGCGCCGATTCAAGCCTGGCGTTCGTTCTAGATTTGATAGACCTTTGACAAAATACTTGTGCTATTTGGTACATCTCAATCGTTAACATGATCATCATTCAGATAGCAGGATTCCTCGGCAGCGGTAAGACCACCTTGATGATAAGGATAGGGAAGGCCATGAGCGAAAAGGGCAAGAAGGTGGTGATCATCGTCAACGAAGTTGGAGAGGTTGGTGTGGACGGTGACGTGCTGGCCCAGCAAGGCCTCCGCACCCTGGAGATATCCGAGGGATGCATATGCTGTTCGCTTTCCGGAACGCTGCAGAACACCCTCAGGAAGGTCAAGCAGGAATACTCACCGGACATCATACTTCTCGAGCCGACAGGACTGGCACTTCCCAACCGCATCAACAGCCTGATACGGACGTCCATGGTCGAGCCTGAGATGACGAGGACCGTGGCCCTGGTGGACGCGTTCCGTGTGGACGACCTGTTGGCCAACACCAGACAGTTCTTCATAAGACAGGTGGAGCACGCTGATGTCCTGGCATTGAACAAGGTCGACGTCATCGGGGAAGACAGGTTGCTAGATATCGAGAGGACTTTGGAGGAGGTGCTGCCGGACGCTAAGGCCGTCCGCATCTCCGCCAAGACAGGAGAGGGCGTCGAAGCTCTCGTAAGGTTGCTGAACATATGACGATCGATGACACCCCTCAAGAGGAGGACAGCAAGGAGATGGCCCATGCCGGCTCCGCTGGCGTGGAATGGGACCTGACGTGGGAGTCCGGTTTGACCGAGGAGGAGATGCGTCAGAGGTTGGAGGAGTGGCTCACCCTCATCTCCAAGGAGCTTATCGGAGCGGGGCCCATGCTGGGACATATCAAGGCGATCTTCAAGTGCAAGGACGGATGGATGAGGGTGAACCTCGTGGACCCCCGCCTGAAGATGGATGTGGACGGGGACCTGAAAGGAGCCGTGCAAGGGGGAAGGATGAAGGTCATGGCCGCCCTTGTTGGGAAGAACGACGAACAAGTGATGGACGGCCTGCTGAAAGGGACGGGGACGTTCCTCAAGGGACAGGATAGCAATGTCAGGATCATCAGGACCACGAAGAAGGACAATATCATACGAATGGAGGGGTTGATGTGAGATACGGAATATCGATCGATGTGGGGACGAGCGGCACCAGGATGCACGCTTTGGATCTGAGCAACGGAAAAATTCTGGCCACGGCCATCACGGACCGCCATCCGGTTCCCGGGTCGAACGTCATGGACCACCTGACGTTCTGCATAAACGTGGGAACGGACATCGCTCATCAGCTGTTGATTGATACCTCCAACCGGCTCATCGACATGCTGGCCATCGAGAAGGACAAGGTCGATAGGGTGGCGATCTGCGGGAACCCGATCCAACTGTCCATATACCAGAACATGGAGGTCCGGGACCTGGCGTTCGCCGGCGAGAACGCATTGAGGGTCCGCGGCGTCGAACCACAGAAGCGCGATGCCAAGGTCATCAAGGCCGTCGACATCGGTCTGGACATCAACAGCGAGGCCGACCTCTATATCCCACCGGCGATCAAGCACGAGATTGGGGCCGACGCCTTGGCCATGATGATGAAGAGCGGCATGCTGGAAAGGGACGAGAACTGCCTCGTGACCGATTACGGAACGAACGCGGAGATGGCCCTGAAGGTCAATGACGTCATATATACGGGGAGCGCCGCCGCCGGACCGGCCATAGAGGGGCAGCACATCCACGCGGGAATGTTGGCCGCACCGGGGGCCATAAGCGACCTGGAGTACGACTTCAACTGGAGATGCAAGGTGCTGGACGATGCCATCCTGCCCAAGAACGGTGACCTCATCGACCTGAACACAGGAAGGGCCACAGACGAGGGGGAGATGCACGGCAAGGCCAAGGGCATCACCGGCACCGGAGTGATAGCCGTCATCGCCGCGGCGATGGAGATGGGGCTGATCAAGACCCCGCACATCACCACCAACGATCATAGGCTGCACGTTCAGGACGGGATCTACATAGAGGAGCACGATTTCCAGGAGGCGGCCAAGACGTTCGGCGCGATGCGCGCCGGGCACTTCACCCTGCTGGAACATGCTGGTCTGAAGTTCGATGAGCTGGACAGCATGTACATGAGCGGAGCGTCCGGAACGTACGTGGATGCGTACAAGGCCCAGAAGGTCGGGCTGGTGCCGCCCTCGCCCAAGTCCATCTACCAGGTGGGCAACACCTCCTTGGCCGTGGCCACGGACATCGTCAGGGACCCAGAGACGATCGACAAGCTTCAGAGCGTTGCTAAGTCCATCCGCTCCAACCATGTGATGTTCGCCACAGACAAGGTGTTCGAGACGATATTCCTGCAGGAGCTGGCATATTGGCAGGAGGGAATGTCCCTCGAGATGTACAACATGATGCTGGAGGCCGAGGACATACAGCCGCTGCCCCTCAAGATCACCAAGGCGAAGGTGTACAAGCTGGTGGAGAGGGACATTCCAGTGCTCGGAGACAGGGGATTGAAGATCCTTCATGACATAGGCTTGCCGATGAAAGGTAGGTTCAATGGATGCACTGGCTGCAAAAGCTGCGTCAAAGAGTGCCCGGAAGATGCCCTTTCATTGAAGAAGGGCGCCGACGGCTTCGACATCACCGTGGCCTCTAACCTATGCAACGGCACAGCCTGCATAAGATGCGAACTGATCTGCCCGGAGAAGGTCTTCCGCTTCGGTCAACTGGTCCTGCAGAAGTGATAACCCGGTTGCACAACGCTTATGAAATAGGGTCATCAATACTAGGGTCACAGACAGCCCTGACCACCGAAGGGAACGTGCTGAGCAGGTCGCTTCATGATATCCGATGAGCATTTCAATGATATGGAGGTCCCAGAGAAAGCGCTGTTCGTGATCAGGAGATACACGGACCTGTTCCTTGGCAACCTGGGCATCAAGCTCACCAGGCGGGAGCTGCTCAGCCTCATGTACGAGGCAAAGGACCATTTCATCCGAAGTCACCAATACGACGAGCTGCTGGAAGTGCTGACGTTCCTTCAAGAGACATACAACCAAGATTTTTCCGTGGAGATCGGGATCGTATCGGACCTGAAGGGTTTGGGTACGGAAGCGGCCTCCGCGCTCATCGGACTGGAAGGGGAAGCGCATTTTAACGCGGGAAGATACCGTCATGCCATGATATGCTACCAGATACTGGAGTCGTATCAGGGTGCCGGAAGTAACCAGGACAGGATCAGGGAATGCCTGGAAAGGATCGATTAATTTTTAAAAAAGGAAAAAGGAAAAGGTTTGCAAGGTTTGCCTTAAGAGCCATCGCCTTTACAGGCCGTAGTTCTTGGGGTTGAATCCAGGTACGTTCTTGTACTCCTTGAGGCAGAGGGCTACGAACTTGTCCTCGTCGTCCGGGCAGGCGGTCAGGTCCCTGATTATGACGTTCAGGGTGTCCTTCTCCTGCTTGCTCAGCTTCATGGCGCCCTTCTCGGCGGATGCCTGAATGAGCTCGGCCGCCTTCAGTCCGGCCATCTTAGCGCGGAGGTAGCGGTCCTTGCCGTACTCGACGATGGTCTCACCGATGGTGTAGGCGTTGTCGTAGGCTATGCAGAACGCTTCTGGGCTCCGGTACCTGTCAGTTGCCATGTACAGGTCCCTAAGCACCTTGTCCTGCTTCATCTGCTTCGCGGCGTTCATCAGCATGGCTTCGGCTCCAATGGATCCAAGCCAGCACTGAACGGACGAGCCACCGAACTCAGGGTGGTACTCGACGGACTCGTTGCTCCACAGGTCGCACACCTGGGCCGTCAGGTTACCCATCAGGTCGTTGTGTGCGCACGTGCAGTTCTTACCCTCTTGGGCGGAAGGCCTTCCGGAAATTGCTTTCAGGATTGGTCCCTCATAACCGCAGTCCTTGTCAGGTCCAGTAGCGCCGCACTCGAGGGCGATAAGGGTCCTGGTGGAAGCGATGCACCTGGTCACAGCGGCGAAGGTCCTTGCGACATCCTTGTCCAAGTAACCGCCGGCCATGAACATGCTGGTGTTAGCACCAGCGCAGTTGGTGTCTCCGCCTGCGACGACCTTGTTCTTCTTGCATATGTCGACCAGTTGGGGCCAGAGCCACTCCATGTCCAGCGCACCGAGGTAGCCGATACCGAACAACCAGGCCCTGATGTCACCGTTCATGATACCGTAGTCGGACATCTCCTTGCCGCCCATCGACTCGATGGACAACAGGCTAGCACCGTTCTCAGCAGCTATCTCGGCGGCCTCGATGACCTTCTCCGGGTAGTTGTGGGTCTTGTCCTGGCCTTCCCTCATGCCGAACTCGCAGAGACGCGGGTCAGCGATGGTGTGCCTGATGCTCGTGGCGATACCATACTCGTCGTGGTACTTCTCGATCATGGCGGTCTGGCCGATGATGACCGGCTTCTCGAACTTCTTCGGCTCGTTGACCATCTGCCAAACGTGCTCGTTTTCCAACTGCACGGCGGGCAGACCGATGGTCACAGCCCTTTCCATGATGTCCTTGGTTATGTAGTCGACGTACTCCCTGGTCAGAGTCTCGGGGTTCTTCGCGGCCTCCGGCCTCGGGGCAAAGTTGATCTCGGGGACGACGTGTCCGGCACCGATCTTCTGACCGAAACCGTAAGATATTGGGTACTTCGCATCTCCGAAGACCATTTCGTCCGCGTTCTTGTACTCCATCTTGGTGAATCTCTTTATTGCCATCTAAATCACCTCACTCCTTCCCCGCCATAAGGGCATCCCAGTGTGCGCGGATCTTCTTGTAGTCCCAGCCGTCGACGGCCTTCTCAGCCAACTTCGCGCCCTGCATGGCC
The DNA here is from genome assembly GCA_028682895.1 of Methanomassiliicoccales archaeon. Classification (GTDB taxonomy): domain Archaea; phylum Thermoplasmatota; class Thermoplasmata; order Methanomassiliicoccales; family UBA472; genus UBA472. The sequence continues at coordinate 145,716 of JAJRAK010000032.1, forward strand.
TTATCAGCGTAGACACCCAGGGGGTACGACTCGACGAACACCCTGTTGACAGCGCCGCCAGCACAGACGAAAGGCAGCTCGATTCCCTGCTCCAGAAGCCTCTCGGCGATCTTCGGGAAGGCAGACATGGTCGTGGTCATGAGCGCGGTTCCGGTCACGATGCACGGCTTAACCTCTGCAACCTTCGCGACGACGTCGGCGACCGGCACATCTCTGCCCATGTCGACAACGGAGTATCCGTTGGACTTAAGCAGGGTAGCGGCAATGTTCTTGCCGATGTCGTGCGGGTCTCCCTCTGCGACGTGCATGACCGCGGTTCCCTTGGTCACATGTGCAGTGGTCATCTTCTTCTCGCATTCCTTTACACCGTTCTCCATCGCTTTCGCGGCCAGCATGATGTGCGGCAGATAGTAGATTCCGCGTCCATACAGCTCGCCGACGATGTCCATCCCTTTTACGAGCCCCTTGTCGATGACGTCGACAGGGCCCATGGTCTTCAATGCTACCTTGACACTCTCTACAACATCCTTGTGCTTCATGTAGACAATGTCTTCCGCAACCTTCTTCAGGACTGCGTCCTTCGGTAGCATCTTAGCCGCGATGGTCTCGGGCTTCTCCTTCGATTCCATCCGGATATCGTACCGGACAAATACATTTTCGTAGTCTATTCCTTTTAGGTCTAACACCTACTCACCTCACGCGAACCCCTCGTGATCCCCACAAAAAGTCGCGCACCTCCACATCTTTCTCTATCGTTAATAAAGGTTTTTCTGGATGGATTAACCATCCCTACAATCGTTAACGTTCTTTGATGCCAGATATATTTGTTGTGAAAGGATGTGGATGGATGAATCGTTCATTGTGTCACCAGCCACACTACTATTATTATGTTATTATTATATATTGTATTGATTTAATATTATGAAAAAAAATGGTCCTACTTCTTAGAAAGATTTAACAAATTGTTAATACGATGACGGTAAATATACATGTTTTATTAAGAGTTGAAAATCGTACTTTTTTCTCGAGGCGCGACTTCCTCTATAAAAATAAAGTTACACTATTGACCGATCTCAATGTTAGAGGTTGAACGACCGATCTTGTGAACGAGCCTGCGCTCAGCGTTCTTCTTTTTTCATCTCGTCCAGTCCCTGACGCAGACCGACCATTGACCGTCCGAGCTCGGACTCCGCGATATCGACGGCCAGGCATGATGCCCTTGGCCTGACTGCGAGCATGGGCATGTCCTTGGTCTCGATGGACGAGATGAGCCCCTTGTCAAAACCGAACACTTCCGCCAGCATGACGCCCATCTCATACCGGTTCAGGCAATCAGGCCCGCAGGTATGGACGATGCCCCTGACATCTTTGCATGCCAGTTCCAATATGTCCTTGGCCGCGGATGGCGCGTAGGTCGGGGAGACCCATTGATCATTATATAGGCGGATGGCCTGCCCCTTTTTCAAGGACTCGATGATCCAGGTGAGGAAATTGCTCTTCTTCCCGATGCGGTTCCAGCCGTAGACGACCGAGACTCGGCAGACCATGTTCTTCTTGTCCGCGTCCATCGTCACGTTCTCCCCTTCCAGTTTGCTGCGGCCGTAGATGCTGAGAGGGTCGGGGCCCTCGAACTCGTGATATCGACTGCCTTTCAATCCATTGAACACATAATCAGTAGATATATAGACGAGCTTGGCCCCATGGTCCTTGCAGCGGGAGGCGACGTTGAAGGCACCCTCCATGTTCACGGCGTATGCCTTCCCCGGTTCTCTTTCGCATTGGTCCACGTTGGTCATGGCAGAGGACAGGACGACCAGGTCCGGACAGATCTGGTCCAATGATCGGGAGACCGAATCGGGATTGGTGATGTCCATGCGGAGCATGCCGTTTATGTCAGTAGGTACTGTCTCGTTGTATGTGCCTACCATGTCAAGTTCCAGGTCACGACCTGCCTTCAGGAGGTATTGACCTAGTAGACCTGAGGCCCCGATCACCAATACCTTGCGCATACCAGGAATATATCGAGGGCATACAAAAAACTTAACCTATGGACCGATGAATGACTCATTTAATCTGATGCCAGCATATTTTATATATATTATTATAATCAAATTTTACATATAATGATATGTCAGCCAGCGATCATTCAGATTCTAGTCGGAATTATTTATTTTAATTAATGATTCCTATATGAATATTTTTTATCAATGTCATATTTAAGATAAAAATATTGCCAGTTAGTAATTTAGTATCATCAATTTTTTCGTTTAGAATAGGATTATTAACGAATATCGATTGAAGGGGTCGCCTCCGGTATGAACACACTGTTCCGAATAATCGGCGGTTCGATAGGACCCGTGTTGGCCTCGGCCGTGATGTCAGGGTACGTGGTGCTCGTCACCATGCCTTACTATACGGTGGAGTACACCAGCGAGGAAGGGTACGTCATGAGTTGGACCGTCGGTGCCGCCTTCGCGCTCATAGGGCTTGTGCTCGCCTTGATAATCCGCCCAGGAAGGAACAGCAGCTTCGAGGATTGAGGGAAGGATTATGTCCACCATCTGCCATCAACCCCAGAGGGTAGAATGAAGATCGTCGTCGTCAACGGCAGCCCGCGATCGGACGGGAACACTGGCACTATGCTCAAGTCCTTTGCCAAGAAGGCCAAGGACCGTGGGGCGGACATAACATACTTCGAGATCGTGGACAAGGATGTCCAGGACTGCGATGGATGTTATAGATGTGATACCGAGGACAAGTGCGTCAAGAACGACGATATGGTGGACGCCTATGCCCTCATAGAGGGTTCGGACGTGCTCATCCTCGGTTCCCCGATCTATATGGGGATGGAGACCGGGATGACCAAATGCTTCGTCGATCGCCTCTACTATCTGATGGCCAAGAAGCGCATCGTTCCAGGAAAGAAGGCCGTTGCTCTCTTCACCTGCGGCCTGGTCGACGGCCATGTGATATACGGATATATGCACGGGCGCTTCGACAAGATATTCAGGCATGACCTTGGATTCGAGGAGGCCAGGATATTCGTGGTCCCGGGAATGAAGAACAAGGTGGATATAGCGGGCAGTTTCTACGCACAAGAAGCCCTCGTGGATATCGAGCGGTTCATATTCCTGGATGAATGAGATGACCAAAGACATCACTGCATGCCAATATTGCGGTTCGCGCCGCATTTCACCGAAAGTGCTGGTCGGTGGGCCCATGGCCCAGCTGGATGACAAGGACGGAAGCTATGTCTGTCAGGATTGTGGACGGACCTTGGTCCCGCTGAACTTCACCGGCGAGAACGATAGGAAGAGCTTCCAATCCGTCGCGGTGGAGACCTCGGACGATTTCCTCATGGTCCCGATAATACCTGTAGACACCTGGAGCCTCTACGATCTGCAGGTGACGGAGATACCGTTGACGGACGTGACCAAGGTCGCTGAGATCAATTGGCGCAATGGCTGGGACATCGCCCCCGGAGATGCTTCGTTTCATACCTATTGGAAGGTGGCTGGTTCAAAAAGCTACGGCTCGGGGAACGCCCTGCTCATGGACATGGCCGGATTGCAGCGCGCCCGCCCGCACTTCGAAGCGCTGAAAGTGCTCATGAAGCGCAAGAACTTCATATGGTTGGAGATGGGCGTCCGCGATGTCCAGGACCTGTTCGATGCGTTCACCATCGGTTCGCAGAACGTGATCGTGGGAAGCATGACCTGCTCGTCCCGCGACCTGTTGGAAGAGATAGTCGAGCTGTCGGACCAGAGCGTGCCCATGCTCTACTTCGACGGAAATGTGCTCTGGGGCTCGAAGAGGTTCGGTCCCGCCTCGGCGAAGGAGTCGCTGGACATGCTCTATGATATCGGGTTCGACCGGGCAGCGGTCCTGGACCTCAGGCACCTGGGCGGCGAAGGCTTCGACGCCGAGCTGGCGGCAGATGTGCTGTCCAGTGAGATAGAGGTCATCATCGGCGGAGGTGTCCGCGAGACGGACGTTCCCGCGCTCAAGAAGATGGGGGCCGCGGGATGCCTGCTCGACCCGTACACGCCGGGCATCAACGAGATGATGGCGGCACAGCCATCCGATGGCGATGATCAGGGTGCCTGAGATCGGGAATGTCGGACCTGAGGTCAATAAAAAGCTCGGCAAATTGATATTCGATAAGGTCCGTTGTTCGCCCAGGGGATGGAATGGAGCTGCTCGATTATGTCATCGTACTGGTGGCGGCGATGGTACCATCGCTTGTCTATCTGATATGGGTGCGCAACTCCGAGAGACGCACCAGGGAGAGGTGGGCCTACGTCCTGTCCGTTTACCTCTTCGGCATGGTCGTTTCCGTAATGGCCGCTGTCCTCATCGAGGGTGCGGCAGTGCTGGTCCTGTACACCTCGGGCTCCATCCTTGACCAGGGACTGTGGAGCTTCGAACCTTACGACCCCACCTTGGCCACCATCCTGGTGTCGGTCATCATCGCCCCTTATGTGGAGGAATGGACCAAGGGATGGGGCGTCGTATCGATACGTCATAAGATCAAAATGCCGCAGGACGGCTTCGTGTACGGGGCCGCGGCCGGGCTTGGATTCGCGGCGATGGAGAACATCTTCTACAACAGCGCCGCGATCCTCTCCGGATATGATGTGTTCTGGACCACCGCGATGTTGCGAGCTGTGTCCTCGACGCTGCTACACGCATCCGCATCGGCCATCCTCGGCTACGGAATAGCGCGTAAGTATCTGCTTGGTGCCAAAGGCATCAGGGGGCATTGGCTGCCCTATTATCTAGCGGCGGCGACGTTGCACGCCACCTTCAACAGCATGGCCGTGGCCAGCGAGGTGTTCGACGACCCGAATGCCGCCTATTACGGCGTCATCGGGGCGACCGCGCTGGCGGTCAGCATGTTCTGGTGGATGAAGCGGGAAATCCGCATCATGGACTCGCGTTGATGTCCGGGACCAAGCTGCGGCCGATGTCGAACGCCCGTTCCAGAGAGGCGGGCATGTCCGCAACCATCCCTTTTCGGTCCAGTCCGCCGAGCGTCATCTTCTCGGTCGGCCTCACCCCGATGCCGATGAGGAACGCCCTCAGCTCCGAGAGGGCATTATCGAACTTGGCATTGGGCTGGGCGGCCACCAGGATGATGGCCCCGTCGCCCGGCGCTCTCGCCTCCTTCAGCACATTGCGCCGGGCCCACAGCGCCTGGCACCGGTCAACTACCGTCTTGGTATGGGAGCTCATGCCGGAAAAGTAGATCGGAGAGGCGATTATGATGGCGTCCGCCTTCTCCATGAGGCCGTACAGCTGGTCCATATCATCGCGCAATGAGCACCTTCCGTCAGAGAAGCAGGCATCGCAGGCCCGGCACGGTGAAACGTCCATGAACGCCAGGTCGACCTGGACGATGCTCGCCCCCTTGGAAGCGGCCCCCCGTAGCGCCTCCCGCAATAAAAATTCAGAGTTACCTTCGCGACGAGGAGAGCCATTGAGCCCGAGGACCAGCGTGGTCATCCCTCCATGGCGTCCAATATCCGCTGCCGCAGTGTGCGGAAATATCCGTATCCCTTGATCACATAATCGGAGGCGCCGGCCCTGATGGCGGCGTAGCTCAGATCCACATCATCGTTGGCGCTGACGAACAGGATGAGCGCCTTGACCTGGAACTCCCTTATCCTTGGCAACAGGTCCATGCCGGTCGTGTCCGGGAGCATGTAATCGAGAAGTATGACATCATAGGGACGTGCCCTGACGGCGGCCATGCATTCCGTGCCGTTGTGCGCTACGAAGAAATCGAACTCATCGTCGGAAAGATGTTCCCGGCATAGTTCGATATGGTCGGTGTTGTCCTCGACCATGAGCACGGACAGCTTGACATTCCCGCTCATCATTAACCCCCTTCATAAATTCCTGATTGGTATAAACTCCTTTACCCTGAATTCCTAACCTGCTTTCGGTAGAAGTATGACGAACACCGAACCCTTGGAATGGTCGCCCTTGACCCTGTCCTCCACCCACACCTTCCCCTGATATCTGTCGACCAGCGCCTTCACCACGGAAAGGCCGAGCCCATGGCCCTCCGCCGCCGTGGACGTGTCCAGCTTCTCGAACCTCTGGAACAGCAGGGGCTTCCTCTCATCGGTTATCCCTTTCCCCTGGTCCCGAACTTCCACCCTCCAGTAGTCCTGACCCTCGGTGATGTTCGGCCGGACGCTGATCTCCACCATCTTCTGGTCCCCGAACTTGGCCGAGTTGTTCACAATATTGAAAAGCACGTCCCTCACCAACGGGTCGGCCATGACCATGGCGCCCCCGTCCGGGTACTGCATCTCGATGGGGATATCGGTGTAAAGGAACGATGATTTGATCTCTCTGATGATCTCATGAAGCAACGGGACGATGTCCACCGACATCAGCTCGGCGGTGCTGTCGGATTCCAAGATGTTCCACAGCTTGCGCACGTCCATGATCAGGTTGGAGATGTTCTGCGACTGGACCAGCGCCCCTTTCACATAGCGGCGCTGCCTCTCGTCCAGTTTGGGGTCCTTGATGAGCAGCTCCAGGAAACCGTGTATTGGGACGTTGTAATTGGCCACGTCGTGCGTCAGCAGTATGTTGTATATCTTCTGGGCGGAGACCTTGGTCTTGATGTCCTGGAACCGCCCTGAGTTCTTCAATGCCATGGCCGCGTGCACGGAGAAGAGCTCCATGAGCCGGTACTCGTCCTCGGTGTATGGCTTGCCCGGCGTCTTTTCCAACGTCATCACGCCCAGCATCTCGTCCCCTATCCTGAGCGGTACGCTGATGATGGAAGATGGCTCGTTCGGGGTACCAGGGATCTGCGCCGCGCGCTCGTCCAGGTCGGCCCTTTCCACAAGTTCGCCCTTTCCGTTGCGGGCCACCCAACCGGTGATGCCCTCGCCGATGTCCACGGCCAGCGCTTCGGTGTCGATCTCCTCCTTGCACAGGAAGGACAATGGTGAGAGATGGTTGCCTCCGTGGTCGAACCCATATATTATGCACAGGTTGCTGGGCACCAGCTCGTTGGCCTTTTGGAGAATGATGTTCAGCACTTCCTTATAATCCAACGTGCTGGACATGAGGCGGGAGACCTCTACCACGGTCTGCAGCTCCGTGCCGTAACGCATGTAATGATGGCTCAGCAGGGCATGGAAATAGATCATGGCGATCTGGTTGGAGAACACCTGCAGTATGAGCTTCTTGGTCTCTATGCTGTCTATCGGACCTTTCTTGCCGAAAAGACCAGCGCCTACGAAGTTGCCACGGTATTTCAGGGGAAGGCATATCAATGCCTGGAACCCCAGCCTCTTGACCTCCTCGCACCTTTCCTGACTGAGGGACGAGTAGAGGTCGCCGCCCTCGTCTGCCACCTTCTTTACCTGGGACCCGTCCCCGACCTGCGCCTCGTAAAGGGCGCGAGCCTGTTTGAAATCTATACCGGAGCAGAACAGCTGAGGCCTTCCGTCGAACCCGGTGAAGCGTAGGACCGCGAAGTCCAGCTCCTCAGCGCGAAGCAGGCTGTCAAGCTCATTCTGCAACATCTCGTCCGGGTCCTTCTCTGAGATGAGATCGGAGGATGTCTCGGCCAGGAAGGCCAGCGATTTCTTTCCCGATGTGGCCATGCTGCTTCGGATCGTTGGACGGTCGGCCACCGCCAGTACGCAGTCAGTATCATTGTATTGGAACGGATGCAAGGACCAGGTCAGTTTCATAGGACGGCCGTGCACCGTCATCGGAAGGGTGACGAAGGACGGCAGCTCGGGCTGGGACAGCACCTGACCCATTCTGGCCCTAGTTTCCTCATCCCTTTGCAGGAGTTGAGAGATGTCCTTGCCCTCGACGGTGTCGTGGTCCATCTCCATGAAGCGCTGGAAGGACAAATTGCTCTGGATGATCTTGCCATCACGCGAGAATACGACGACCAAGAGATCGTGGTCCTGAAGGATCTCCATCATCATGTCGAGGGATATCTCACGATGCTCCTCGCCCATGGCGAAACCTATCAGGCTGACGCCTACGATATCCTCCCTCTCCTTGACCGGCGTCATCGAAACTGAGAAGTTGATATGCCCGAACTCGATGCAGATGCGGCCCCTGGAGCTGCGCCCATTGAGGCAGTCATCGATCAAGGACTCGACCTCATCGGCGGTCCCGTTCTCGAGCAATGATACGAAGGACGCGCCCAAGAGCTTGGACTCATCTGTAGAAAGCAAGACCTCGACCGTACGGTTGTAGTACTTCAACCGGCCGTCGCGGTCCAAGGTGCATATCAATGCTCGGCCGACGTTGTCTTTGAACGTATTTTTGCCTTCCATCGGTTCTATCAGAGCCACGGCACCCCTACCCCTTGTCCTTATCGATTGACGATTTATGAACCCTTCCCCTTCAATAAAATTCCAATATGCCCTGCCCGACAGCGATGGCCGATATATACCGGAACTTGGAACTTGTTAAGTCGGATTAGATACTATCGACATTATTCTGAGTCTTGATAATAACAAAATTTGATATAATATTTTTCATATCCAGATATACAGCATATATATTTCAATTTTCTATAATTGCATAATATCACAATGACGATTGGAATCATTACAGATATATATTACATCGAGGAATTTGGAAAACAGAGAGCGCCCGATAGAAGGGGGGGGGGGGGGGGGGGGGGGGGGGGGGGGGGGGGGGGGGGGGGGGGGGGGGGGGGGGGGGGGGGGGGGGGGGGGGGGGGGGGGGGGGGGGGG
>JAJRAK010000033.1 GCA_028682895.1 Methanomassiliicoccales archaeon
AAAGTCTTTTCAGCTCATCAATCGTGATGGCCAAACAGGTTCCAGGATAAAAATAATTCATAATTATAATAATATTTTCGGGCCAGTTTAACGTAAAAGGTCCTATCCTTCGAGGATGGGCGTATAACCATACCAGGCGCCCTCCTCCTTCAACAGTTGCAGGTTCTTCTCCAGGAGATCGCGGTGCCCCTCCTCTATGTGCGACAGCCTTTCCAGCAATGCCTTCGCTCCAGGGTCGCTCACCATCCTTACCGCTCCTTTGTACATCTTTACGGAGGCGATCTCCACATTGATGCCCGTCTCCATGGCGGCGACCTCGTCCTCCAACGTGATGCAATTGTCAGGAGGGAACGGGAAGGCGGCCTCCGGTGCGATGCCCATCATCGATGCGGCCGGGGCGACACGGGCCGGGTCCATGCCGGGGGATATCCTCCTCATCTCATGCTCGATGTGTTGCAGATGCATCATCTCGTCCCGGGCAAGCCCGCGCAGCAACGCCGCGCCCTTCTCCTCCCTGGCACATTCGCTGAACCTCTGATAGAACTTGATGCCGAACTCCTCGATCCGGCGGGCGGCGGCCAATATCGCCATCGTGTCTAGTGTCATGAGGACCAATTCCAAGTTACAATCGCGACATTTGCACATAAGGGTTTGCCAGCTCGTTCAGACGATCCGCCTATTAAAATGGTCAATAAGAAAGTTTTAATAACTCTACCAGAGTGCGCCGCCCATCGAATTTACTTCGAGGCGATAGGCACGTTCCCATTTATATCGTCAGAGATGCCTTGAGGCTACATCCATGTTTCCAGAGGTATTGCCGACATTATTGCTGACCCTGCCCTTGCTTGGCGCGTTCTTGGCCTTAGTGCCGAAAGGGGAGAACGCCAGGGTCATCAGCTATCTCTGCGCCTCGATATCGGCGGTGAGCGGGGCCATCTGGTCTCTTTACGTACTTCTACAAGGAACGGAGTCCTACGTGCTCCCGCTGCCTTCCGTGTGGGGAGAATACGCCATATGCCTGGACTCGTTCGGCGCCTTGATCCTTCTCATCACATCCTTGATATTCGCCAGCGTGTCCATGTACTCACTTTTCTCCCGCGAGGGGATCACGGCGCGCGGAGCTTCCCTCTTCAACCTGTTCATGCTCTCGGTGGTCATGGCCATGGTGGCCGATCACGTGCTGCTGCTCCTGGTGGCCTGGGAGACCATGTCCCTGACATCGTTCCTGGGCGTCTGGGGGAACCGGGAGGACAAGGACACCAGCGCTGCCTGGAAATATCTGGTCGTCACCCACTTCGGCGCCATGCTGGTCATAGCTTCCTTCATCTTCATATCCCTGGAATCTGGCGAGGTCAGGCTGAGCGCCATCTCCGGCGTGTCATCTTCGGCCGGAACGCTGGTATCCGCCACACTGATAATGATGCTGGTCATGGGGTTCGGTAGCAAGCTCGGGCTACTTCCGTTCCACATCTGGATGCCTGAGCTCTACGGCCGGGCGCCCTCCGCTTTCACCGCCCTGCTCTCCTCGGCCGCCTCCAACGTGGCGGTCCTGGTCCTGGTGAGGGCGATATTCGGCTACATCGGTGTGTCCGATCAGGTGACCACGGCCATGATCGTGATGGCCCTCGCCGCGGTCACGGCACTTTGGGGGGCTCTGCAGGCATTGGTCCAGAACGACTCCAACAGGGTGTTGGCATACTCGAGCATGGAGAACATGGGCCTGATCTTGCTGACCCTCGGTGCCGCCATGCTCTTCCAATCATATGGGTCGTCCGAAGCGGCGGCCTTCGCCATAATGGCCGCCATGTTCCATTTGATCAGCCATACGGTCTTCAAATCCCTCCTGCTCATGGCCTCGGGCACGGTCCGCCGGGCAACCGGAGAAGGGAACATCGAGAAGCTGGGAGGGCTAGCAAGGACGCTGCCCGCCCTATCCGCCGTGTTCCTCGTCGGGATATTGGCCGTGGCGGCACTACCTCCCTTCGCCGGCTTTGCCAGCGAATGGGCTATGTTCAAATCATTGATGCACGCCGAGATAATCACCGATCCGGCCATTCAAATGGCCTTACCGCTGGCCATCGCCACCATGGCCTTGGCCACTGCCATCGCGTCCGTGGCGTACCTGCGCCTATACGGTTTCATATTCATGGGGCGCCCGCGCTCCCAGGGCGCTGCCTGTCCGCGCCCGGTGGAGATCAACGAACTGTTCCCCTTCCTGCCTATGGCGTTGCTGTGCCTTCTCTTGGGCGTCATGTCTCTTCCGTTGCTCACGCAGCTCGCCTCTTCCGTCTCGCCCCTGGTAGGCCTTACCAGCGTGGACGTTGTGGAAGGGTGGAGCATCAACATGTCTCATATGGGCGGACTGAACGCCCTTGGCCTGAGCATCGTGCTGGCGATCGGCATTCTGCTGACGTTCCTGGCCGTCCGCTCATTGGGCAAGAGGTCACTGGCTCGCGGGGACACCTGGGATTGCGGGACGCAGCTGGACGCGCGTACTCAGTATACGCCCACTGGCTTCTCTCAGCCGTTGCTCAGGGTGTTCAATAAGATTTACGATCCGCAGACGACCGTGAGCGAGGAGCCCAGACCTTCCACGTACATACGCTCGGTGCGCTTCCAACAGAACCTTCCGGAAATATTCATCGACAACTTCTACCGACCTCTGGTCTCCGGTGTCATCTTCGTGTCCACGAAGGCCAAGAAGATGCAGAACGGGAGCATCCAGACATACCTGGCCTATCTTATGATCACCCTGATTGTTCTCCTAGTGGTGTTGAGGTGATGGAATGGCTCTGATCGACGTCATCATTACGCTCACCGAAGTACTGTTCCTGCTGGCGTTATCCCCGTTGCTATCAGGTATCATCCGGAAGATCAAGGCCTGGATACAATGCCGGAAAGGCCCGGGGATATTGCAGCCGTATCGCGATATATGGAAGCTGTTGCACAAGGGCACGGTCATGTCCAAGGAGGCGTCATGGCTGTTCCTCCTCATCCCTTACATCTGCCTCGGGGCCATGCTCTGCCTCGCGGTCATGATGCCCGTCTTCTATACTGGCTCGTCAAACGGCATCGGGGACATGGTGGCGGCCATCTACATGCTCGCCATCTTCCGGTTCATGATGGTATTGGGCGGGCTCGAAGGCGGGAGCTCGTTCGGCGGGATGGGCAGCAGCAGGGAGATGATGATATCCGCCATCGTCGAGCCCACCTTGCTCCTTTCGATATTCTCCGTTGCGGCCATATCAGGTACCACCGACCTCTCGGACATTTCCCGCTATTTCGCCTCGTCCGGCGCTTCCGTGCTGTCCCCGTCGCTATTCTTGGCAGCAGCAGCGATATTCATATCGCTCATGGCCGAGAACTCACGCGTGCCGTTCGACAATCCGGCGACCCACCTGGAGCTGACCATGGTGCACGAGGGCATGCTCCTGGAATATTCCGGAAGGGAGCTGGCGCTGATGGAGACGGCCTCATACATGCGTCTCACCATCTTCATGGTGATCTTGAGCAACATATTCTTCCCCTGGGGCATAGCCATGGACCTTGAGGCGGGCGCATTGGTCATCGCGATAGTGGCCATAGTCCTGAAGCTGCTGCTCATATCCGTGGCGGTAGCTGTGACAGAGTCCCTCATGGCCAAGCTGCGTCTGTTCCGACTGCCGAACCTTCTTACCATATCCTTTACCTTGTCCCTACTGGCGGTGATGTCCTATTACATACTATGAGGTGAGAGATTGATCGACATCCTTGGTTTGGACATCATCAACTTCCTGGCCGCGGCCATACTGTTGATATCCCTACTGGTCATGGCCAGCGTCCGAATGGGACAGCTTGTGCGTTCCTTCGCCCTGCAATCGATCATATTGGCGGCCATCGCGGTAGTGCTGGCCAATCATACCGGTTCTGAGCATATCTATGTCGTGGCCGTGCTCACCCTGGTGATCAAGGGAATCGCCATCCCTCGTTTCATGATGTACACCATCGATCGCCTGAAGATGCGTCGTGAGATCGAGCCTCTCATCGGTATCCCGGCATCGCTGCTCATATCCGCTATGCTCATCATCGTGGCCTATTACATCACCGAACCGCTGATCTCATCAGGGGAGGCGGTGACGCGGAACTGCCTGGCCATTGCTTTCTCCGTGGTCTTCATCGGCATGTTCATGATGATCAGCAGGCGCAAGGCCATGACCCAGATGGTCGGGCTCCTGATGATGGAGAACGGGCTCGTCCTGGCCATTATATCGACCACCTATGGGATGCCGTTGATCATCGAGCTTGGCGTCTTCTTTGACGTGTTCCTCGCCGTGCTGATAATGGGGATATTCATCTTCCGCATCAACCGGACGTTCGAGACCTTGGATACGACCTTCATGACACGCTTGAGGGACTGAAATGATCGAACTGCTGCTGCTCGTCCCGCTGGTCACCGCCCTGCTATGCGGACTTTCAAGGAACGAGAGGCACATCTACATCTTCAGCGTGGCCGGGGCCATCATCATGGCCTTGGTGGCCATACCCTTCTGCTATGAGGCTTTCTTCGAAGGGCCGATAGACACCTGGCTGTGGTACATGGACTCACTGTCCGCACTGTTCGTGGTAATAATCGTGGTCATTGTCGCCATGGTCAGCGTCTATTCTGTGGACTACCAGCGGCACGAACGCACAGAGGGAGAACTCACCATCAAGGACCTTCGTTATTACCACTCCCTGCTGCACATATTCACCCTGACCATGCTGCTCGTGGTGATCGTCGACTCCCTGGGCCTCATGTGGATCGCTATCGAGGCCACCACCCTGGCATCGGCCTTCCTGGTCGGGTTCTACAAGAAGAGCGAGGCCATGGAGGCGGCCTGGAAGTACCTGATCATCTGCTCCGTCGGCATCACCCTGGCATTGCTGGGGATCATCCTGATATACGCCTCGTCCGTAGGCGTCCTGGGCGAGGGGATGGATTCCCTCGATTGGTCCGTGCTCAGCTCGGTGGCCGACCAACTGGACCCGGCCCTGGTCAAGGTGGCGTTCATCTTCATCATCATCGGTCTGGGAACAAAGGCGGGATTGGCCCCTATGCACACCTGGCTTCCAGATGCCCATAGCCAGGCACCAACTCCCATAAGCGGTCTGCTCTCGGCCGTGCTGCTCAACTGTGCCATGTACGGCATACTGCGCATACATCTGCTGGCAGAAGCGGCCGTGCCCGGCTTCTCATCGTCGCTGCTGGTACTTTTCGGATTGTTATCATTGATCGTGGCCGCGATCTTCATACTAACGGCACGCGACCTAAAGCGCATGCTGGCCTTCTCCAGCGTCGAGCATATGGGCATAATCGCCCTGGGGTTCGGCATCGGAGGGCCGCTGGCGATACTGGGAGCGCTCTTCCATATCTTGGCTCATTCGCTGACCAAGACCTTGATGTTCTTCGGGGCCGGGAACGTGATCCAGAAGTACGGCACCAGGGAGATGAAGGACATCAAAGGGCTATGGAAGGCCATGCCGACGACGGCTATCATGATCGTCCTCGGTGGTGCGGCCATCGCCGGTTCCCCGCCTTTCGCCCTCTTCGTGGGCGAGTTCCTCATATTGTCCGGAGCGATAGCATCGGGGTCCTACCTGCTGGCGGGAGTGTTCATCGCCCTCATCACCCTCATCTTCGCTGGTATGACCTACCGCATCTTCAGCATGAGCTCAGGCACTCCTCAGGAAGGGCTCCCGTCCGGTGAGATAGGTAAGCTGCGTCTGGTCCCGATGTTCTTGCTGGCCGCGGCCGTCCTCATATTGGGGCTGTTCTTCCCTGATGTCATCTCCGATGCCTTGGGCTCTATCGTGGACCTGTTCGAGGAGATGATCGGATGAGACCTTATGACATCGAGCTCTTGGACTCGCTTCCTTTCCCCCCGTCTAAATACGAGGAGCGCCAGGGACGCCTGCATCTGATGGTCCAGGAGGACCAGGTCCGCCCGTTGCTCTCCTTCCTGATCAAGAAGGAGGACGGCGAGCTATCAAACCTGTACCATCTTCCATCTGGGAACTGCATCATGGCCTTGGTGGTGGTCCCTCGGCGCGGCGTGATCGTCATAGAAGGCGCGCTGGAAGGGACGACATATCCGTCCCTCACCATCGAGCTCCCCTCTGCACATTGGTACGAGAGGGAGATGATGGAGATGAGCGGCATCGTTCCCTTGGACCACCCCAACATGCGCCCCTTGCATCTGCACGACTGGCCGAAGAACGAGCACCCGCTCTCCCCCTCGTTCCCATCGGACAGGGAGGTCCCTCTCGTCGGAGGTACATATCACTACCGCAAGGTGGAGGGCGAAGGTATCATGGAGGTGCCTGTCGGCCCCGTCCACGCCGGGGTGATCGAACCAGGGCACTTCCGCTTCAGCACTGCTGGGGAGCCTATCATCAATCTAGAGGTGCGTCTCGGCTTCGTCCATCGGGGAGTGGAAAAGAGCATGGAGGGCTGCCCTCTGCCTCGGGCGCTGAGGTTGACGGAGAGGATATCCGGCGATAACGGCGTCGCCCACTCCATGGCCTTCTGCCAAGCGGTGGAGATGGGAACCGACGTCCCGGAGAGGGCCAAGATGCTTCGCTGCATATACTCCGAGATGGAGCGAATATACAACCATCTGGGGGACATCGGGGGCATGGCCACCGACGTCGCCTTCGCAGTACCGGCGGCCGCGGCGGCCACGCTACGGGAGAGGATGCTCCGGTTGAATCACGATCTCACAGGTCACAGGCTGCTATGGGGAACGATGGTCCCAGGAGGCGTGGCCAAGGACATCGACGCTGAGAGGAGCGACCATCTGCAGAACGCCCTGGTGGACCTGGGCCTCTCCTTCGACCCGATCGAGGACACCTTGTTCAACTCCCCCTCGTTCTTGGACCGTGTGGAGACCACCGGAACGCTGAGCCTATCCCAGGCCAAGGACCTCAGGGCGACCGGGCCGGTGGCCAGGGCATCCGGCTGGGACCGGGACGCGCGCCGGGACTTCCCATACGCCGCGTACGCCCGCATGGGCTTCCAGGTACAGGTACAGAGGGAGGGCGATGTCCTTTCCCGGCTGAGGGTCAAGATCGGGGAGATGCGCGAGTCCATGAGCATTGTCAAGCAGTGCCTGGACCTGATGCAGGACGGCGAGCTGAGGGTGGAGGTGCCAGTGCCCGACGGCATGGGGGTCGGACTGGTGGAATCGCCCCGTGGCGAGCTCGTGCACTGCGTTCACTTCGAGAACGGGAAGATGATCAGATACAAGGTCCGCGACCCGTCCTTCTGCAATTGGCCCACTATGGAGAAGGCTGTGCTGGGGAACATCGTCCCGGACTTCCCCCTGATCAACAAGAGCTACAATCTGTCCTATGCCGGGAACGACCTGTGAGGTGAGATGATGTTCGACATAATCGAGAGGAGGCTGAGGGGGAAGGGGGTGGTGACCGAGCCGCTGAACGTCCTGCAAGGGATGGGGCACGCCAAGGCCCCGATGGCCAGCAAGAAATGTGACCTGTGCGGTCTATGCGTCCCCGCCTGCCCCACGTCGGCCATCATCACTGACGGGGACTGGCAGGTGGACGCTGGGCGCTGCCTATGGTGCGGTGACTGCCAGAGCGCCTGCCCCAAGGACGCCATATCGTTCTCGCGCGACTGCCCTGCGGTGACGGACCGCAGCGCGCTGGTGTTGAAGAGGAACTCCCCGGCGACCGGACGCCCACTGCTGAATGAAGAAATGAGGAAGGTCCTAGGAAGCTCTTTGTCCATCCGTGAGGTCGATGCTGGCTCATGCAACGGTTGCGAGGTGGAGGTCAACAACCTTTCCAACCCGTTCTATGACCTGGACCGCTTCGGCATCAAGATCGTCGCCTCCCCCAGGCATGCGGACATGCTGCTGGTCACCGGTCCGGTGACACGGAACATGGAGGGGGCGCTGATGAAGACGTACCTGGCCGCCGCCGAACCGAAACTGGTGGTGGCCTTGGGGACCTGCGCCATATCCGGCTGTCCCTTCGGAGGTAGCTATGCTGCCGGGTCCGGCGTGAGCGATGTGCTGCCCATAACCCTTTTCATCCCCGGCTGCCCTCCCAGTCCATGGAGTGTCATCTTGGCACTGTTGGAGGCGCTCGGTCGGCAGTGATCACCTGACGATGATCACCGTGCACGGGGCA
This sequence comes from Methanomassiliicoccales archaeon, assembly GCA_028682895.1. Lineage (GTDB taxonomy): Archaea > Thermoplasmatota > Thermoplasmata > Methanomassiliicoccales > UBA472 > UBA472. Next base: position 8,170 of record JAJRAK010000033.1, read on the forward strand.
CGCCTGACGATATATTCGGAGACGCTGCCGATGAAAAGGCGGTCTAGAACGTTCTTTCCTGAGGTGCCGACGATGATGGCCGAAGCGTTCACCCTCTCGGCCATGTTGATGCAGGCCTCTCCCGGGCTGCCGGACTCCAGCAGGGCGACGACATCTATGCCTTGCTCGGACCCCGTGAGCTTGATCTTGTCTATGTGCCTCTTGGCCGCCTTCATGCTGGGCTCACGGTCCTCATCCTGTTTCGAACCTACTACGTAGACCACGTAAAGGGTCTCGTTGCGCAACCGGGCGTATTCTAAAGCGTACTCAACAGCCTTGTTCGAATGCGGTTTGCCATCCGTGGCCAGAACTATGCTCAATCCCTCGCCTCATCGGCAAATGAATCTGTGAAGGATATATATTTTCCATTGTTAAAACATCAATCATCATCCTCAAGGCGCTTGGAAAGATACACGATGTCATCATGCTCCTTATAACCCAGTTCGTTGAACAGATGACGTGAGGCGGAGTTATCCGCGTGTATCAGCACTGAATATACCCTGATGTCCATGGCCCTGAGCTCATCCTCCGCCCGATGGACCAAAGCGGTAGCAACGCCCCTGCCCCGCCATTCAGGCCTTACCGCCAGACGGTTCAACCATCCCTTGCGCGTATCGTGCGTCGTCAGCAGCACGCCGATGACATCACCTTCTGACTCGGCCACCAGGTAGAAGGCGCCCTCCTCCCCGATCTGCCGCAGCACCCGTTCCTTTGAGTCCCGTCCTTTCGGCCTCACCGGAAGTCCAGAGGCGTTCCAGACGTCGGTCACGGCGTCGTAGTCCGCTTCGGTCATGCGGCGTATGGTGAGCTCGGACATGTCATACCTCCATGTCGAGCTCCAACCCGATGGGGCAATGGTCCGACCCCTGCACATCGGGCAGGATGAAAGCGTCCCGGCATCTCTTCCTCAATCCCTCGTCCACAAAGAAGTAATCGATGCGCCAGCCCACGTTCCGTTCCCTGGCCTTGGTCTTCATGTCCCACCAGGTGTAGCGCTCCGGCGACGGGTCGAACATGCGGAAGGTGTCCACGAACCCACAGGCAAGGAAGCGGTCGATCCACTGGCGCTCCTCGGGCAAGAATCCAGAGATGCGCTCGTTCTCCTTCGGCCTGGCAAGGTCGATCTCCTTGTGAGCGGTGTTGACGTCCCCGCACACTATCACATGCTTCCCCCCGTCCACCGTCCGCTTCGCCATGTCCCCGAACTCCTCGTAGAAGTCCATCTTGTACCGCAAGCGTTCCGGTGATGCCTTGCCGTTGGGGAAGTAGACGTTAAAAATAACGAGGTCATCGAAATGGATGGCCTGGACCCGGCCTTCGATATCGAAACGCTCCGAGCCCAGGCCGGGGACGACCTTGAGCGGGTGGTGCTTGGCGTACATGCAGACACCGCTGTACCCTTTCTTGTCCATCGAGGAAACGAAATGCGACCGGTACCCGGGGATGTTCACCAGGTCCTTGGGGAGCTGTTCCACCTCCGCCTTGGTCTCCTGCAGGCACACCACGTCCGCGCCGTCCCTGAGGATGAAGTCCACCAGTCCTTTCTTATACGCAGCCCTGATGCCGTTAACGTTCCAGCAGATGAGTCGCATTTCCTTCGTCTGGACGATTGCATTTCCATGATAATAAAGTGAACTAGGCAATGCTTATAGTGTCCGTATCGCCTAGTATCGATCGGTGAGGCACACGACCTCATTGAAACGGATATTGGTAGGAGTGGACGGCTCAGAAAACGCATTGCGGGCTGTGCACTTCGCCGCCGTCCTGGCCAAGAGGTTCGACGCGGTGGTGATGCTGGTCCACGTGATCACGCCCTCTGATCACGCCGTCACCAGTGGAAAGGCCACGTTCACGGACAAGGAGACAAGGGTGGGAGGGGAGCGGCTGAAGGCCGCCGAGAAGATCCTGACCGATGAGGGGGTGGTATTCCGCTCACAGGTCGAGTTCGGACACCCGGCGGAGCAACTGCTCATGCGGTCCGAGGGATGTGAATTGATGGTCGTGGGAACCCGCGGATTGGGTCCGTTCAAGGAGGCGCTGCTCGGCAGCATATCCCATCGGCTGACCCAGATAAGCAAGGTCCCCGTGGTCATCGTTCCCTAGCCCAGGCGACGGCTGGAGCGCTCCAGCCTTCATCCTTTTTTTGTCAAGGCTTATATTCGGTCAATGGAATCACTGCTCAGTGGGGTAGTGGGGGCTGGTCACTTCTGCCCATCGGGAAGATGACCTGTGTCCACCAATATCAGGGACATGGAACAGTCGAAGGACATCGTGCGCCCTTGGAAGAGGGCCTTCTTTACCATTTGGAGCGGTCAAGCGATATCGCTGGTGGGCAGCGGCCTGGTGCAGTTCGCCCTGGTCTGGTGGCTGACGGTGGAGACCGGTTCGGCCACGGTATTGGCCCTCGGCACTCTCATGGGCGTTCTGCCTCAGATCCTGATCGCCCCTTGGGCAGGGGCGTACGTGGACCGTTGGGACCGCAAACGGACGATGATAGTCGCCGACACCTTGACGGCGATCACGGCATCGCTCCTCATATTGGCCTTCGCCATAGGTTCGGAGCAGGTGTGGATGGTCCTCCTCATAATGTTCGTCCGCGCCGCCCTCGCTGGGTTCCATTGGCCGGCCATGCAGGCCGCCACCAGCATGATGGTGCCCGAGCAGCACCTGGCCCGCGTCAGTGGCATGAACCAGGCCATGTACGGTCTGGTGAACGTGATAGCTGCGCCCGCAGGCGCGGTGCTGATAGCGTTCATGCCGATGTGGGGAGTGCTCTCGGTCGATGTGGTCACGGCCTCGGTGGCCATACTGCCCCTCCTGTTCATCCACGTGCCCAGTCCCAAGAGGGATGTGAAAGGGAAACCTTCGATATTCGGAGATATCAAGGAAGGATTGGCCTTCCTGAAGGGGTGGCGGGGGGCCATGATCACGATATTGCTCTTCATGATCGCCAACCTGCTCCTCAGCCCGGCGTTCTCGCTGTTGCCGCTCCTGATCATCGACCACTTCGGAAAAGGGGCGGTTGAATACGCTCTTATAGAATCACTGGCCGGGATAGGGATGCTCGCCGGGGGCGTAGCCCTCGGCATCTGGGGCGGTTTCCAAAAGAAGATCGTCACCATGCTCTCTTTCACCGTCTTCCTGAGCGTAGGGATCATAGCGATAGGGTTCACTCCATCGGACATGCTGCTCGCAGCTTATCTGTTCTCGCTGGTGATCGGTTTCTCGCTGTCACTGCTCAACGGTTCCATGATGGCCATGATGCAGCGCTCCGTACCCTTCGCGATGCAGGGGCGCGTCTTCGCGCTCATCAGCGCCGGCGCCACGGCCATGATGCCCATCGGGCTGCTCTTGGCAGGACCGGTGGCCGATGCCATCGGGGTCCAATCCTGGTTCATAATAGCCGGGGTGCCGATGCTCATCCTCTCGATATGCTACTTCTTCATCCCCTCCGTGATGAGCCTGGAGTCCAATACTGTCGGGAACGTGGCAGTGGACAAGGTGGCGGTCCCGGATGAATGAAGTCAGCGGCATTGCACAAACCCCAAATACAGCACCAGAGCATCCCGGCCCAGGTGAGGGTTTGAAGGGCATCGTAGCATTCGACAGCGTTTACGGGAACACCAAACAGGTGGCCGAGGCGATCGCGGAAGCATTGAAGGCCAAGGGTCACGACGTCGAGGTCATCAACCTCGGCGAGGGGAGCAAGGCGCCGGTGGGCGACTTCATGTTCATCGGCTCCCCCACCCGCATCGGGATGATGACGGGCAACACAAAAAAGTTCATGAAGAGCTTGGATGTGAACGTCTGGAAGGGCAGGACGGTCGTGGCGTTCGACACCATCATGGCGGCCAAGGACCCGGCCAGGTCGGGGAAGGGCATGCTGATCGAGAACGGCGCCGGACCGAAACTCAAGGAGATGGCAGAGAAGATGGGACTGAACGTGTACCCGCAAGTGCTCAGGGCCGAGGTCGCTGGTCTGAAGGGACCGCTGGCACCGGGCGCGGTGGAAAAAGCGAAGGCGTTCGTGAACGAGTTCGCCGGAACTCTCTCCAAATAGGTGCGCGCCCTCGACCGCAGTGCCCGGAGCATTCCGGCATTGTTGTCTTTCGTTCAAGCATCATATATTATCGTGCGGTCCGCAAATATTTCATATAACAGCACGAATATTTTTGACGCGTCAGGTCACGCAGATGGACTATTACGCCCTATTATACGTAATCCCGAACATGGTTGCTTTCGCCATCGTGGCATGGGTGGTCTACCAGGTCTATATCGGTAAGAGGACACTGTATCGAAGGGCGCTCCTCGCCTCCATGTTCTGCATATGCATCACCGTCCTCACGCTTCTGGCAGAGAAGCTGACACCCGACCTCCACGTGGTGCTCATCCTGACGGTCCTGGAGTACACGGCCGTGTCCATACTCGTCGTCAGCATGACCATCTACTTGTGGCAGTTCGTAGGCCAAGGCAGGCTGGCCACGCGCCGGAACGTGGTCCTGCTGAGCATCATTCCGATAATAACGGTCGTCGCCGTCGCAACCAACGATTGGCATCATCTGTATTATGTCACCGCGGAGAACGCCCCCTACGGCGATTTCTACATGTTCTCGGCCGACCACGGGCCGCTGTTCTTCATGTGGATGGCATACTTCCTCTTCCTCATCGTCTACTTGGTCGGGCTCCTGTTCAGGACATTGGCGGACACACCCGCGCCCAAGCGGAAGGCCGTATGGAGCCTCATCGTTGCCATCGCGGGAATGATGGTCATCGACATACTGTACATCATCTTCAGCGGCACCTATCCGTTCATCGACTTCTTCTCCATCGGATACGCCATAGCGGCCTTGTCCATATTCATCGGGGAGAGCATGTCGACCCTGCTCGACCTAGAGATAGTTGGCGTCCAGGAGGCCATCGGTGAGATCAAAGATGGCATAGTGGTGCTGGACCCCTTGTTCCACAGGGAATATGCCAACGAGCTGGGGGAGAAGCTGCTGAACGAGAACTACGACCTCCTGCTCTCCCCGAAGGAATCGCACGGACTGAACATACCTCTAGGGGGCCTCAACGAGGAGATGAGGCTGAAGCTCGACGGCTCCTATATCGATTTCATAGTTGCCTCATCCGACATCGTCAGGGACGGGAAGGTCATAGGCAGCGTACTGGTGTTCCACGACATAAGCATCCGCAAGTCGATGGAGGACGACATCATCAAGGTCAACCGCCGGCTGACCACCCTGAACCAGGTCATCCGTCACGACATAAGGAACGACATACTGTCCCTGTGGAGCTACCTGGAGCTGTTGGACGAGACCGAACTGGACCCAAGGCAGAAGGAACTTGTTGAAAAGCTGCTGGAAAGGGTGAGCAGCACGGACCGGTACATGAACCTGGCCAGGGACATGGCGGCCATCGGTACCGCCAAACCGATCTGGCACGACGTGGGGAACGTCCTGGACCAGGTGTTCGGACAGGTGGACATGGGAAAGATAACGGTGGAGAACCAACTGAAAGGGGTCAAGGTACTGGCCGACCCCCTCTTCCCTAATATCTTCCACAGCCTGGCGGACAACAGCGTGCGTCACGGTGGGTCGGTCACCGTGATCAAGGCCCGTGCCGAGAGGGCGCAGGACGACCTTATCATCACATGGGAGGACGACGGTGTTGGGGTGTCCTCGGACGACAAGGAGCATATCTTCCAGAGGGGTTTCGGAAAGAACACCGGACAGGGGCTGTTCCTGTCACGGGAGATACTGTCGATGACCGGCGGGACGATCGCCGAGGTGGGCGTTCAGGGGAAGGGGGCACGTTTCGTCATCCGCATACCCAAGGGGAACTTCAACCTGAACGAGTGAGACGATCAGCGACAGCAATCATCTCCGCAGGTCACTTCCTTGCTGCCCTTCAGTGCCGCCTTGATCATCGCCGCGGCGCAGCCGACGCCGCTGTCCACCTCGATCGCCCCGGCGGGGCAGTTGCGCTGGCAGGCACCGCACTCCATGCATTCGTCCGCCCTTGCCATGCGTACACGCCGTTCTCCCTGGGCGAAGACGCGGTGCGGACAGACCTGAAGGCACATGCCGCAGTTGATGCACTTGCCCGGATGGAACACCAGCGTGTTCACTGGCCTCATCTCGGCCATCTTTCCCAGGTCCAACGTGATCTCCATCATGCCCACCCCCAGCCGATGGCCCCGAGCACGGCCATGGCGACGCCGGCAACGGCCATCAGCGCCATGAGCGGTATGTAGGTGAATATCTCCCGCTTGACACCGGTGCGCGAGGCGAAGGGCGTGGAACCGGTGAAGTTCAATGCCATGAACCCTATCCAAGGCACCAGCAGCAGGTACTCACCGGCCACGACCAGCCACGTGACCACGTCCGTGCCCCAGGAGAGCTGCAGCAGCGCGAACGGCGTGACCAGGACCGCCCCCAGGACCATTCCTTTCAAGGACAGGTCCTTCCCCGGCAGATGCGGGAGCAAGGCCGGGAACAGGAATATGCCAGCCAGTGTCATGATGGCCGCCATCGGACCGTAGAACGGTACGAAGATCGCGGCCAGCAGCATCAGGATGAACGACCAGCGATAGTTGCGAACCTCCACCGGCGCCAGCGCCAGACGGTCCTTGAGGTCGAAGCGCACCGTGCGCATCTCCTCGGTGCATTCACCGGTGTCCAGGAAGGCCGGCAGGTCACTCGCGCGCACGGGACCGTATACGACCTTGAACCCGCAGCCTTCCTTTACGTCCTTGGCCGAGACGCCCGGCGCGCCCAGCTGCGGAAGTATGAGCGTTCGGTGCTCCACGACCTCGTCCAGCTTGACCGCTCTGACCGCCTTTATGATCTCCTCGGTGCCGAAAGTGCCTTTCCCGGCGGCGCACCATACGTTGATGCCCTTCGTGTCCAGGACCAATACGTAAGCGTTCCTTCCTTTCACCGATGAGCGCAGCGCATCGAAGCTCAGTGAGTAGTTGGCGGTGACCAGTACGACGCTCTTCCCGTCCGGGTCGCCGATCCTGTAAAGCCCTGGCCTGACGCGGTGCCCCATGCGATCGATGCCGATGCGCGCCTTGGCGTGGTCCCATGCCTCCTTCCTGCCCAGCTCGCCCGTGGTGGTCACGATCTCTGAAGCGTACCTCTCGTCCATCAGCTCACTTCCCGTCCGGACCAAGGATGTCGACCACGCCATTGGCAAGGTCGTCGCTTCTGAAAAGATGAAGGCAGCATACCCGGCCATTGCGCGTCAGGGTCACGATGGCCAGCTTGTCGCCAGGCATGATCCCGGCCTTGTCCCGGATGGCCTTCGGCAGGACCATCTGCCCCCTTTCGTCCACGGTGGCGATCGCCTCTACATCGTACTTGTTCTGTACGGGCCCGGACGAACAACAGACCTTCACCGGCTCACCTTTCTTACTAGGCATGCTCTTGTGAACTCATAGGAAATATATGAATATTCTGAAAAATCAGAATAAGTGCAACAGCTCGAAAATGACAATAACGATGACGCGCATCTCCGGACATGGACCGGCCAGACGTGAAGATCGTTCCCGTAGGACCCGAGAACGCCGACGGACTGCTATCGCTCATCACGGAGCTGGCGATGTTCGAGAAGCTGGAGCCACCAACTGCGGAAGCGAAGGAAAGGATGCGCCATCACATCACTTCCTCACCACCACTGTTCTATGCGTTCTTGGCGACGATCGAAGGCGTCCCGGTCGGCTACATCACCTACTATTTCACCTACTCTACGTTCCTGGCCGCCCCGACCTTCTTCCTGGAGGACATTTTCGTTCAGGAGATGCACCGTCGCTCCGGCGTCGGCCGCTCGCTCTTCCGATACTGCATGAAGGAGGCGGTGGAGAAGGGGTGCGGACGAATGGAGTGGTGCGCACTGAACTGGAACGTGAAGGCGATGGACTTCTACGTGGCGCAGGGCGGGAAGAAGCTGGGATGGACCTTCTTCCGCATGGACCGCGGGGACATGGAGCGCTCCCTCTCGTAAGAGGTCGTCAGTTCTCGGTAAGTCCCATTATCCGCGTGACCGTCTGCTGCGGCACGCCGGCGAACTTCTTCAGTGTCAGGTCGATTATCCTCTGCACGTAGATATCGTCCAGCTTCTCCATGGACGTGCTGTCCGCCTTCAGCACCTGGGGCATGGTATAGATGTTCCCGGTGTACTTGATGTTGGCGAACTTGAACATGCGCCCCTCGGCCATGGTGCGCAGGAAGAGCTTCAGGGTGACCTTCGGTATCTTCTTGTCGAATATGGCCGAAAGGTCGTCTATCATTTGGTTTATGGTCGTCTCCCCGTCAGCGTGGAACAGGTTGATGATCTCCTTGTAGAGCGCTTTGCGCATGGCGCGGTCCCTCAGGTAGCGCATGTCCTTATCGATGAAGTCGCGCACCTGCGCCTCGTTGATGGTCGAGGCCAGCTCTGAGTATGATTTAAAAAATACCAGATGATGGCCGGCCTTGTCGTCCATCTTGATGCTGGTGAAAAGGTCGCCCCTGAACGATTCCAGGAAGTCCTTGAAGTGCTTGTAACCGTACTTTTTCTCCGAGAACGACGGGTCCAGACGCGTCAGGTCGTCCTTGATCTGAGAGAGTATTGCCGGTTCGTCCGTGGAACGGTTCTTGATGTAGCGTATGAAGAGCTCGCGGGGGTCGTCCTCCAGCTCCTCCTCTTCCTTCTTCTCCTTTCCCGTTTCCGCTGGCGTCTTGCCCAGCAGGTCCTCCAGGGATTCGAAGCGGTCGCAGTTGTACCGTATCGTCCGGCCGACGGAATGCTCGAAACCGAGCACCACCACCTCCTTCCCTCTCTCCTTGATCTTGCGGATGAGGTGGATGAAGTCCGTATCGCCAGTGCCAAGGAAGAACACGTCAAGCAGCGGCTTGTCCCACATGTCCTCCATGGCGTCGATGGTCATGCGCAGGTCGGCACCGTTCTTACCGGACAGCGACGTCTGCGGAAGGAAGATGAGGTCAAAGGCCCGCAGACGCAGGTCCTCGACATACTGGTTGCACGGAGGTTTGTTCCAATCGGCGAAGGCCTTCTTGATCAGCACGTCGCCATTGCCCTTGGCAAAGTCCAGTATATCGTCGATCCGCAAAGGTCTGGGGGTCGACGGATACGCTTCCTTGGCCGATATGGCCAGATTCTCGAAGTCCAGGTAGATGGCGATCTTCGGCACCTGCTCGCTCATATGTCACTCCATCGACGATGCGACGACTTAATGCTTTGCTGGCGGACCGTCAGGGGACCGTCTCCGGGTTGGTCGTGGTGCGCAGATCGGAATTCAGGAAGTCCAGCACCTGCATCTCCTCTAGATCCAGAGAGAAGTCGAACACCGCGGCGTTCTCTTTGATCCTCTCCTCATTGGACGAACGAGGTATGACCGCCATGCCCTTCTGCAGGCACCAGCGGACGATGACCTGGGCCGGGCTCTTGCCATGAACCTTGCCGATCTTGGTCAAGGTGCGGTTCTTAAGCACCTTGCCCCTGGCGAACGGTGAATACGCAGTGACCAAGATATCCCGGGTCTGACAGTGCTGCAGCAGTTCTTTCTGGTATAGGAACGGGCTCATCTCTACCTGGTTCACGACCGGCAGTACCTGACAGGCTGCGTACAGCTCGTTCAGGTGTCGGACGTGGAAATTACTTACACCGATGGAACGCACCTTTCCCTCTTTATAGAGGTGCTCCAGCGCCTTGTAGGTATCGAGGCGCTTGCCGGTCACTGGCCAATGAACGAGGTAGAGGTCCAGATAGTCCGTGTCCAGTCTTTTCAAGGAGCGATCGAACGCCTTCAGCGTCTCCTCGTATCCCTGCTCGGTGTTCCAGACCTTGCTGGTGATGAACATCTCCTCCCTCGGGACCCCGCAGTCCCTCATCGCCTTACCGATCCACTCCTCGTTCTTGTAATAGGACGCGGTATCTATCAAGCGATAACCGCATTCAAGCGCCGCCTTGACCGAAGCGTACGCTTCTATCTCCGTAAGCTTGTACGTGCCCAATCCGACGGCGGGCATCCTGACGCCATTGTTCAGGCGAATGAGGAAGCTCGTGACGTCATGCCCATCTGCCATGATGGAGGCATGAGGGCGGTTCTAGATAATCATATCCGGAGGTTACAGTGGCACGAAGACAAGTATTTATGTTACGACCTCGGTCCATCCGCCGGCAAAGGAGGAATGAACGGCTGACAAGGAGAGTCATGCTGGAAGGGCCGGGGCCGTAGCAACAAAACTAATAGGTCCTCTGTAGTATTAAAAATTATTCAATTCGTAACACGAATTTTCATAGGGCGTCCTATGACGTCCCTGAACCGGTCTCAACAAAATTGATTAAGCACAACGACGGATGATGTCATACCCATGCGAATAATGGAATGGAACCTGCAGTACGGGGGCGCTCAGGAGCGGCTTCCGGGGATCATCGAGGCCGTGCGCGGCCACGCTCCCGATGTACTTGTTCTGCTGGAGTTCCGTCCCGAGAAGATAATCGAGGTGTCCCTCTCCTTGGCCGCCCTGGGCTATCCATACATATTGAACTCTCAACCCCCCGTGCGCACCAACGGAATACTTGTGGCGTCCAAGGCTCCGATCAAAGCCACTGGGAGGGGCAACATCAACAACCAGTCCCATAGATGGATGGAGGTGTGCCTGGAGGGATCGGACCTGAACATCCTTACCGTCCATGTGCCCGGCGCCTCGGACCTGGTGGGGAAGATGGAGCATTGGCACGCCTTGTCCAAGTACGCCCGGGATACGATCGAGGCCCAGGAGAGGGCCGTCATCATCGGAGACCTCAATACTGGCATGGAGCAGGATACCGAGGGGATGAACTTCCTGGGGCGGGAATACCTCTCATCCATGCTCGGCATCGGTTGGAGGGACATATGGAGGGAGTACCATCAGTTGGCCAAGGAATATTCATGGTACTCGTCCGAGGGAAAGGGTATGAGGACGGACCACGCGCTGGCATCGCCTTTCATCCGCCATCCGCTGTGGGCGAAATACTCGCATAAGGAAAGGGAGGCGGGACTGTCCGACCACTCCGTCCTGATCCTGGAAATAATGCATCGCCTGAACGAGTCCGGTTCCCGCAGCTCGCCGGTCTTCTGCAATGAGCAGGACAAAGGATGCTCCATAGGCTGAGATCGGTCATCAAAGGAGCTCACGGGTAATGGTCATCCGTCTCAACGACCAGGTGAACCCGGCCAGGGGCCTCGGTCCCGCACTGGTCTATGTCTAATAAATATCCGAAAAAGCGGCATCGCCGCTATTTTATTTCCTGATCAACCAGGCTACCTTTTCCCCGTCAGACCAGACGATGGTGATCGAGCTGAACCCGGTCCTTTTGAAGAGCGATTCCCACTCATCTGCCGACCGCCCGCGGCGCTTCTTCCTCGCCGGCGCGCTCTCGTCGGCATCATCGGGGACATCCTCGACGACCAAGGCCGCCCCGTTCCTTTCCAGGCGCCTTCTTATTGATACCATCACCTCGGAGAGCCGCTCCTCCGACAGGTCGGAGAGCGCGTCCTTTGCGATGATCATCCTGGCGGATAGCTCCGGGAAAGATACCCTCAGGTCCAGGCAGGCAGCGTCCACGAAACCGAACCGCACCCTGGTCCGCAGCTTATCGAAGCATTTCCAGCTCTCTTCGGCCGTGGGGGAGAGCACCACGAACCGGCAGAGGTCCTCGTGCTCGGCGATAAGGGGCATGAGGGTCCCGATATCGCAGCGCAGGTCTATCACCCGGGACCCGGGGGATAGTATGGACCGTCCGATGTCAAGAATGACCTGTTGAAGCCCGTAATACTCGGCACCGCCCTCTCTTAAAGCAGCATCGTTGGACGCTGCCAGGGCGTTCGTGTGCAGGGCACCTGCCGCGAACGGCAGGATACTGGTCTTCGCTTCGGCCATGTCTTTACCTCCATCATTTCAAGCACTTTCACCGTGCTATGCCATGACATAGCATGACAGTATATATGCGTTACGCCGCTGAGATCAAAACGAGAACGACAGTCATTGGCATGCGTCCATACCAGCTCATTTAATGTACTAGGCCCATGTCATCAGCATGGCGAAGATCACTCTGGGTCAAAAGCTGCCTACCATCGGCCTGCCGGTCGTGCTGGTCGGGGCCAAGGTGCTGGGAAGGCCTAATTTCTGCCCCATCGCTTGGGCGACGATCATCGATGACGAACCGGCGAAGATGGCCGTGGTCATGGCCAAGAAGCGGAAGACCAAGGACGGCATCGTGGAGAACGGCACGTTCAGCATCAACCTGCCCGGGGCGAACTCCGTTGCCGCCACCGATTACTGCGGATTGCATTCTGGTTACAAGGACGATAAGTCAGGGGTGTTCGATGTGTTCTTCGGCAAGACCCTGACCGCACCTATGGCCCGGGAATGCCCCATCAACATCGAGCTGACCTTGGACGACATCATCGAGTTCGAGGGCACCGATATGGTCGTGGGCGATGTAGAAGAGGTATACATCGATGAGGAGAAGATGACCGACGGGCGCCCGGACATAGAGAAGCTGGAGCTTCTCATGTACCTGAACCCCGGCGGACCTTACTTCTTGAAAGGACAGACGGTCGCCGAGGCATTCAAGGTCGGAAGGGAATACCGGCCGAAGTGACCAACGCCGGCCGGTCGAAGAAGATGTTCTTGCCCGAGGCCGATAATGGGATACCATGGCATATGTTGGCCTTGGAGAGTCCCAGCTTCACGGCGAAGACGCCTATGCGGTACATGATGCGGTTGTCCACGTTCATGTCCGAGGCCACCTTGGCCGCTGAGCCCAACGCTATACCCATGTCCAGCAGGCGCAGGGCACAGTTCGGCCCCTGAAAGTCCCTGGTCAGGGAAATGGTGTTGAACTCGGCGCAGCTGGGAAACCCACAGGCGCCGCAATCCATCCCTGCCCCCAGATGAGGCAACAGGCCGATGAGCACCAACGCGTCCGCGTCCAGGACGTTCTTACCGTCCCTGACGAAGCCAGGTACGTTGTTCTTTTTCCCGTACGAGACCATCTCCTCTCCGAGGGTCGTACGCTGCTCGTCCGTCAGCAGCACAGCCTCTACTAGGTCCTGCCCCTTGGCCTTGGGGGCGGTGCGGGCGGCCAGCTCCATCAGCTTGCCGACCATCATGACAGCGTCCTTGTTGCTCATGCGTACGAATGTGCCATTCAGATTAATGACCTTTTCACACGATCACCATCGAAGGTCCGATGTAACGGTGATTAACTTTAAGAGGCCACCAATTCTTTCTTACTTCGGTGATAAAATGGTAAAGATGCCAACAGAGGTCAAGGAGGCATTGTCCAAGCAGAAACCGGTGCCCATCGCCACCGCCACCAAGGACGGAACGCCCAACGTCATCTTCATCGGTCTGCTCAAGATCCTGGACGACGAGACGATCATGCTGGTGGACAACTTCTTCCTGAAGACCGCGGCCAACCTTTCGGAGAACCCACGCATATCATTGCTGTGCTATGACACCGAGACGAAGAAGTCCTACCAGATCAAAGGCTCCGTCAAAGTGCAGAGGTCCGGTCCCCAGTTCGACGAGATGCGCAAATGGGTGCAGAGCGTCAACCCCAAGCTCCCGGCCAAGGCCGCCATCATAGTAAAGGTGGAGGCGGTCTACGACGCCATGTGGGGGCCGTCCGCTGGCAAGCTGATCGCCTAGTCCGGTCTATAAGGGCGTAAATAATATGGACAGAGCGGAAGCGATATCGCTCGTGCAGGGACACGTGAGCAAGGAGAGCAATCTAAAGCACATGCTGGCAGTGGGGGCGGTGATGAAGGAGGCTGCCCTACGGTTGGGGAAGGACCCATCGGAGTGGGAGATCACGGGCATACTGCACGACATCGACTTCGAGGAATGTCATGGCATGGAAGATCACACCCTTATCGCCCGGGACATGCTGATGGAAAAGGTATCCGACGAGATCGTCCAGGCCATCCTTGCTCATAACCAGGAGGCGACGGGCGTTCCAGTGGACAACGAGATGAAACGAGCGCTCGTGGCCGCTGACGCCGTCTCCGGGCTGGTGATCGCCTGCGCGCTGGTCGTCCCGACGAAAAAGCTGGCGGACGTCAAGGTCAGCTCTGTGATCAAGAAGTTCGGCAACAAGGACTTCGCCCGGGGCATCGACCGTGAGCGCATACTTTTCTGCGAGCAGCTGGGCATCCCCCGCGATGAGTTCCTTCAGGTCGCCCTCGACGGGATTCTCAAGGTATCTGACGAGCTAGGTCTTTGAGCGCTATCTTTTAATCGCCATCATGCTTCCTGCGTGCCAAGCGGGTCTGGAAATGAGAGCGGGAGTGATCGGTCTTGGAAATATGGGCTCGGCCCTTGCGGCCGGATTACTGAACGGCGAAACGCTAAAGCCCGAACAATTGCTGCTCGTCAACCGTTCCTCTGAGAAGGTCGAGGCATTCCGCCTGCGATACCCAGGTGTCCGGGCCGCTAGGAACAACAAAGAGCTGGCCGAATCCTGCGAGATCATATTCGTGTGCACCAGGTCGGGCGAGGTGCCCGCGGTGCTGAGGGAGATATCTCCAGTGCGCCACGGTGCTCACGTCATCATGGTGAATGCGGGACTGGACCTATCGGCGATCGAATCGGCGTGCCAAGGAGCGGCGAGCAAGCTCATACCATCCGTCACCATGGAGATAGGCAGGGGAGTTTCCCTGGTCTGCCATGGAAAAAATGTGAGCGCCGCGCAGAAGGCCGACCTGGAAATGATGCTCGGCTCGGCCTCAATGGTCAAGGTCGTTCCCGAAGGGGACCTGAACGCTGCCACCGAGCTGACAAGTTGCGGGCCGGCGCTGATGGCCGAGATGATGCACCAGTTCTCGATGGCTGGTGTTCGTCACGGTGGGTTCGATGAGGATGAGGCATGGGCGATGGTCCTGGAGACCTTGGTCGGGACCGCTCTTACATTGGAGAAGGGCGTCACCGTGGAAGATATCAAAGGGAGAGTGGCTACCAAGGGGGGCATCACCGAGCAAGGCCTCAAGGTGCTGACCGCGGAACTGCCAGCTGTGATGGACCACATGATGATGGTAACGATGGCCAAGCAGGCCTCGGTCCATGGCGAGCTCACGAAAAGGCTTGTTTGATCCCTCACTTACCGCCGGAGCGCATCAGCTGCTCCAGCTGCGCCTTCACGCGCTCCGCCGGCATCGGGGTCAGCGGCTTCAGCGTCATGGGGTCCACCTCGCATAGGTTGTGGAACGTCCTTCTGCGGTTCCAACCATCGATCAGGTCTATCTGGAGCGACTTCATGCCCATGAACGGCTGGACCTGCCAGCCGGCGATCGCCCTGTAATCTATGCTCTCCTTTACCCTGTAGCTCTTGTTGAGCAATCCCTTCTCCTCGATAAAGATGAACCGCTGCCCAGTGGCCAGCATCACGCCGTTGATGTGGCTGGGCTCATCATCGAATCCGGAGGCGGGTATCTCCTGCCCGGTCCTCCATATCAGCATCGGCCATTCGTTAGGGCGGAACATGGCGGCGCTGCCCACCTGGGTCATGACGATCATCGGTGAGTACAAGGGTTCAGGTCGCGGCCCGTTTGGCTGTTGCGGAGCTGGCGGTCCGGACGGGATTTGCTCGTTAGGCCGTGCCGTAGGCTGCTGCTTGTAAGCAGGGGCGGTCTGCGTCGTCGTCCCGGATGGGGATTGTACATATGGCTGCGGACCGAACTGCTGCTGCGGTTGTACAGATGGCTGCGGAACTGGCATCGGCTGGGGTTGCTGGGCCGGGGGCGCAGGCTGTTGGTATGGTGGCCGGGCCTGAGGTTGGCCTTGAGGGGCGCTATTCTGAGATGCGGCGACAGTGGGAGCAGGCGTCATCTGTGGTGATGGGGAGTGGATCGGAGCGCTCTGGGAGCGGCCCTTGACCGGACTTCCGCATTGCGTGCAGTACCTTGCAGCGTCGTCCAACCGAATACCGCATTTGGTGCAGAACATATGATCTACCGTCAATTGTCATGGGGCGTTATATCATTTTCATCTTGGTTCTCTTCAAGACCTCTACGATATTCCGACCACAGGTCCCGACCACCGTCGCTCTCAAGGATGTCCAGCCCGTCCGCTCCAGATATTGGGCCTATGCTCATATGGTCGTTCTCAACAGGTCACCATAAAAAGTGTTTTAACCACAAATATAGGATACGACCTCTTCAATTGGCACTATCGCTCGTTCAGATACAAGACCCGGTGCTGTGCTCATGACGAAGAAGCGTTCGAAGGCAGGCGTCAATCCCAATACGAAGGTACCAGTCCAGGTCAAATGGTTGATACTTCTCACCTCCTTCAGCGCTATAGGCTACGGGTACCTGACCACTGCCATAAGCGCCTACCTCCCGGAGCTGGGCGTGGATTCCGGGCAGGTCGGTCTCATCATCGGGCTTTCCGGGTTGGCCATGATCATCAGCGCCATACCGTTCGGGCTGATGTCCGATAGGTTAGGAAGGAAAAGGCTGCTGCTCTTCGGGCTGGTCCTTCTCCCGCTGGCCATGTTCATGTGCTCCCTTTCCACGGATACCAACGTGTTCATTCTGGCCGGCATTCTGTCCGGTGTGGCCGAAGGCGCCATCCTCTCCACCTGGAACGCCATGATAGCGGACATGACCACGGTGGACAACCGCGATGTGGCCTTCTCACTGTCCTTCATAATCAACGGTGCTTTCAGCGGTCTGGGGTTCGCCCTCCCCTTCGTGTTCCCCTATCTGATGGACCTGGGCGGGTGGACGTCGGCGGAGATGCACTCCTGGACCTTCGTCGCTCTCGGTTTCCTTACCTTAGTATCTCCCGTCACCGTGCGAAACCTGCTGCGCGACCACCATGACCGCGCTCCGGCGTCAGGCATCCATCGCGGTACCATCCTCAGAGAGAGGAGCAAGAGGACGCTGGTCCGCTTCTCCATCAACAACACCCTCATCGGATTGGGCGCCGGGCTGATAATCCCGCTCATATCCACCTGGTTCTTCCTGAGGTATGATGTGCCGGACACGTACTCCGGGCCGCTGCTGGCACTGTCCAGCATCTCGATAGGGCTGGCGGCTATATTCAGCACCAGGCTGGGCCATCGCTTCGGCCCGGTACGCGCCATAGTCCTGACCCAAGGATTTTCCACCATCTTCATGTTGGCCATACCGTTCATGCCAGGTGCGGCCTGGGCTGGAGCGATCTATCTCATCCGCTCGGCCATGATGAACATGGCCGGACCGATCATGGACTCGTACCTGATGGGCATAGTGGACAAGGAGGACCGCGGGCTGGCGAGCGCCATCAACTCCATCGTCTGGAGGGTGCCGAACAGCGTCACCACCGTCATCGGCGGAGCGATGTTGGCCGCAGGCTACTACGAATTGCCTTTCATACTGGCCGCGCTGATCTACATGGTCGCTGTAACGGCCTTCTACTTCAACTTCCGTAACGTGAAGGTGTACGACGAAAAGGCCGAGGCCGTGTCCTGAGTTATCATTATATATCCTCCAAGCCCAAGATAAAACGGGGTGAAAAATTGGCGATATATGTCGTGCTGTCTAGACTGACATGTGAAGGGCGCAAGACCATGAAGACGAACCCGGACCGCCTTAAGGAGGTGAACAAGGAGATCACCAAGATGGGGGCGAAGGTCGTAAATCAGTACGCACTGCTCGGCAAGTATGATTTCCTCACCGTCCTGGACGCCCCGGACAACGAGACCGTGGGAAAGATAATGGTCAACCTGGGCTCCAGGGGCACGTTGGAGACGACCACCCTGGCGGCCATGCCCATAGACGACTTCCTTGGCTCATTGAAATGAGCATAGGATAAGGTTGGGGCTCCGGCCGATCGAACTTATTTTCCGTTCCGGCGCGCTATTATCCGTTCATTGCAAAGATCGGCCCAATCGCATTCCCCGCACAGCGAGCGTACGTCGTCCAGCTCCAGCATCCTTTCCTTTACACGATCAAGGACCGCGGACGCATCGACATCTGTCCTCTCCGGTATCCCTAGAAAAAGCGCCACCGAGCGGTCCTTGCCGATGACCGACGTCTCATCGCGGCACAGAGCACCGTCCCTGTTAGGGCAGCAGGAACAAATGTCATCGCATCCGATCTCCAGGTGGGCGATCGTGTCCGGCCTTCTCAGGTCCTCGATGACCCGCTGCATGTTGGCCACGAAGTTCTCATCGTAACCTTTTCCCACGAAGTTCTGCATGCAAACGAGGTGATGATGCCTGAGCCGGACCTGTTTCATATCCTTCCCCGACCCAAATGGCCTTTATCGTTCTTATCATCAGCGCTGATCGGGCTCATCATCGGCTATCTGACAGATCATCTGCACCAACTGGCCCGCATTGTCCCTCCAATGATGGACGGAGGTGATTATCGGCGGCTTTTCATCATCGGCGAGCCTCTTGAGCCTTATCTGGTCTAACAGGCGGTCGTAATAGTTTACCAGGTTGGCGACGGGGCATTCACGGTCTGGGTCAGGATGGAAATTGTCCACCTCTATCATCTGCTCCACCCGGACCAGTTCCTGGGGCAGGTCCTTGAACTTCAGACCGGCCACGGCCGATTGGCCGATATCGTGCCCCACTGCATAGAACTCCTTCCTCTCCAGCGCGACCAGCAATCTTTGGATATCGTCTCTGGTCGTCTGGCAGAGCCTTATCGCCAGGTCCCTGTCCATGACCACGACCTCATATGAAAATAGGCGGTATCCGGTAATTCAAGCTATCGGGGACCGGAACGACAAGGTACGTTGGAGCAGAGTGGACATGTTCATCCTCTCATATTTTCAGCTCTTCCTTGACCGTCCTCTCCATTTCTGCCAGTGCCCTCATCTGCCTCCTCTTTAAGAACCAATGTTTGGTCTGATAGAGGAAATAAATGATGATCACCACGTACGTGACCAGGTTGAGCAGGTTCAGCGCGGTGAGATGATACCCCGGCAATACGCCTGCGGACCAGGCAAGCAGAGATAAGGCCCCGGATATTATGTACAACAGGAACAGAACGGCCACCCACGGCCATATCCTCAGGGATTTCTCTACGACCTCCACGATACCATAGTTGATGTCCGTCAGGCTCTTGCCACGCGCATCATTGTCCTTCACGCCCTCGGTACGGATCAACGATGATAGCTCGCTTATGCTCGATTTGAACTTCCTAAGCTGCGAATACAGATAGACCGCGGAAACGGCCAGGGACAGGAACAGGACCGGCGGCGGCATCCAGGCCAGGATCTCGCTGACCTTTTTATCATCGAACCTTCCGATGAGCAGCGTCTCATAATTGACCAGGTTGATCAGGAAGAGGAAGAACGTGAAGTAAAGGCTGAACCGAATGTTCTTTTTAAGATAGGTAAGGTGGTCCAAGGTCTCCGATTCGGCCTTGGCGATCAGCAAGCATGCTCCATCATCGTTCATGGGGCGCCTCCACATCAAGCTCAGCGTTTATCCTGAGGAACCAGCTGTACCTTTCGACCCCCAGCGGCAGAACGCGGTACCTGGTCCTGCTCCGCTCCCCCCAGTCCTCCTCATAGGACTCGATGTACTTGGCCTCCACCAGTTTGCTAAGGTACTTCTCAGCGGTAGCCGCTTTCAGCCCGCATTCCTGGATGAGGTGCGTCTTCACTATTCCCCCCTCTTTTGGATCGTGTCGGATGATCCGTTCGAGTATGTTCTGAATGATGATGTTGCTCGACCTGTACTCGGACCTCTTATCGATGGACCATCACCCATGCACCCTTCATCCGATCGCTCCCTTATCCCCTGTTCGGGAACAAAGGTAAGCGACGGTCATGGGCGTTCATGTGCGAGCACGAATAGATAACATTCGTCGAAGCTCCTTGAAAAACAGCACCAGCGAGCGGACCGGGCCGCCATCGTACCGATCATATCGCCCGCGTGGGCCAGCAGCGCACTATGGACCATTGTTACGGAACAGGTTAAGACACCCTCCGTCATCGGCGTCATCGGGACCTAGGCTGTCCCGTAACGGAAGTGAATAATTGACACAAGCGATACAGATCGAGGGGTTGACAAAGACATACGGCGATTTCATCGCCGTCGACTCCTTGAGCCTGAACATAAGCAGGAACTCGTTCGTAGGTTTCCTGGGCCCGAACGGGGCGGGCAAGTCGACCACCATAAAGATGCTGACGAACCTTACGGTCGCCACCTCCGGGAAAGCGTTCCTCAACGGCATCGACGTCGTCAAGGACCCGAAGACAGCGCTGTCCGAGGTCGGGGCGGTCGTCGAGACCCCGGAGTTCTATCCGTACCTCACTCCAGATAAGAGCCTGGAGTACATCGCGAAGCTCCGGGGGATGAAGAAGGACGACATCGTCGTAAGGACCAAGGAGGTCCTCGACCTGGTCAAGATGTCCCACGAGCACGACATGAAGATCGGCAAGTTCTCCAAGGGTATGAAGCAGAGGGTGGCCATCGCCCAGGCGCTGATGTTCGATCCATCCATAATCATCCTTGACGAGCCGACGTCCGGGCTGGACCCGCGTGGCATGGTCGAGGTGCGCGAGATACTGCTGGACCTGAAGAAGCGGGACCTGACCATCTTCATGTCCTCCCACCTTCTGAACGAGGTGCAGGGATTGTGCGACTCGGTGGCCATGATGAACCATGGAAAGCTCCTGCTGAACAAGTCGATAGATGATCTAAAGAAGGAGCTGGAGTACACCCGGATACAGGTGGACACCATAAAGCACATCGACGAGGCGGCCAGATCCCACCTCTCCGAGAACCCGTGCGTGGGCGGTGTGGAAGTGTCCGCCGCCAATCAGATCATCATCGAGTTCAAGGGTGGGCCGGAGGACAGGAACGACCTCCTCAGACGGATAGATTCCGAGCTGAAGGTGACATCCTTCTTCGAACACGGGAACCCTTTGGAGGAGATGTACATGGGACTTATCAAGGAGTCGAGGTGATGGCATGACCACAAGAGAAGATACGCCTTCCGACATCCAACAGGTGTGCATAGTCACGAGATATGAGATAGAGAAGCACATGCAGAGCCGGGCCTTCATCGGCATCATGGCGCTGGTGTCCCTAATCCTGGTGCTGCTGACGGTCATAAGGCCGATCCTCGGTCTGGACTTCTCCAGCGATTCCGCCTCCTTCGTCAGCGATTATGTATCATGGGTGGAGATATTGGTGCTCATCGGCGCCGTGGCCTTCGCCAGCGGCGCTCTCTCGTCCGAATTCGAGAAGCGCACCGGTCTGCTCATGTTCCCCCAGCCGATCAAGAGGGAGACATACCTGATTGGTAAGTACCTGTCCGCGCTGGTAGTGATAGGTGCGGCGCTCGGTGTCTACTACATCGTGGTAGCTGTGCTTTCCTTGGCCATCACCGGCGGCGTGCCGGCGACCATCATACTATCGTTCGGCTTTGCCATGTTGTATACCATAGCCGCCTGCGCCGTAGCGTTCCTCTTCAGCTCGATACTGAAGACGAACACCGCCTCGATCGTGGCAATGGTGCTGGTGTTCATGATGGTGTTCTCCATCGTCGGCGCGCTCCTGTCCATGTCCAATGTCGACCCGTTCTTCATGCCGTCGAACGCCGCGGGAGCGATATCGTACTCGCTGGAGGACCCATACCCGGTCACGTCCACCACACAGATGGGCCAGAACATGTCTACGACCAATTACGTACCGTCGGAGCTCGGTGCGACCCTGGTGCTACTAGGGTGGGCCATCGGGTCCTTGGTGGTGGCAGTGGTGGCGTTCAAGAGAAGACAGTTCTGAGCGCGGGCAAACCTCTTCCTTTCCCTTTTTTTTACGACATCTGACACAGTACGATAAGTGACTGGCCGATCAACTCGTTCGATGGCCAATAAAAAAGAAGAGACGAGGTCAATCGTCCAGCATCGACGTGTCGCCTACGTCGCTTCCGCCTTCCTTTGCTTTCAGGATACGGCGCATTATCTTTCCCGATCGGGTCTTCGGGAGCGTCTCCACGAACTCGATCTCTCGCGGATAGGCGTAATATGCCAACCGCACACGCACGAAGTTCGTTATCTCCTCCTTCAAGCCCTCGGACGGCTCGTTCCCCGGACGCAGCACGATGAAGGCCTTGACGATCTCACCTCTCAGCTCGTCAGGTTTGCCTACGACGGCGGACTCGGCCACAGACGGATGCTCGATGAGCGCGGACTCCACCTCGAACGGTCCCAGCCGCTCGCCGGACGTCTTGATGACGTCGTCCGCCCTGCCCAGGAACCAGATATAACCGTCCTTGTCCTTGAAGGCCTGATCCCCTGTCACATACCAGCCTGGCACGTAGAAGTACTCCCGGTAGCGGGTGATGTTCCCCCAGATACCTATCATCATGGACGGCCAACCTGGACGCAGCGCCAGGAACCCCTCCTTGCCCACCGGCACCTCCCTTCCCTGGTCATCCACCACCGCGGCCACGATCCCTGGCACGGGGCGGCCCATGGAGCCGGGCTTGATGTTCTCGGACGGGTAGTTCGCGATGCATGGCGCGCCCGTCTCCGTCTGCCACCAGTTATCGTGGATGCGCCTATGGAGCACCTCTACGCCCCAGCGCACGACATGAGGGTTCAACGGTTCGCCAGCAGAGCATATATGGCGCAGGGACGACAGGTCGAAATCCTTCACCATGGCGTCCCCCGCCTTCATCAGCATCCGCAGCGCGGTCGGTGCCGTGAACCAGACGTTGACCTTGAACTTTTCAATTATAGAGTACCAGGTACGGGCGTCGAACCTCCCCTCGAAAGAGATTATCGTAGCGCCGACGTACCAGGGCCCAAAGATGCCCACGGACGTACCGGTGACCCAGCCGGGGTCCGCTGTGCACCAGTAAACGTCGTCCTGGCCCAGGTCGGCCACGTATCTGACGCCCAGCAATTGCTGCAGCATCGCCCTGTGCGGCAGGAGCACGCCCTTGGGCTTTCCGGTGGAACCGGACGTATAATGGATTATGTAAGGGTCGCTCGGGTCCATGTCGACCGCTTCGAAGGACTGATCGCCCTCCTTCAGGACATCTTCGAAAGATATGGTGCCGCCAAGGCCGGAATTATCGCCCAAGATGATGAACTTCGGAGGGTGGGGCAGCCCGGCCAGGACGGACTGTGTGCGGTGATAGAGATAAGGCGAGGTCACGATCGCGGCAGGTCCTCCATCGGCCACCCGGTCGCGGACGGCCTCCGGTCCCAATGCAGAGAAGAGCGGTCCGGCTATCCCGCCCATCTTCGTAATGCCGATGAGCGCGATGAAAAGCTCGGAGGTGCGGTCAAGGTAGACGAACACACGGTCCCCCTTGCTCACACCCAACTTCAGTAATCCACCAGCGAACTCACTGGAAAGACGGGAGAGCTCCTTGAACGTCAGGGAGCGCACCTCCCCGCTGGCCTTGAAAGAATGCAGGGCGACCTTGTTCTTCAGCTCGCC
Organism: Methanomassiliicoccales archaeon; assembly: GCA_028682895.1. GTDB lineage: Archaea > Thermoplasmatota > Thermoplasmata > Methanomassiliicoccales > UBA472 > UBA472. The sequence goes on from JAJRAK010000033.1 coordinate 31,663, forward strand.
ACGCCCGTGCCGGTCCACGGCCTCGGCCGCAACGTTGTACGACCCGCCCCTGGACCAATCAAAGTCCTTGTCCATGGACGACCAGTTGAACTCACGGTACGCGGTCTGGTAGTCCTTCAGGTTGCCAAGGCCTTCTCGGGCTATTATCTCTTCCATCTGCCGTCCTCGAACGCCGTCATCAACAGCGATAAATTATTAAAAGAATAGCGAAAGGGGTTCGCTATTTATCGCATATGGGCATTATGAACGTAGACATGCCGATTGACCGTTCAAATCTCCAATGAGCGGAAAGATAAAAGCTGTCATTTAAAAGGGTTTAGGGAAGAGGTTTGAGAATGGACGTCATCGTCATGAGATGTGCTAGCATCCGTATGCCGCACTTCCTGTGAACCTAGGAACCACTCATCCCTATATCACCGAGCGGAAGGATTGATATGGACGATTCATTCATTCATGTCTTCAATAAAAAACGGTTAAAGGGTCCAAGGTGCGATAGATGTTCACTCCGCGTTGGTTCATGCCTTATGATGTACTGATCATGCTGGTCATGACCGCCGTCTCCATGGGCATCGCCATCTATGCCCTGAGAGGGTTTCGCTGGGTCAAGGAGCGCTCGCTCTATTACCTTTACATGGCCTTTGTGCTGCTGGCCATAGGTTTCTTCGCCAACGGATTGACTCTGGGATATGACTTCCTGCAGAGGACCGGTGATCCGAACTCCTTCCAGCCCATGATGTTCATCGACCTGGGGTTCGCCATCTACTTCTTCTGCAGCATTGTTGCATACGGGATACTGGCATACGCTTACTTCCGCAACGTGAGGGACGCCTCGATCGCCGCCGCCATCTTCGGCATGCTGCTCACCTCCACCATGCCAGTGTTGGAATGCATCATCATCGTCCTGCTGTTCGCCCTGGTCTTCGCTCAGATGATTCACCTCAGCATACACCGCTCGCGCTATTCCATGATCGTCTGCAGCAGCTTCGTGCTCATCCTGATCAGCCACGTCCTGGTGCTGATGAGCGACATGGAACAACAGAACTACTACGTCATCGGCAAGCTGCTGCAGCTGGGCGCGTTCGTCATGTTACTGGCGATGATGCTAAAGCTGAGGGGGCCTGAATGAGGTCCGAGGACGGCTCCCTCCGCTACCGCTCCAAAGGTAGGATATTCTCCGACATCCTGACGGCCGTCAGGCTGGAGGGCGCGGCCCGGCCGACGCACATACTGTACAAGGCGAACCTGTCGCACGACCGCCTCACGAAGTACCTGGGCATGCTGGAGGACTCCGGTCTGCTTAACAGGAAGATGGACGGGGAGAGGGCGGAATACTCCATAACCCCAAAGGGGGAGCAGTTCCTGGTGGAGTTCAGGCGCATGGAGACCTTCGCCGACGCATTCGGGCTGGAGATTTGAACGGTCACTCCACTTCATGGGCTGGAGCGCTCATTCAAGGGTCATATCTCGCTCTGATTATCGACCAGTGCAATTCAGCGACCTATCAATTAATACTCAGATAAAAATCCTTCACCGGTAAATCGAAGATGCGCAAGGAAGGTATGCTGCCGGTCCCCGGTGGAAGGATATGGTATAGGGCCCAGGGTGATGGAGGGACCCCTCTGGTCATCCTTCATGGAGGGCCTGGTGCCACGCATGAGTACCTTGAACCGTTGAGGGCGCTATCGGACGAACGGCCAGTGATATTCTATGACCAGCTGGGCGGGGGCAGGTCCGACCGCCCTGCCGATGAAACCCTGTGGACCATGGACCGTTTCGTCGAGGAGCTGGACCTGCTCATAGGGCACCTTGGACTGGACGTCTTTCATCTCCTCGGGTCGTCCTGGGGCTCCACTTTGGCCGTTCTTTACGCCCAACAGAAGGGGCAGAGCAGGATCGCCTCGATGGTCCTGAGCGGGCCTTGCCTGAGCGCGGAGGTCTGGGCCAAGGACGCCAGGGAGATGGTCAAAAGGCTCCCGGCGAAGGAGCGCGATGCCATAATCGATTGTGAGGCCAGAGGCGACTTCTCCTCGCCGTCGTACGCCGAGGCCATGGACCTCTTCTATCACAGGCACCTGTGCCGCATGAGAGAATGGCCGGAGTGCCTGACCCGTTCACTGGGCAACATGGGCGCGGACGTTTACCGCGTCATGTGGGGGCCCAGCGAGTTCACGGTGAACGGTAACATGAAAGGCATGGACCTAACATCCTTCCTGGGACTGTTGAGGGTGCCAACGCTCTACACCTGCGGCGAGTTCGACGAGGCCACGTCTCGATCCGTAAGGCATTTTGCGGACCTTACACCCGGGTCGAAGGCCATAGTGTTCCTCGGGGCCTCGCACTCTCATCATCTGGAGAAGGAGGACGAGTACATCGCCTCGATCCGTTCGTTCCTGAGGTCCGCGGACTAGTTGGTTCATCCAAGTCGGGCGGCGAATGCCTCCACGTCCTTCTCCCAGCCTTCCAGCAGCGGTCCCTTCATGGTCGCGCCGTTCACGTATACCTTGAGATCGGCCACCTTGACCGCACCCTTCTCATTGAGCAGGCCTTCCATGATCGGCAGGTTCTGCTGGTACTTTTCGATCTCCTCCTGTGTCGGCATCTTGCCGGTCTTCTTGTCCGGTACGGGCTGACCGTGGGTGGCTATCAATGCGTACTTGGCCCCCTGCGGCAGCTGCGCTTTCTTCAGGAAGCGCCTCATCTTGCCTATGGGCTTCCCGAGGCGCGTCGGGGCGCAGAAGATGTAGAGGTCGGCAGAAGGCATCTCTTTGGGCTTGGCGTCCCTGACATGACGGAAATTGACCTGATGGCCCTTGGCTGTGAGCAGACCCTGCAGGTAGGCGACGACCTTCTCCCCGTTACCGAACTTCGAAGCGTGATATATCTCGACCTTCATGAGCGATCACTGGGTCATGATTCAGCGGTCGCATAATAAAACATGATGGCGATCTGCGGTCACTTGCTGCCGTTCGAGGCATCGTCCCCGTTCGTGGACGCGCTCTTCATGCCCAGCTTGTACCCGGTGCCCTGGAAGATGGCGATGAGCTCGCCATTCCCGTACACCTTTACTTCGACGATGGAGGTCTTGCGGGTATCGGCGACCTTCCTGGCCACGGCCTCCAAGGTACCCTTTCCGGGCTTGATGTAGCTGATGTTGGCGCTGATGGCCACCTGCAGCTCCTCCCACAGGTTGGTGGCGATGGCGAAGGCCTGGTCCGCCAGAGCGAATATCGCCCCACCATGCGCGAAACCTACGGCGTTGAGCTTATCGTCGCTGTCCATGGAGAAGCGCACTTCCCCGTCCCTGGAGATCGACAGCATCCTCATGCCCATGGAGACAGGCGTCTGGACGCTGTTCATGCGCTCGATCCTTTCGCAGACCTCTTTGGATAAGAACAATTCCCAATCCTTCATGTCACTGACCGTCGCCGTATCATCAAAGGGCGATATAACCGGTAGGGTCCACGTGAGAACGCAGGGAGTTCGGGCGAAGCGAGGAAGAAATGATGTACATGCTCCCGAATGCGGATTCCGATGGCCAAGGACGAACTGGAAAAGGACCCTCAGACGATCAGGAGGCTGTTCGACGACATATCGCCTACATACGACGTGCTGAACCACACGCTCTCGATGTCCATCGACGTCGGTTGGAGGAAACGCACCCTCAAGAAGCTAGGCGTTCGTGATGACGAGACGATACTGGACATAGCCTCCGGCACCGGGGACATGGCGCTATTGGCCAACTCCCTTCACGGATGCAGGGTCATCGGAGTGGACCTTTCCGGCAACATGCTCAAGGTGGCGACCGAGAAATGCTCGAAGAAAGGAGATTTCTACACGGCCATCGAGGGCGACGCGCTGCATATGCCCTTCGATGACGGTTCGTTCGAGAAGGCGATGGTCGCGTTCGGGATACGTAACATGCCGGACATGGCCGTCTTTCTGAAGGAGGCGAACAGGGTCCTCAGGCCAGGGGGTAAGCTCGCCATACTGGAGTTCTCCGTTCCCGAGTACCCGGTCATAAGGCAGCTGTACCTGGCGTATCTGACCAAGATATTGCCCTTCGTCGGCGGGCTCCAATCAGGAAATCGAGGCGCGTACCAGTACCTGAGCGATTCGATCAATCGTTTTCCCTCCCCTACGTCCATGGAAGCCTTGTACAGGGAACAGGGGTTCGTCGTGGAGACGTCGGTGCCCCTCACGATGGGCATATCTCATCTGTACGTCCTGCGAAGGCCGTCATAAGATCTTCGATCTCGCAAGGTGAAAAGGATTATGCTGGACCCGACCCCTTTCGATGATCACTTGCGTTCGGTGGACATCATGAACATACATCGCATCGAGGTCCAGGGGGCCGGGTTCACCGTTCCCGGCGTCATCATCGAACCGAAAAGCCCGAAGGGCGCGGCGGTCATCTCTCACGGTTATGGGGGATGCAAGGAGGAGCAGCTGGGGCTGGCATGGCGCGTGGCAGAGGCCGGGCTGGTCGCTCTGGCGATCGATCTGCGCGGGCACGGCGAGCATCAGCTTTCGCTCGACCAGAACGTTCAGGACGACGTAGAGGCGGCCATACGGCACTGCCGGAAGTACGGCAAGGTCGTGGCCATCGGTCACTCCATCGGCGGACGGTTATCTCTCATCAGTTCCGCGGACCATGCCATAGCGATCTCCCCGCCGCTCGACCCTACGTACAGCGATAAGACGCAGGAGACGCTGAGGAAGCTGAGGCACAACAAGGTCCGTTCCGACGACAACAACTGGGTCTTCGAGATACTGAGGAAGATGCCCCTCTGGAAGGACGAGGGCAAGGGATACATGATCATATACGGTTCCAGGGACGTCCCGGAGATCGTCCGTTCCTGCGACGCTCTTATGCAGAACGGCGGCAACGTGGTGCGCATAGAGGACGCATTGCATGGGGACACATACCTCATGAACGTCACCTACATGAACGTGGCCAAACAGCTGGAGGCATGGTTCGGGTACGATTGATGTAAGGAGGGGATGATGGACAAGGTCAGGGCGCTGGCAGGTCTGATGAAGCCTGAGCTGCCTATATTCGCGGGCGTGTGCGTCATCATCGGCGAAGCGCTGGCGCTCGGACGGATTCCCGACGCTTTCCCGGTCGTCATCGGATTTCTGATCGGTCTCCTCATCTCCGCCGCAGAGATGGTATCCAACGATTACTTCGACCTCGAGGTGGACAAGGTGAACCATCCTGAACGACCTTTGCCATCTGGCCAGGTCAGCAGCAAGGAGGCCATCTTCTTCACAGCCTTCCTGTCGGCAATGGGGTTATTGGCGTCAGCGTTGCTCGGTCCGTTGGTGCTCGTGTTCACAGCGCTGATATGGGCGCTGGGAATGTTGTACAATTGGAAACTGAAGAGCACCGGCCTGCCCGGGAACATGCTCGTGGCCCTGTCGGTTGCCATGACCTTCGTCCTTGGCGGGATGATAGTGGACCGTTCCGAGAGCGGGCTGGTATGGACCTTCGCGCTCATGGCCTTCGTCTTCGACCTGGCGGAGGAGATATCCGGGGGCATCAGGGACGCCGAGGGCGACGGGCTCATAGGGTCACGGTCCCTGGCCAGAGTGCACGGAAGGACGTTCGCAATGTATTGCGTCAGCTTCCTGTTCGCCATCTTCATCGCCGCTAGTGCTTTACCATACATCTTCGGATGGCTGGGATCGTACTATCTCGTCCTGATCCTCACCGCAGACCTGATTATCACGGTCCTGGTCGCCAAGCTATGGAAGGCCAAAACGCCGGAGGAAGGGCGCGGGGTGCAGAGGGCATTGTACCTGACGTTGATGTTCTTCATCATCATGATACTGCTGATCTCATTATTGTGAAGAAATAGTATGGGCATCTAAAAAATAAATTTATGTGGCTAGTGCACCTATCGGAACCTCGAAGGGAATCACATGGACAAGTTCGAAGGAATGGCGGTCGTGACGGTAGCGATGTTATTGGTGGTCGGGGTCGGTGCTGCGATGTTCTACGGTCAGGCGGAGGACGCCAAGGACGAAAGGGACGAGATGGCAGTGAGGGAATGGGCATACAGGTCGCTGATGGCCTTGGAGACGGACGTCCAGGATGAACTGGTCTCGGCGAGCCGAAATCTCACCCAGGCGTCCTTGATGCTCAGCGGGACCGGACTGAACGGGACCGCGGCCAGATCGATAATGAACGATGTTCTGGCCAACGTGACCAACGGGATCAACGTGGTGACCATCGATGCCGATGGGATCATCGTCGCCGCCGAGCCATCATCGTATCGGAGCGTCGAGGGGACCGACATAAGCGACCAGACGCAGGTGGTCAAGATGCTGAACAATCATCTGCCGGTCATGAGCCAGGTGTTCCAGATGGTGGAAGGGTTCATGGCCTCTGACATGGAACTACCGGTCTTCGACGGGAACGGCACGTTCATCGGCAGCATCTCCGTGACCATGGACATCGAGGAGATCGTCCGGGATAAGGTGGAGGCTTTGGACCTGCCTTCCGGGTTCCAGGTCACATGCCTGCAGGATGATGGTTTGGAGGTGTACGACACCGACGAGGGCCAGATCGGAAGGAACCTGTTCACCGATCCCATATATGCGAACTACACCGAGACCCTTGATTTCATGCACGAGATGCTCATGTCGAACAACGGGTACGGGACGTATGAGTACTACGAGTCGCTGGAGTCGCAGGAACCGGTGACCAAGGAAGTGTACTGGTCCGGCATCGGGATGCACGGAATGTCATGGACGCTGATGTTCATCCACGTCGTGTGAGAGGATGATGAGCACGGCCCCCCATCCTTCATCCATGACAAGTCATCCTAAATGATATCTAGATACGATGCCGTATCATAATGATCAGACGGTGGGAACATGAACAAATGCGAGAAGTGGACGGTCTGTCCCTTGGGGGACCTGGCTAAATCGGTGGGGTGCAGAAAACCATGGTGCCCGGGCCATCCAACGGAGGAGGGGAACGTTCGCACCCTGACCGTGAAGGAGACGGTCGTGAGCTGGAGGTCCAGAAGGCCTTTCAGGCGCCCCCGTGATCTGTTCACGAAGGAGATAGTCCTGGAAAAAAAACCGAAGGACCGTTGAGGGCGAGCGATCACGCGGTCCTCATCACAGGGTCATGCATCATATTCCTTGAGGGGCAGCCTCAGTTCATCAGCAAAGCAGCCAGATCGATCATACAAATGATGATTCGGATCGCTGGAGATTCCCGTGTCGAGATCATGGCATAGGGTGGAACGGCTCGTGGTCGTGAACATCGATAGGGCACGGTCCTGCGATCGATAGCTCTCGGCGCATCCCACAATGGCCAGAGGCGACATTGTTCGCCTAGCGCTAAAAAATCTTCCTTGCTTTAAACCTTATTTATGATAGAGAGGGACTGGTCGGTCGGATGGAATAAAAAGGAGCGTCGGGCGATTCCCGGTTCAGAGGTGACAGCATGGCAAAGATTGGTAAGAAGGCCGATAAGGTCGCCAAGGACGCTGCTCCGAAGAACTGATGGCCATCAGTCTCTAAAGGGCATCACATGTTCAAACCTTTTATTCATTCTATTAATTTTAATATCATCAGATACGACCACTGGTATCGATGATCGGAACCGGGTCATGGGGTCGATCATCGACCATTACCTTCATCTCACCGATGAGATCCCGTCGAGGTCTCGATGTTCCATCTCATATACAGAACGCGTTGAATGATGATGGGTCATGTTTTTATTTATCCAATATGATATTGTTGTAGGGACAGGGTGGGTATATGAGCCACGTATTGAACTTTGATACATTGGAATGGGCGATATCAGGGAAGCATGCTCGCTATAAGGAGATCCGCAACAGGGCACAGATCGCTCAGCTCATCGAGCTTACGAAAGGGTATTCGATGGAAGGGTGTACTAAGGGGCATGCGGGGATGGTATTGAAGGGCAGCGTTCGCGTCGAGTTCAAGGACTCCGTGGAGATTTTCCGCGCTGGCGATGCGTTCATGATCGAGAAGGGGCCGCGCAACGAACATAAGATAATCGCGAACGAGGAAGGAGCTACGATCTTATTGTTCAACGAGGCAGAATTTCCCTCGCTCTAAAATCATAAAACTCTTATGGACCGCTCAGAACCATTGAATGAGCCGCTTTAGAACATAAATACCGATCCCGTGAAGATAGGCTTATAGACGAAGGCGAACAAATAGAAGGCATATAGAACGCTTTGATAGTGGCCGGTGTCACGATCGTATTACTGATATTGGCGTTCCGGCTCCTTATCTGATGATGAGATCCATGTAAAGGCTTCGCCTGAACATCTGATAATATATCGGGCGATCGGCGGTCATTTGGCCTTCTGCATGACCCTGTTCCTGGCGTTCTGCGTGATCTCTCCGACCTCTTTCTCTGTAGTGGAGATATTGGTAGACACTTCCGTCTGGAGTGCGGAGAACCTTGTTCTGAAATCATCGACCTTCTGCTTCTCCACTTTCTTCTGAGCATCATCCATAGACTCACCTATCCAGTCGTTTTTTCTAGTTCAGCGAGCATCTCTGCGATCAAAGCATCCTTTTTCTTGGCCGTCTCCCGCAGTTGCGCAGTCTGTTTCTTGACAGCATCCTGTACCATTTCGAACGTCGTGTCCGATATGGACCCGATCTCCGTAACTTTTCTAACGGCTTCTGTTTTAATCTCGGATGAGAGCTCGGTCGCTTTTCCCGCCTGGGCGATCGCATCCTCCGCGTTCTGCTGAATGAAGTAGAAACCGATTATGGCTGCGATCCATCCACTGAAAACACCGGCCAGCACAAGAGGGTCCGCATATCCGCCGATCATCGCCACTGCGATAAGGGCGATGAACCCGCCAAGTAGCAGGAATGCGAGCGAGAACCGGTACTTCTCCCTCGACCACTCGATCTTGTACGCCATTCCTTGGATATTTGACACTTCGGTCTCCTTGAGATTTTGCATTCTCAACTCCCCCGATGTAAAACCATTTCCCGGTCCTGTTATCAAGATTTCGTTCCTTGCGATCCTGTTCATCATAGACGAAGCGCGTGATCACAAAGGCCTCAAGCAGAAGCGGCAGTACTTCGGGCTCCCGCTAGATGATCTCGACGAGGTGAAGAAGAAGTGTGCGGAATTCCTCGCTCGGATCAAGGACCGCATGAAAAAAGGCACGCCTCCGGAGAAGGATTTCACGGTAAGGATCTGAAAATGAGCGGAAGAGGCGCAAAAACACACACCTATTTGAAAATCGATCGAGCCATAGATGTAGTGGATCCTGTCGGAATCGAACCGATGTATGTCCAGATGATTGAAAAATGCTTTAATTTTTAAGATATATCTTTTTATCAAATATTTCAAACGAATTTATATATTGCACAAAATAATCGTTACCTGTCCTCTCGATCGTTCAGGGAAGGTGTACCGTCGTGTCTAAGAAAATCACTTCGGGAATGCTCGTTGTTCTAATGATAATATCCTACGTTTCTGTTACGATCGTCGGTCTTCCTGCCGTTTCTGCAGCCGTCATGACGAGCGGGGATTTCCAATACGAGATCATGGAGGAAGGGACCGAGGTGGCGATCACCCGTTACACTGGTTCGGACAGCACCCTCGTCATTCCCGGAGATATCGATGGCATAAGTGTAACGACCATCTTTGACAATGCGTTTGTTGGTCATTTGTCCCAAACGATCTCAGTAAGCATCCCGGCTAATATCACCAGCATCGGCGCGACCCCCTTTTTACAGGCTGTCAATCTGACATCGATCACGGTCGATCCAGACAACCCAAGCTATGCCAGTATTGACGGGGTCTTGTATGATAAAAACATCACTACGTTGATCGAATATCCCGCAGGTAATGCGAACGGCTCTGTTACGATCCCGAGCAGCGTCACCAGGATCGAATTCAGTGCCTTCGCCTACAGCGCCAAGCTGACCTCGGTGACGATCCCGGAAAGCGTTACTAGCATTGGAGCTGCTGCATTCGCCGAATGTACTTCCCTTTCTTCCGTGACCATCTCAAACAGCGTGACCGTCATCGATGATTTCACTTTCCAATACTGCTCGGCCTTGACCTCTGTGACCATTCCAGAGAACACTACTAGCATCGGAGCCTGGGCTTTCTATGGATGCTCCTCGATAACGAACATCGTTATACCCGCCAGTATGACGATCATCTACTTTCACGCCTTCGAAAAATGCTCTATCCTGAACGAGATCATATTCGAAGGAGACGCGCCGGCCGTGGGCGATAGTTGGGTCTTGGATTGCGGCAATGACCTGATGATCTACTATTATCCTATGGCGACCGGATTCACAACTTCGCCCTGGAGCGAATTGAACTGCTCCGAGTTCACATCCACCTCACCGATGGTGTCGATAACATCCCCTGCCGAGAAATCGTATTTTAAAACGAGAAGCGTCACCGTCACATGGGCGATCAATGATCCCAATTCAAATCTTACCAAAGTGGAATTTAGGTATGATCGGGGTGTCTGGACAGAAGAATCTGATACGAGCAAGGTGCTGTCTTCCTTATCCGATGGCACTCATATAGTCCAGGTAAGAATAACGTACACCATCGGTGTCACGGTCACTACCACTTCCACCATGGTATCATTGAGGTTCGTCGTCGATACTGAAGCGCCGACCGCCATCGTCATGCCGAGCGGCGATGATGTGAGCATCGATTCTGAAATAGTGGTCGTGTTCTCCGAGAAGATGAACGTGACCGCTACTAGCATCGATATTGAAAATTTCGATGTTCTACCGGTTTGGAGCGGCTCCATCGCAACGTTCACGCCGGCCTCGCTCAGCTATAACAGAGAGTATGTCATCACCATCACTGGTATCGATCTAGCCGGGAACACGATGAACCAGCTATCGACGTTCAATACGACCAAAGTAGGTCATATTGAAGGATATCTTGTGGACAAGAACGGTACCGCGTTGATAAGCGCGAGCGTGATCCTGAGCAATGGGATGACCGTGACCACAGGAGCGACCGGTCATTTCGAATTCAAGAACCTTACTCTTGGGACGTACACCGTGACCATCCATAAGGACGGCTACAAATGGGAGAACGTCAGCGCGGCCGTTGAGGCCAACAAGACCACTGGTCTTGGTCAGTTAAGGTTATCTTCGATCTCTGAGGACGATCCCGGTTCGGACATCATCCTCCCGATCACGGTCATCGTCGCCCTCGCGATAATTGCGAACATAGGTCTTCTGTACCTCGACAGGAGGTGGAAGAAATGACTGGGCGTTCAGAACGGTCGCGCTCATCGTATCCATCTGCCCATTTCGTGTGGTCCTGTATAAAACGGCAGAGCTTCCTGGCGGGTCTGTTACATCGGGAATTGTTAGTGATGGCATTATGCGCTTCGTTGCTGGCATCGTGTTTTCTGGCGACGTCAGAGGTGGAAGCGACAGAGGCCGGGGAGTGGACGTCAGGCATTGAGATTCCCGGTGGTTGGTATTCGGTAGACTATTATGTCGGATATCCGGTCGTCGCGATCAGCAACGATCATGCCGTTGCGGTATGGATCGAAGCGAACGTGACCGACCCTCTGGACATCACCAGAGATATCCGCGCTAGCATAAGCATCGATGGGAGTTGGAGCGCTGCAACAAGCATATCGTCTGGGCTGGATCTTTTAACGGAGCAGCCCATGGTAGCGATCGATAGCGACGGGGACGCCCTGGTGGTGTGGGACCAGATAAATCCGGACACACAGAACATCAGCATTTTCGCATTGTCATACTCCGATGGAGCATGGACTACGCCGATAGTTGTATCAGTACCGTCGATCAACGCAATTTATCCACGCTTGGCCATGAGCTCCTATGGGGACGCCATCATCGTATGGCAACAGATGAACTCCAACCTATCCTGTTACAGCCTTTACGCGAGGTCATACTCGGACGGTGAGTGGGGGACGATACAGTTGGCATCATCGTCCACTGCTCCTTATAGCGCAGTTGATGCCAGGGTCCAGATGAACGAGAACGGGGATGCGATACTTGTCTGGGACCAGGTCCAACCCGTGACATATGATTTCGCTGTCTACGCCAACACCTTCGAGAACGGGGATTGGGGGACCCCCACATTGATAGCGTCGGATTCGACGGATTCGTTCGCCCCGAGCGTGGCCATGGACGATAATGGGAACGCCGTCGTAACATGGTTCTATGGCAGCACCTCGAATATTTACGATTACTCTGTCTATTCGAAGACATACTCCGATGGGGATTGGGAGGACAAGCAGCTCATCGGGTCAGGCGCCGCATTTTCGACTTATCTTTTATCCAATCATAATCTGGTGATGGACGAGAACGGGGATGCGATCGCGGTGTGGGCCGAATATAATTCGACCACGGAGTCGAGCAACATCACTGCGTGCATGTACCATGACGGGGTATGGGGAACGGTGCAGAGGCTCTCCTCAGGAACCACCGATGCAAATTATCCGAACACTGCCATGGGCGACAATGGGGAGGCAAGCGTCGTCTGGGTCCAACGCGATCTTGGAAATGACAACAATTCATTCTATCGCATATTTGCATGCAACTACAAGGACGGGGCTTGGGGCACGCCTCAGATCATCTCCTATCTGACCGATAGTATTGGTGTATGGGCGCCCGATATAGCGATGGACCATAACGGGGACGCCGTAGCGATATGGTATCAATACGGCCCAGAGTCCGATTATCTAAATGGCAGCATCAGCGCTGCATTCCTTGATTCTGGGAACGCGGTCGTAACATACACGCGCTCCGTGATCGGGACCGTGGTGGACGCTGAAGGGAATGCCATCAGCGGTGTCACGGTCAAGCTGGCAGGTGTGGTGATCACCACGGACAGTAGCGGTCATTTCGAGTTCGAGAACGTTACTGCCGGCTCTTATGTGCTCACCATGGAGAAGGATGGATTTGAAAAGCTTACCGTTGATGTGAACGTCGTAAAGAAGACGACCAATGTCGGAGACCTGACGATAACAGAATTGGGCAGTGGCGGGGCCACATCTTCGATATCCGACACCTCTATGGTCATGATGGTCGCCCTGGCGGCCACAATAGAAGTTGCGGCTGTCGCCTTGGTGGTGCTCATTAGGAAGAAACGAAGGATATAGCCGATCAACGACAAGACGGCGAATAGGTGGATCAAGGAATGGGCTAGATCTGCGGACATCCGTCGCAGGGTGCGCTGGCACATGATGCGGCATACTCATATCGTTCAATCAGGCCGTACAGGATGGGATTGGGACTGGATCTCGCAGCAGACCGGGGACAGTCTGGCAACGCTGATCAAGTGGTATTCACGCCTCTCCCTGGAGGACCGGCATGAGATCGGGAACGAAACGCAGCTGATCAGGGGAACGTGAAATACGATGGCATGATGAAAATGGACCAATCGTTCATATTCATTTTAAGGGGCGAAGGCCATGAAAATCATACTTCCAGAGATGGAAGGGTAAGGAGCCCCCCGAGGCTGTATGGCCTCTCTCCTTATCATTTTTCAACTCCCATGAACCAATCGTCCATACCATTCATTCCCATCGTATAAGTCCCGGGGAGGCCGTTCAAGGTTTGATCCCACCACATTGGGAGCATCATCATGAAAGTATCCCCTCCAACGCGGCCGCGAGGCCCCCCTTCCTATCTCCCATCCTCATCATTATGATGGTTTCCGGTTTGTACGCGCGTACAATTCTATCGTATTTTAATCGCCCAGTCCATATATGAGCGGTCATGGGACCGCTCATGAAATCAATACGGACCCGCGGCCGCATCCTTTCGATGCTGGCCGTGTCATTCGCGATCGCCCTGGCCATAGTTCATTGTGAAAAACGAGGCGGTCATGTATGGGCCTCCTCAGCAGCAACGCGCTATCCGCGTTCATCAGCGCAACGCTTACGCTCAAATGGTACCAGTTCGAGCTTCCCCGAGCGTTTCAGCGCGGAGAGCCTTCTCTGCTCAACAAACTGAGATCGATAGGACTCGAGGAGTTCCGCACCCCTTTCGGAGACCTCTTGCTGGCTAGGAACCGAATTCCGAAAAACACTCTTAGCCAGATGTACTGGATGGGCCCGGTCGGATTCACGGTTCCATATAGGTCTGGCTAAACCCGATTCCTCGAAAAAAATCGAGGGTTTCTTTCTAAACCGCCTCCTGCAATTGCAGGAAAACACGATCATGAGGGAGGGCTCTGTTTGAGCAAGGTCTACTGCCCTCTCAAGCCGGGCCTTCTCTGCCCTGCCGGGCGCGTGTGCTCCGAGGCGTGCATCTGCCCCTTGGAGACGCCCGGCGACGTTCTGACGATGACATACCGGGGAAACCGGGCTGCGCGCCTCTACGAGCATTTGAGCGCGTCCGAGCCCGGGATCCCCGATCCTGCGGAGGTGTTGCCGTGATCACGGCCGCCTCGATCTTCACTGTCCTTTGTTCACAAGGGACCAGCCCCGACCTACACGGTCAGGGATGGGATGCACTAGGACAGCAGGGCGGCCGAGCTGTTGATCAGCGGCCGCCCTCCAAGGAACCTCAACGGGACGACGTTCCCGTTCCCCTGCGCGCGTCGTACGACATGAAGAAATGTGTGCGTGTGTGCATGCGCGGGGGGACGTGCGGGGGAACGTGTGAGCGTGCGCGTGTTGGTGCGTGTGCGTGTGTGCGTGTTGGGGGAGGGAGGGGGAGGGACACACCCCTATTCGGCGGGAAGCCTCGGGATAGGATGTTTTCGGACGGTTAGGGACGTTTGCTGGATTGATTATCTCATTAGATAATCGTCTTGCTTAACGCCCCTTGACCGCCCCGAACATTCTATCCCCTGAGAACCCCGGGGGTACCCTCCGGTCAGCGGGGGCTCTGTCGGCCGTTAACGTGATGCCCCAGCCCCCTCTGGGGCAGGGGCGAGTCGCGGAAAAGCGAACGCCCCTCCCCCTCTCCCCCTACGCACACGCGCCCCCCTTCACGCACACCCACACACCCTCACACACACGCACACACAAAATCAGGAAAGAGGAAGGGAAGCATGGCGAAATTCGAGACCATCTATGACAAGATAGGCCCGGAGCTTGAAGAGCTGGCGAGGCTCAACGAAGGGAAGATCACCAGGGCGTTCTTCGAACAGCTCGTGGCGGAGAACTTCGGATGCAGCAAGCGCACGATGCAGAGCTACACCCAGATATTCCGTACCTTCGGAGTGATCCGTCCGGTGAACCAGAACTGGTATTCGTTCAAGCGGTACGTCCCGCGCGGGATCGGGGAGCTGGAAGATGAGACGGAGGCACTGGACAAGGCGGTGAGGACATGAACCCGATGATCGAGCTGGCCGAGGAGTGCTTCAACATGCTGGTTGACGCCGGGCTCAAGAAGGGCGAGATCAACGCCGTATGTGACATTATCAAGGCGTACGCGAGGACGTCCAACGCCTTCAAGGGGACGTCGAACGTCAAGCAGAAGACGTTCATCACGCAGCTCAAGGAGGGATACCTCTGATGATCAGCCTCGACGTGCTGATCAAGCCCCGGCCCAACGGGTACACCACCGGCGGCCTCTACCTCGAAGACCGGGAGGGCGATTGCGACGCGAACTATTGCCAGATAACCGGGAAGGAGTGCGCCGTGTTCACGGATCATGGCTGCGAGAACGGGAAGGACTGCCGGGAGTGCAACGTGCCTATCGTGGCCGCGCTGTGCCGCGTGTCAAGGATCCTCGGTTCCAAGGGGGTGGAGTGATGGATAGCTGGTACGAGTCGGAGGACGGCGAGAACGGGGAAGCGTGCGCCGAGCAGCTCACCGGGTACCTGCCTCCGGAGGAGATCGAGGGAGAGGGCGTTTACCGCGTCGACTGCGCGAAATGCCAGCTCCGGCACCGGTGCCGGGTCGGCGCCAAGGTGCTGCGTTCGGTCGTCCAGGAGATCATCCACAACCGCGCCGTCGAGGAGTGGGATCTGAGGAGCGACGCCTACCTGAAGCACGAGGGATGGTACTGGCTGCGCCGGGAGCGGCAGGGTTGGGATCAGGATCTCGGAGCATACCGGGGGAGCAGGGAGCACCATGAGCGCCAGGCCGAGGAGATCATGGACTGCGGCCTGAGCGATTTCATGTACGACTGCAACCGGGAAAGGGGGCGGTCGTGATGGGCCACAGGCGGAACCGGAACGGCGGCCCGGAGCAGTGCCCCGATTGCGGCGGGATCATGGCGAACACCCTCGATCCGAAACGGATCATCTGCCCGGAATGCGGGGCGATCATCGAGCTGGCGAGGATGAGGAGGCGGATCTGATGCGCGACCGTCCCTCGATCTACATCTGCCTCCTGTGCGGATGGCAAGGGAACCCTCGGGAACTCAAGCGCGACCAGGAGGGGACGCGCCTGTTTTGTCCCGGATGCGGCCAACCGGCCAGCTACCTCATGGACATGAGCGAATCGCCCTACGAGTTCCTGTCATTGAGGCGGAGCTCGTACCTCGCTTCCCTCGAAGAGAAGAGGGACGAGCTGAAGCTGAAAC
>JAJRAK010000034.1 GCA_028682895.1 Methanomassiliicoccales archaeon
ATGTCGTAGCTTCCCAGATCGCGCTTCAGATCGGAGGGGCATTGGCCCAGCAGCTGCTTCAGATGGACCTTCTCCGGGGACGCGCCTACGGACCTGAATGCCTGGAAGGCCTCGTCCTCGCAGTTCGTGCCCTCTATCCTCAAAACGCAGACCTTGACGTCCTTCATCTTGTTCACCCCATCAGCTTCGGGAGCGTTTCGCTCCAGGCCTTTCTCATGGCGCTCAAAGAGACATTGCAGCTCTCGCCGTCGATCTTGATGCTCAAGCCCTTCCCGCCGACCTTTCCGATCTTCCTCACCGGTACGGTCATGCAGGCCAGGAACTCCTTCTCCTTCGACGGCTCTATCTCCACCACCCAGCGGGTGTTGCTCTCCGAGAACAGCTCGGTCATCGAACGGACGGCGATGCTCGCCCCGACGTCCCCGCCCAGGCACATCTCGGCCACGGTTATTGCCAATCCACCGTCGGAGATGTCGTGGCAGGAGGCGACGAGCCCCTTCTTCATGCTCTGGTGCATCTCGTCCATTGACAGTTTCAATCGCTCCGGGACGACCTCTGGCACATCTCCGCCCTTGCCGCCGTACTTGCGGTACAGCGCGGAGGCGCCCATCTCGTCCTTCGTTTCCCCCACCTGGTAAAGGATATTACCTTTCTTCTTCAGGTCGGTGGTGACGCACTTGCGCACGTCCTCCACGATGCCCAGCCCGAGCACCGTGGGCGTGGGGAGAACTGAACCGCGCGACGTCTCATTGTATAGTGATACGTTGCCCGACGGCACAGGCAGGTCCAGGAACTTGGCCAGCATGCCCATGCCGGACACGGCCTGCTTGAACTCTCCCAGGCGCTCGGGCTTCTCGGGATTGCCGAAGTTCAGGCAATCGGTGAACGAATCTGGATAACCGCCCACGGCGATGATGTTGCGGCATGCCTCGTCAATTGCGGACATTCCGCCGCGGTATGCGTCCAGGCCGCAGAACCAGGGGTTGATGCCCAATGCCATGGCCAATCCTCTTTCCCGGTCGGGAAGGGGCTTTATCACGGTCGCATCGGAAGGGCCGCCCTTGTTGATCGCTCCGGCGGTAGGCTTTATGACGGTCCCTCCGCGCACCTCATGATCGTACCTGCGGAAGACATATTCCTTGCTGGCGATGTTAGCGTCGCTCAGAAGGTCGATCATGATCTTATCGAGCGAAGGCAGCTTGGGGGACACGTGACCGACGCCGGGTGTGCGGGCCTCTATCTTACAAGGCCGGCAATACTCCGGTCCCTTGGTCAGGAACTCCAGGTCGACCTTGAAGACCTGGACGCCCTGCCAGGTCAGTGCGACCTCGTTGCCCGGGACGACCTTTCCGATGACCGTGGCGTCAACGTCCCACATGGCGAAGAGGTCCAGTATCCTCTTGACGTTCTTTTCGGACGCAGCAAGCATCATCCTTTCCTGGGATTCAGACACCCACACTTCCCAGGGGGCCAATCCGCTCTCCTTGAGCGGCACCTTGTCAAGCTGCACCTCGGCACCGCAACCGCCCGATAAGGCCATCTCTCCGACCACGCAGGATAGCCCGCCCCCGCCCAGATCTTTCATTCCGTTGATGAGGCCGAGCGAGTTCACCTCCAAACAGGCGTGGATGAGCGGCTCCTTGGTGATGGGGTCTCCCAGCTGCACCGCCCCGCGGCTCTCGTCCTCCGATTTCGAGCTGAGCTCGGCGGAAGCGAACGTCACTCCATGGATACCATCCCGCCCAGTACGTCCGCCGCACAGTATCAGCAGGTCGCCCACTCCGCCAACGGCGTTCTGGCGCAGGTCCTTCTTCTTCACTATACCGACGCAACCGACGTTCACCAGGGGGTTGCCCAGGTACGATTCGTCAAAGAACAGTCCACCGCATACCGTCGGTATGCCTATGCGGTTGCCGTAATCCCTAATTCCAGCGACAACGCCGGACACCAGGTACTTCGGTGTCTTAGCCCCAGCGGGCAGCTCACCTTTGTAATCGATAGGCCCGAAGAACAACGGGTCCACGAGCGCTACAGGCTGGGCGCCCATGCATAATACGTCACGAACGATGCCTCCGATGCCGGTGGCGGCCCCGCCGTACGGTTCGATGGCCGAGGGATGGTTATGGCTCTCTATCCTCAGAGCGTAGCCATACTCGTCATCGAACTCCATGACGCCCGCGTCGCCCTTGGAGAGCACGCGATCGTTGTTGATGCCGAAGATATGCTCGCGCAGGATGACCTTGGATGATTTGTAGCAGCAGTGCTCGCTCCAGGCCTGAGCGATCGACTCCAGCTCCACGTCCGTGGGCCTTCGTCCTAACTTCAGGAAGTGGTCGCGTATCCGCTGCATCTCCTCAAGGCTCAGGGATAGTCCCATCTCCTTGCTTAAGGCCTTCAGTTCGGCATCGGACGCCTTCCCCAGGTCTATCTCATAAAGCCTGAAAGGCACGTCGCGCTTGAACGATAGATGGTCAAGGGGCATGACCTTCACCTGAGGTCTACCCTGAACTTCTGGATCACGGGGTTCGCCAGCAGCTTCCGGCACATCTCCTCGCATTCCTTGCGGGCGACGGCCGGGTCCGCATCCATCTCTATCTCGAACATCTTGATGGACCGCACTCCCTTGATGTCATTGAAACCGAGCAGTTCCAACGCTTTCTTGGTGTTCTTTCCTTCCGGATCCGCCACTCCCGGCTTGAGCTCGATCCTTATCTCTGCCACAACCATGGATGCACCGGGTGAGGAATGCCACTTCGATAATTAATCTTCTGCTCTCTGACCAGTTGCCTTTCACGCGGTCCAATAGTTGCTGACCGCCTCGAACGTGCCGGACAGCATGAACTCCACTGCCATCGCCGCGAGCAGCAGGCCCATGATCCTGGTGAAGGCCATCGTACCGGACCGTCCCATGCGCTTGAACAATGGGTCGGCATACTTCAGCATGACGAACGAGATGGCGACGGTTACGATGATACCGATGAATATCGAGATGAAATCGAACACTGGGTCCG
This sequence comes from Methanomassiliicoccales archaeon, assembly GCA_028682895.1. GTDB lineage: Archaea > Thermoplasmatota > Thermoplasmata > Methanomassiliicoccales > UBA472 > UBA472. The sequence goes on from JAJRAK010000034.1 coordinate 3,012, forward strand.
AGGAGTTCTGGGCATAGCTCACGTAGATCATGACGGTGGTGATGGCGCCCGGTCCGGCGAAGAGCGGTATGCCCAATGGTACGACCCCCACCTCCTCCTTCTCGGTTGCTTCCTCCTCCTCCTCCGTAGTCATCTTGGACTTCGTCAGCTGCCCCTTGGTCATGGTGAAGGCGATGGAGAACAGGAGCGCACCCCCGGCTATCTTGAAGGCCGGGATGGTGATGCCGTAGAGATCGAAGATCAGGTTGCCGAAAAGGCCGAAGATGATCAGGATCCCGCCGGCGACGATGCAGACCTTCCTTATGACCCTGTTCTTCTGCTCGGTGGTATAGCCTTCGGTGATCGCCACGAACACCGGGATGTTGCCCGGGGGGTTCATGATGGCGAAGATGGCCGCAAAAGCGGTTATGGCGAAGGCCAGGTCCATGATTTACTAACCCCGTTATGGATATATAATCTTGCGCGGCCAGCAGGCTATCAGATCGATCGGTCCGATACCTTCCTGGCGAACACTAGATACCCGGTGTGCCCCAGCATGTCGTATGAGGGTCTCACGCCCATCTCATGCACTACCATCTCCCGCTGCATGTTCTCGAAGCAGCGGACCTCCACGTATCCGCTCTTATGAAGATGGCGCACGACATGCTCCAGCTGGTTGGTGTTCGGTACGTAGGCGCAGAAGCGGCCTCCGTTCCTGAGCATGGAAGAAACGTTGTCGACGGCGTCCCAAGGGTCAGGCATATCAAGGACGACCGCGTCCACGACGACATCAAGGCGGTCCTTGCGTACGTCACCGATGTGCAGCCTCCATCCTTCCGCCAGTCCCGCCCTCTCGATGTTCTTCCTTCCCTTGTCGGCGAACTCCTGCCGGATCTCCATGGAGATGACCTGCCCCCACGGCCGCACCTGGTTGAGCAGCGCGATTGACAGGGCCGCGGAACCCACGCCCGCCTCCAGTACTTTATCGCCGGATTTGATGTTCAGTTCCATCAATATCGTCGCTGCGTCCTTGGGCATGATGATCTGCGCCCCCCTCTCGACGGACGACATCATCTCCGAGGCACCAGGCACCAGGAGCCAGAACCTCTTGCCGGCGACGGTCACTTCCGCTCCGTCCTCGGATGAGAGCAGACGGTCCCCATCGACGACCCCCATGCTAGGCAGCTTTAGCATGCCCTTGTTCAGGACGACCCACGTCCTCTTACCCTTCTCGTCTAGAAGATACACTAGGGAGCCTTCCGGCAGCATGAGTAGGTCATCCTGCCGGGGCGATTAAATGATTGCGTCTCACTTGAGCTTGGCGCCGCAGTCGCGGCACCTTTCATCGGACGATGAGATGGCCGCCCCGCACTCCGGGCAGCGGGGGATGCCCTCGACCTGCTTCACTTCCTTCTTCAGGGGCTTTTCCTCCTTAGGCCTCTCCTTCTTTGGAGCCCCCTCCTCTCCCTTGAGCGTGTACGAGGGCGCCTCGTAGCTCTTGGCGTCGACCGCCTTGTCCCGCCTCTTCTCTTTCAAGGAGAGCATGAAGAAGTAGATGGTCAACCCCAGGGTAGACAGCAGGAAGCCTACGATGAGCCATCCGAACTTTACCTTGCCTTCCTTGTCCATGCGCCGGTATAGGTAAACGGCCACCGCCACCCCTATCGCCAGCCATATAGCTAATGGTATCCAGATTTCCAATCCCATCCCATCCGATGAAATCATTGTTCTAGAGGTATATGAAAATATGAGTCCGCTCTCGCCATCAGATCATCTTGACGGTAGGCCAAGGTACAAAGAGTATCATGGATGGGCATCAAAGGGAGGGAATAAGATTTTAATAGGCCGACCACATTTGACGGCTTCATGGCCGAACAAGCCTACCCTAAAAGAACGATCAAGGTGTTCTCCGCGCTGTTGATAGTGGCAGCTGTGGTATTCTATTGGGCATGGGGTGCGGCCTACGACAGCTGGAACATTTTCGCTGCCGAGAACATGGGGGTATACTCCATATTCGTCGTGCTCCTCGGTTTCGGCATCCTAGGGCTGCTCGTGGCCAAGTATCAGCACTGAGTTGGACGCAACTATTATATCTAGTCCAGCTGAATATTGTCCAGAGGCGGAACAGTTGAAGAAGGAAAGAAGGTGCATTTTACCATCCCTCATGGGGATCATAATTCTCATCGAGGGGATCGTCATGGCCGCGTTCGCTCGAGGCGTGGAGTTCATTGACGTCATCACGCTCGATAAGATGCTGGTATTGGTCCTGGGTGTGGCACTGGCCGTTCTCGGTCTGCTCCTGATACTGCCTATCCTTCCGTTCTGGAAAGAGGATACCCGGAACGGTTTCCTGAAGAAGATCCAGATCGGGGCGGCTGCAGCTGCTCTATTGCTGTCCATCGTTTTCCTGTTCATCGCCTCAGAGGCGAACGTGGACGGCGTCGGTGAGGTAAAGAAGCTGACGATCGCCATCATCCCCATACAAATGTTCTTCCTCAGCATCCTGGCCTTGGTGTTCATCAACTACGAGCCTCTTGAGGTCCGCGGTCTGTCCCGGATCGAATGGCTCGGGCACTTCTCAGCCTGCGTCGTCATGGTATTGGGTGCGGGAGTGTTCGGGCTCAGGGGCGAACTGAACATACACGGTGAGCTACAGGTGAGCGCCGTGGTCATGGGCGTCAGCGGCATCGTCATCATGGTATTGGGCCTGGTCGAGATCATCGTCTTCAGCCGGCGCCGCGAAGGTGTGGCGGAATCTATCATCAAGATAACGGACTGGATGTCCATCCCTGTCAGCATCCTGATCGGCGTGATCGGGCTCATGGCATTGGTCCTTACGACGTCCATTACCCTGGACGGGACCACTTATGGATACTTCTGGATGCTCTCCTGGGGCCTGCTCTTGGCGCTCATGGGCGCTGTGCTCAACTACGCCAACGGTCTCGTGGCCCAAAGGGAGGGATGGCATATGGACATCATACTGGTCACCACCATCGCTATTCTGGTGATGATGCCATTGGCCGCCATGCTCTGATCACATGGAACGGGCAGCGTAGCTGGGCTTCTGCACCGGCTTACCGCAGACTATGCACTTGCCATCGTACTCCTCTTGAACGTAAGGCATGCCTAGGAGCTTCAGACCGGTCCTCTCCTCGAACGAATGACCGCACTCCTCGCTGCCGCACCATCCGAAGCGGGCGACCTTCTCTGGGATGACGTCCAATGACGACAGGTCCTGGATGGCCCCGTTGGAGGCGGCCAATGCCTTCTCCCGCATATCGTGCGTTATGGTCTCCAGCATCTGCCGTACCTGATCGACGGCGCCGGCGCGGTCCAGGGTGCCTTTGGCCCCGCTGTCGCGGCGGGCATAGCTGATCTTACCACCCTCGATGTCCCGCATGCCCATCTCCAGGCGCAACGGGACGCCACGTATCTCCCAGTTGTGGAACTTGCTGCCCGGGCGCTCGTCGCTGTCGTCCAGCTTGACGCGCAGTCCCGCGGCCGTAAGCTCCTGACGGAGCTTAACGCATTCAGCGGAGACCTCCTCGACCTTTCCCTTGGCGAGTATCGGGATGAGAACGACCTGGAACGGGGAGATGTCCGGCGGAAGCACCAACCCTTTATCGTCCCCGTGCACGGCGACGACCGCTCCGACCAGACGCTCTGACATTCCGAAGGTCGTCTGGTGAGCGTACTTATGCTCTCCCTTCTCATCCTCGTACGTGATGTTGAAGGGGCGGGAGAAGTTCTCCCTGTAATGATGGATGCTGCCCAATTGTAGGCTGCGTCCGTCCGGTAGCAGAGTGTCGACGCCGACCGTGTAGTAGGCGCCCGGGAACTTGTCCCACTCCGTGCGCTTGAGCAGGAAATAGGGGAGGCACAGGTGCTTCATGATGTTCTCCAGTATCACGAAGTCCTCCTCCACCTGTAGTTGGGCATCGGCCTCGTCCACGTGGCACGTGTGCGACTCGAAGAAGTGGATCTCGCGGACGCGGATGAAGGCCCTGGTCTGCTTCGTCTCGTAACGGAACGTATTGACCAACTGATAGGTCTTGAGCGGTAGGTCGGTGTGCGATCTCACCCAAAGGGCGAACATCGGGTACATGGCCGTCTCACTGGTCGGGCGCAGGAGAAGCTTGACGTCCAGTTCGTTCAGTCCGGCATGGGTGACCCAGTACACCTCGGCGTCGAAGCCCTTGATGTGGTCCTTCTCCTTCTTGAACTCCGTCTCCGGGATCAGAAGGGGGAAGCACACCTCGTCGTGCCCGGTGGCGTCGCACTCCTCCCGGATGTAGGTGTCGATGAAGCGCATTATCTTCCAGCCGTAGGGCGTCCACACGTTCATGCCCTTGATGGGGTAGCGCTTGTCGGTGAGGTTTGCCAGTTCCACTATCTCGTTGTACCACTCGCTGAAGTCCTCTTCCTTCTTCATGTGCGCACGCTCGTACGGATTGAATCGGAATGGACAGTGCTGTTTTAATTCTTTGCCGAACGTTGGGTTTTTAAAATATATAAAATGTTTAAAGTTTATTTAAATAAGCTGATACATGTCACTTCGATAAATATGATGGACGACCCGATAAAAGGCTATGTGATCGCCAGGTTTCCAGGCCGCTGGGAGGATGACAAGAGAAAGGACACGCTGTTTACCTTCTATCCGTTCTTTGGGTTCGTGACGATACCATTGGTCCTGCTGGCCCTATTCATATCTCCTAAGATCACTCCTGAGATTCGTGACATCGCCATGCTCATCACTATACCGTTCGCCCTCATCATGTCCGTTGTGGCGTTCTTCCTGTTCGATATGGTCATGACCAGGCAACGCTCTCCGATTATCGTCTTTTCTGGCGGCATAGAATACAAGGGCGGATACCTTGACAGGTGGAAACATCGGCCGGACTTCATCCCCAAGGCAATGATCCAGAAGGTCGACGTAAGCGATTCCATCATAGACACTGTGAAAGGTAAGGAGACATACACATCGATCAACATCCACATGACCAACGGGCAGGCGAAGCAGGCCTTCCGTAAAGCGGAAAAGATCAGCGGCTTCAAGGAGGCCATGGTCAAGATGGGCGCTGTAGTATGTGATGCCAAGGCGGCCGCGTACAAGTCCTCGTCGTCACGGTCCGCGCCTCCAGCCCCCGTCCAAGGATCTCAATCCAACAATGGAAATAACTTCTGCGGAGGCTGCGGTACCAGATTGGAGGAAGGCGTCACCTTCTGCGGCAAGTGTGGAAGGAAGGTCTAAGAACCATCCTACTGAAGAATGGCCTTGGCCACTTCCGGCGCCACTGAGATCTGCGATACCTCGCTCTCCAGGGTGTTCGCGCAGGCCAGCTTGTCCACATACTTCTTCAGGTTGTCCAGGGCGTTGCCGACGAACAGTCCATGGGTGCAGGCGGCCATGACGCTCCTGGCCCCCAAGCGCTTCAGTTCCTCGGTGGCGGCCACGATGGTGCCTCCGGTGGAAATGATGTCATCCACGATCAGGACCTTCCTGTCCTTGGCGTCGATGTTCTTCGGCGTCATGTGCACATGCGTGCCAGACAACCTCGTCTTGACCAGATAGTCCCAGTCCACGCCCAGGCGCTCCGCGGTCCAGCCCGCTCTTCTCAAAGCTCCCTCATCAGGGGCCAGCACTAGGTCCACGCCGTACTCCTTGAAGTAATCCCCGACGCAGGGGGCCGCGTGCACATCGTAGACCTTGGCCTTCTTGAACCACTCCATGATCTCGGGGCTGTGGATATCGACGAGGACGACCTTATCGGCGTTCATCTGGATGTGGTCGACCATGACCTTGGCCGATAACGGTTCGCCGCGGTTGAAGCGCTCGTCCTGCCTGGCATAGCCGAAATAGGGGATGACGCAGGTGACCTTCTCCGCTCCTAGCCCGATGGCGGCATCCTGCAGTAGCAATAGCTCTATCAGCTTGTCGTTAGGGTAGGAGTTCTGCACTATGACGACCTCTCCTCGGAGCGCCTCGCGCTCGATGCGCGCGTACGTCTCACCATCAGGGAAGGTCTTGGTCGTCGCCTGGACATACTCAGCGTTGAGCTTGCTGGCCAGGTCCTTTGCTAGGTTAGTGGAGGCGGAGCCACCTATGACTATCATCGGACCATGTATCGTTTTCCGATTAATAAGACATGCGTGGCATATGTACGATACGACTCAGATGCTCTCATCACACGATGCTTTCCTCCCCAACATATATATCGTGTCCGCCCGATATCATGGACGGATGGGAAATGCAAACCAATTCTTTGTCAGAGTCCAGCGATAGGTCCGATCCTCTCCCGGAAGAGGAGGAAGTGGTGGAAGAGGAGGTCCCGGATGAAGATGTCCCGGACGTCGGTACCCCGGACGAGATGGTCACTCCTCGAGAGCACAAGCCTTCAGAGCACACTTTGGAGGACCCTACATACGGGCACCTCGATGGCATGGGCATAATCTACGGGAACGTGGGCGCGACCTCGTTCCATCTCCGTGTCCTTGGCGACCTTCAAAAGATGGATTATGTGCAGGTCGTGCACCAATCGCACGGCTGGGTGCTGGGGCAGGTCTCCGATGTTGAAAGGAAGACGGACCTGACCGTGGAGAAGGCCAAGAAGATAAGCGAGGGCATGAACGTCGAGATCGACGAGATAGTCATCGCCCAGATCACGATACTCGGTTACAGGGACGAGCGGAAGCTGCTGCAGGTCCCCCGTTCCCCGTTCAAGGCCGGGGACTGGGTGTACAAGGCCAGGGACCAGCTCATCAAGGAAGTAATCGGTCTCAAGGAAGGGACGCCCACTGGCGCCTACATCGGCAAGTTGTTTGGCTATGACATCAACGTCGAGGTGGACATCAACGCCATGGTGCAGAAGCACGTCAGCATACTGGCCAAGACCGGCGGGGGCAAGAGCTTCCTCTGCGGGGACCTGGTCGAGGAGCTGATGAAGCACGACGTGACCGTCCTTATACTCGACCCGCACGGGGAGTATGGTGCCATGCGCGATGTGGGCACCGTCATGCCTGGCAAGCGCGACTTCGGCGTGACGCCGGCGGGCTTCGCCGACAAGATAATGGAGTTCGCCACGGACACGACCATCAACAAGGACGCCAAGCCCCTCAAGTTCACTCTGGCGAACATTGATGCCCGTGATCTGCTGGCTCTCACCACTATAAAGAACGGGAAGGTCTACCTGAACTCACTGAGGAAGGCCATCGACAGCCTGAAGTCGGTCAAGAAGGACTACGGCCTGAAGGAGATAATCAGCGTCCTGGAGGCGGACGAGGATGCCAATAACCAGACGCTGATCGCCGAGCTAGCGTACCTGAACGAGGTCAACATCTTCGCCCCCCAGGGAACGAAGATCGACGAGCTGATATCCACCGGAATGACGACCATCATCAACCTGAAGGGCACGCCGCCGGACATACAGGAACTGATTGTCACTCGCCTGGCTACCGCCATGTTCGAACTGCGCAAGCTAGGCAAGGTCCCGCCGATGATGATAATCGCCGAGGAGGCGCACAACTTCTGTCCGCAGCAGGGCGTGACGTCCTGCTCCAAGATATTCCGGACCATCGCCGCCGAGGGCCGTAAGTTCGGTCTCGGACTGACGATAATCTCTCAGAGGGCGGCCAAGATCGACAAGAACGTGCTCTCTCAATGCAACACCCAGATGATACTGAAGGTCACCAACCCCAACGACCTGAAGGCCATCGTGTCGTCCGTCGAGGGGCTCCAGGCGGGCATGGACGAGGAGATACAGAGGTTACCTATCGGTGTCGCCCTGATAATGGGCGGTAACATCCAGATGCCCTTGTTCGTCGAGGTGCGTCCGCGTCAGAGCCGGCACGGCGGGGAGAGCGTGGAGATCATCCCCTCCAAGAGGCTGTGAGATGAGGGACACCATCTCCAAAGAGCATCTGGAACGGTACCTGGGCATCACCAAGAAGGCCTTGGACAAGCTGAAGCTGGCCGCGCCCGAGCGCTCTTTCAACCGCAAGCTGGCGGAATCGTTCCTGGAGATGGCCACCACCTATTACGAGGATGCCAGGCACTTCATGGAGAAGGGTGATTACGTGAACGCCTTCGCCTCCGTGAACTACGCACATGGATGGCTGGACTGCGGGGCGCGCATCGGTCTCTTCGACGTCGGACAGGACGACCAGCTTTTCACCCTTTACGAATGAATCAGATCAACCTAGGACCATTGTAATCCAAAGAGCAGCGGAACGTCTCCCCGTAAGCGGACAGCGCTTCCCTCAGAAGCTCCATATCAGGTCCGGTGGCGAAGACGGAATTGCCTATCATCGATTGACTGGCCCATCCCCACTTCTTTGCCTCCCAGACGGCCCGGCGCACCTCGGGGGTGGCCAGCCCGGACTCCTCCATGAACTCGTTGGAGAGCCGGAAGAACGTCTCCAGCGTCGGCTGTTCCATCAGAGCGTCCACACGATCGCGTCCTGCGATATTGATGCGCTCCTGCACCTCGGCGTTGCCGAGCTTATCGGCGGTAGGGATGGACGGGCCTACGACGGCGAGCACCAGCTCTATTTGTCCGTTCAGACGTTCCACCTCCCCCCGCGGCGGAAGCCCCGGCCTGCACCGTACCTCGATCCCGCCGCGCATGATTCCGGAGACGTCGCCCATGCCGGTGCGATTGGCCAGTTCGGCGACGTGCGCCGCCACGTACGCTTCGCTCTGCGGCAGGTCCAGAAGATGGGCCAAAGCCCAGGCGGCGGATAGGGAACCGGCGGCGCTGGTACCGAATCCCTGGGCGACGGGCAACTGCAGCTCGTTCCTTACTTTGACGTCGAACGGCCTGTCCTTTAAAAGATGACGCACGGCGTGCTCGGTCACCGGTGCCTCGGCCTTCAGACCGTTCAGCCAGATGTCGACCTTACCGGAACCGTCCGTCAACTCGACCTCGCTGATCACTCCCAACGAGATGCTCAGTCCGGCCCCGCGCGACCCGCAGGCGATGACGTCCTCGTCCTGGCATATCTGGAAGAAACCGGTGATATGTCCGGGACAGAACGCCTTGGCCTTCATAGGTTGGCCGCCTCCTCTAAGATCAGACGGGCCACCTCGGCCTTGCTGCCTTCCAGCACCTTCTGCTTGAGCGCGCGCACGAAGACGACCTTGGTCATGCCCGGCCTCACGTCAGTAAGGTCATTGGCCACTACCGCGGCCAGGAGATTCTTCTTTAAGGAAAGACGGGCCGAATTCACCAACGAACGCTCCTCCACCCGCGATTCCGCTTTGAAGCCCACGACGACGGCGCAGCGCTCCCTGATGAGGGGGAGCATCTTCGGCGCCGTCCTCAGCCGCAGCTCCAGGTCCGGGCCGGACGAAGGTATCTTGCCCGGCTCAGTATCAAAGGTAAAATCGGAAAGTGCCGCCGGTACGAAGACCATGTCATGGTCGATGGTCGGCACGATGTCCGCCAGATCGCCCAAGGTCTCGAACCGCTTGGATGGTATGAAGGGAGGCAGTGGGACGCAGCATCTCCCCATCCACAGCTCCACGTCGGCACCCTGATGATAGGCGGCGATGGCCAGCTCCACGGCCGTCTCGCCCGTCCCCTTGTTGGTGATGATGCGCATGTCATCCATCCTCTCGGCAGAGGAACCGCCGATGACCAGGACCTTACGGCTCTTCATCCTGCGCTCGCTGAGCTTGCGTATGGTGGCATGCACGATCTCGTCCACGGTGGCGACCTTTGCTTTCTTACCTTCCATGCGCGGGCCGACGAACTCCACGCCCCAAGCGCTCAGACGGTCCATGTTCTCCGCCACCATCGGGTTCTTGAACATGGCCCCGTGCATCGCAGGCGCTATGAGCATCGGCACGCCGGAGCCGATGGCCACGGTCGCCATGGTGGTGACCGTGGTATCGTCGATGCCGCAGGCGATCTTGGAGATGGTGTTGGCCGTGGCCGGCGCTATGAGCAGAAGGTCCGCCCTTCCCGGGACATCGCCCATGAGCGAGACGTGCTGCACTCTTCCGTCCAGTTCCGTTATGACCTCTTCGCCGGTGGCGAAGCTCATTGACATGGGCGTGACGAGCTTCTGTGCCTCTTGGGTCAGCACCGGTATCACGCGGGCGCCGTGCCTCATGAGCGTCCGGGCGAGCTCGAAGCTCTCCACCGCGGCGATGGAACCGGTGATGCCCAGCACTATGGTCTTACCGTTCAGCAGGGACGAGGAACTGCCCCGGATCCCCTCAGAGGGATGCATGCTTCTAAATTCGAAGGTCCCGATTTAAACGTATGCCCGGACCGCCTGCTTGACGGTCTCCACTACCTGGGCCAGCTGGACGTCGGAGTCGACCACCGTCCAGTTAAGTTCCTTAGCAAGCATCAGGTAGTTGTCTTGCACCTTGCGCAGGTACTCCTCCTTCTCGAACTTGCTGAGGTGGCCGCGATCTCCCACGCGCCTCATGGCCATGCTTGGTTCGCAGGTCAAAAGTATCGTGACGTCAGCACGGCGGGCCACCGGTCCGTTCAAGGCCATGAGCCAAGGGATGGCGTTGTCGCCCATGAGCGGCGCCAGGGCCGCTCCCTGGTAAGCGACGGTGGAACCGAAGTAGCGGTCGCAGATGACGACCTTCCCCTCGTCCAGCCATGTTCCTATCCGCTTAGTGTGCTGGCAACGGTCGGCGGTGAACAGCAACGATTCCGTCCTGGGGTCCAGGTCCTCCTCGTTAGCACGGCGTACGGCGTTCCCCAGCCATTCCTTGGTCGGTTCGGCCGTCAGGACGACCTCGCGCCCGTCCCCCTCCAACCACTCCTTCAGCTTCTTGGAGATGGTGCTCTTGCCCGTTCCGTCTATCCCTTCCAGTACGATGAACGTTCCTTCCTTCAAGGCGATCCCGGCCCCTTCTTGCGCTGGTATATCCTCCAGCTGAGGATGAGCTCCTTGGCCGCATACACCTCGTCCACGCGCGAGATGGCCGTGTTATGAGGGGCGGTGCGCAATTGCTCCGGGTCCGCGGAAGCGATATCAATGAGCGCTTGAGCGTAGCGGTCCAGCGTTTCCTTCGACTCGGTCTCCGTCGGCTCGATCATCAGCGCCTCCTCGACCAGCGAGGGGAAATAGATCGTCGGCGTCATGAACCCCTTGTCCAGCAGTCCCTTGGCGATGTCCGTGGCATGCACGCCCTTCTCCTTCGCCAGCTTCTTGGCGGATATGACGAACTCGTGCTTGCGCAGTTGGGCGAACGGCATCTCATAAGTGGGAACGACCCTGCTCTTCAGGTAGTTGGAATTGAGGACAGCACGCTGAGAGACGTCCTTCAGGCCGTCCCCGCCCTGCTCCAGTATGTACGCGTATGCGCGAACGAGCACGCCGAAGTTGCCATAGAGGGAACGGACCTTGCCTATGCTCTCCTTCCTATCGTAATCAAAACGGTACTTGCCATCCTCGGATATGATGCGGGGCACGGGCAGGTACGGCTCAAGGTACATCCTGACGCCGACGGGACCTGCGCCCGGACCGCCGCCGCCGTGCGGCGTGGCGAACGTCTTATGCAGGTTGAAGTGGACGATGTCGAAATGCATCGCCCCCGGCGTCGTGATCCCCATGATGGCGTTCAGGTTGGCCCCGTCATAGTACAGCAACGCGCCATAGGAATGCACCAATCTGGCCAGGTCGGCTATGTCCTTTTCGAAGAGACCGAGCGTGTTAGGGTTGGTGACCATGACCGCCGCGGTGCGCTCGGACAGCGCCGCCTTCACCGCCTCCAGGTCGATGCATCCGTCCGGTCCGGACGGCACCTCGATGACGGTGAACCCGGCCATGGCCGCGCTGGCCGGGTTCGTCCCGTGGGCGGAGTCGGGAACGATCACCTCGTCCCGCTGCTGGTTGTTGGCGGCGTGGTACGCCTTTGCTATCAGCATCCCAGTGAACTCACCGTGAGCACCGGCCGCCGGTTGCAGCGTCACCGCGTCCATGCCTGATATGATGCACAGCGCCTTCTCCAGATCTCGCATCAGCTGCAGGGCGCCCTGCACCGATTCCTCGTCCTGGTATGGGTGCACGGAAGTGACCGTGCTCAAAGAGCTGAGAAGGTCGGCGTACTTGGGATTGTACTTCATGGTGCACGACCCGAGCGGGTACATGCCGTTGTCCACGCCGAAGTTCATCTGTGAAAGGTTGATGTAATGACGGACGACCTCTCGCTCTGGTATGTCTGGAAGGCAGAGGTCCTGGCGGACCATCTCCTCCGGGATCCGTACCTTGTCATCGCACACAGGGCAGAAATCGTTGCCCCCCAGGAGCTCGAATATGAGCGGCTCGTCGTACCTCGCCTGACGATAGCTCACTGGGTCACCTCCTGCAGGGCGATGACCAGCTTGTCGATGTCCTTCATGGTGGTCAGCTCCGTGGCGGTCATGAGCATGTGCTCGGTCATCCTGGGCACATGCGTGTGCATGGGCATGCCGCCGATGATGCCATGGCGCAGGAGCAGTTTGTTCAGCTTGACCGGGTGCAGCGGCGTCCTGACGACGAACTCGTTGAAATGAGCACCGTCGAACATGGGGGCCATGAACCCGTCCAGCGGATCGAGGCGGTCCATGAGCAGCTTGGCGTTCTTCATGTTCAGGCGGGCGAGCGAGCGCAGCCCCTTGGCGCCGACGATGCCCAGGTATGCGCTCGCGGTCACGGCCATCAGCGCCTCGTTGCTGCATATGTTCGACGTGGCCTTCGAGCGTCTGATGTGCTGCTCCCTGGTCTGCAGGGTCATGCAGAAAGCCCTACGCCCGTCATGGTCCTTCGTCATCCCTATCAGGCGGCCGGGCATCTTGCGCACATGCTCGGACCGGCAGGCGAATATGCCCAGCAGCGGCCCGCCGAAGCTCATGGATATGCCCAACGGCTGGCCCTCTCCGATGACGATGTCCGCGCCGTACTCGCCCGGCGGTCTGACCAGCGCCAGTGATAGCGGGTTCACCCCGACCACCAACGGCACCTCGGGGAACTCCTTCTTCAGCTTGGTGACGTTCGGATCTATTATGCCGAAAAGGTTCGGCACTTCTGCATATATGCCGCACACGTCAGAGGTCATCTTGCTGCGGACATCGTCCATGTCCATGCCCCCTGTGTACGGGTCGTAGCAGTACTCGATGACGCTCATCCCCACGCCGTCGATGTAGTTCTTCAGGACCGACCTCTTCTCCCAGTTCATCGCTGAGGGGACCATGAACGCGCTCTTGGGCGATATCCGATGGCACATGGTGGCCGCCTCCCCCAGGGCGGTGGCGCCATCATAGTTGGAGGAGTTCACCACGTCCATGGCGGTGAGCTCGGACATCATGCTCTGATATTCGAACAGAGCTTGCAGCATGCCCTGGCTGATCTCCGCCTGGTAAGGCGTGTATGAGGTAAGGAACTCGGAGCGGCCGGCGATGGCCTTCACCGCCGAAGGGATGAAGTGATTGTAGATGCCCCCGCCAAGGAAGCTGGGCACCTGTTCGACCGTGGTGTTCTGAGCGAGCATGTCACGCACTTTGATGATGACCTCCATCTCGCTCTTGCCGGTCGGAAGGGGCAGCCCGTCTATCCGTACTTCGTCTGGTACGTCGGAGAACAGTTGATCGACATCATCGATGCCCAGGGCTTCCAGCATCCTACGGTCCAGAACCATGATAACGCGCCCTCCTACACGAATATCCTAATAAATAGTTTGTCTGGACGACCGTCAAGCAATATAAGGGCGGCGTTCCGTCACGGCTCAGATCTTCCTTCGACCTCTTGCACTAAACGGGCGTACAACGATGCCAAGGACTGCACGTCCTTGATGTCCTGCCGGGTTATGATGACAAGACGTTTTCGCAGTTCGTCATCGTACGGCACCTCATTGGCCTTCAGCGCGTTCTTGAGCAGAAGGCACAGGTGACCGCCCTTACGGTCCCAGTCCGTCATGATTATAGCGCGGCGTTCATCCTTGGCCAATCTCTCCGCCACCGAGAAGAGACCATCGCTGCTCTGCACCTGGAGTATCTCCCCCTGCACCCCCAGAAGTATCAAAGCCCCGCGGTCCTTTCGGCCTTCGACGAGGATGACCTCGTCATCGTCCATGTCGATGAGCCGGTCCAGTACGGACTGGAACTCGTCCAATCGCTCCTTGGCGCTCCTTCCGACGCTCATCTCCTGCCCTCCAGCGCTGAACGTACGATAGGCATCGGCGCGTCCACATGAACGACCTTCATCCTTTGTGTGTGTCCGCGGACAACGATCGCCTTCGCCTTAAAAAGGGAGGTCAAGGTCTCCTCCACCTCATCATTGGCCTTTCCCGCCTCCGGCGGCGCCCGCACCTTCACGACGAGCCGATGGCGCCACGGGTCGACGTCCCCGATCCCCGGCGTGGTGGAGTTCGGCGTGACGATGACGTCCAACTCCGTTCCCTCTCCCGATCCGCGCAGGCACCTGGTAAGGTCCACGTCCGGAAATCGTTGCTTCATTACTTAACGTTTCAGTGGTTGAAAGGACGAATGCCAGAGGTCGTTAGGGCAGTTTCTTATATCAACAATCAAATCGGTGGTCCATGGCGTCTCCGCTAGAACCGCTCACCTACAAGGAGGTCACCGAGATCATCCGCAAGGAACAGAAAGCGCAGGAGCTTGTGGAGATCAGGCGTGACTTCTATCCAGCCTACCGGGAGTTCCTGGAAAAGCTGAAGAAGGAGAGCGAGGAGGAGATACGCAAGGACCCTCTCTCGTTCAAGGCCAGCAGCCTTTCCAACGAATACAAGAAGATCTCTACCAAAGGGTCGCAGATATTCACCGCCCGCATGCGGAAGGTGTTGTATATGGCATCGAGGGCGCTCAGCGGCTCCAAGGTGGACCTGGCCCGGCTCACCACCGAGGAGAGGGAGATGTACGACCAGGTACTACGGTCCATCAACGACTTCCGCGACCAGGCCATGGACGGTAAGATGTCCCCGACGCCAGCGGTCCAGGTCGGTTCGGCATGCGGATCTGTGGACCAGGGGCAGCTGAAGCAGGCGCTCAGCATGGTGAACGGACACGCACCTTCGGAAAGCTCCGAGGTGTCAAAGGTGACGGACAAGGTGTTGGTCCGAGTGCTCGAGGACATGCCGGAGATCTCCGGCATGGACCGCGCGTACCGATTGAACAAGAACGATGTTGCCAATCTTCCCACGCCCATAGGCTGTGCATTGATCAAGAGAGGCAAGGCCGAGGAGATAGTGCCATTCTGGCGAAAAACGGCGTAAATATCGTTTCCGTAACGTTTATCTAGGTAAATATGATTCCGAGGCATACTCGGGCTCGTAGCTTAGCCAGGTTGAGCGATCGGCTCTTAACCGATAGGCCGAGGGTTCGAATCCCTCCGAGCCCGCCATCGTTTTAACCAGTATGTATTTCAACCCGCACACCCGCGATGGATATGACTGAGCACTTCGTTCCCGGAGAGGGTGAGGCCTGCATTTCAATCCACACACCCGCGCTGGGTGCGACCCGAAATCATCAAAATGTTTACTCCTTCTCTCATTTCAATCCACACACCCGCGCTGGGTGCGACTTAGCGAGTGGATGATATAAGACTTGTGGATTGATTTCAATCCACACACCCGCGCTGGGTGCGACCATGACCAAGGGCGACATCTTGCGGAAAGGATATTTCAATCCACACACCCGCGCTGGGTGCGACCTATGATTACCTCCACTCGCGCCTGAGGAGGTTATTTCAATCCACACACCCGCGCTGGGTGCGACGGGCTTAAACTCAACTCGACTACATATGGCTCGATATTTCAATCCACACACCCGCGCTGGGTGCGACACTTTCGGCTATCATGATCTCATCATGTCATCCGATTTCAATCCACACACCCGCGCTGGGTGCGACTATCACGGTAGCGAAGCCGGTCGAGTGCTACAAGATTTCAATCCACACACCCGCGCTGGGTGCGACTAGCAATGACCTCATCGAGGACGGCGCAGTGAACGTGATTTCAATCCACACACCCGCGCTGGGTGCGACCCAAGGACGGCGTGGCCCATGTGGTCATGGTCGGATTTCAATCCACACACCCGCGCTGGGTGCGACTTCGGGCAGACGAACACAACCTCGCCCCACCCGATTTCAATCCACACACCCGCGCTGGGTGCGACGGGCTCACCCCGAGCCATCCCTATGGCTATTATGAATTTCAATCCACACACCCGCGCTGGGTGCGACACGTTCCGTTAGGCGCCGCGTCATCATCTAATTTATTTCAATCCACACACCCGCGCTGGGTGCGACCCGTGGTCCAGACGGTCCTCTAAAAGCTCCTCATTTCAATCCACACACCCGCGCTGGGTGCGACCAGGGGCCGATGATACTAATGAGGGATCTACATATTTCAATCCACACACCCGCGCTGGGTGCGACCGAGACCGCCTATCTGGATATGAGCGAGTGGGATTTCAATCCACACACCCGCGCTGGGTGCGACCCGGACCGCTCCCGCAGGTGCTGCACTGCCTGATGACCATTTCAATCCACACACCCGCGCTGGGTGCGACCGGATGATGGGACAAGGACGCTGGTATGGCAGATTTCAATCCACACACCCGCGCTGGGTGCGACCCTCAATACCGAGGACACCAGCTTGATGCTCTGCATTTCAATCCACACACCCGCGCTGGGTGCGACATGAGTATCATTGAGATTCGCTATCTTGATACCATTTCAATCCACACACCCGCGCTGGGTGCGACATCGAAGGAGGCACATGGACCGGGGTCAACACCAAATTTCAATCCACACACCCGCGCTGGGTGCGACTTATGGATATTCGACCACTAGCTTTTCCAACGAGGATTTCAATCCACACACCCGCGCTGGGTGCGACTCTACAATTGATATATTAGGAATTAGAAAAACATGGTGTTGTGCAATCTGTTATCCTTTTTGTAAAATTTATTTTTAATTATGGTACAATTGGGATTAACAATAGGTGCGAAGCCTCCCGATTTGACATGTGAGCTTCAGGTTCGCATCAATACATCAGGATTCCTTCCGGGTCATACGTCTCCTTTGCGCCATAATGTTCGACCTTTCCTTTCCAGTTGCTACCGAGCTGATAGAACCGCAGGCTATCGACCTTTCCATCGACGATGGATATTAATTCGCTCCTTAATTTGACATATTGCGCTGGGTCTACTACGCACTCGAAGACGGAATGTTGGACACGCTGACCATAGTCCTTACACTTGTTCGCAACATGCCTTAACCGTCTTCGCCCTTCTGGGGTCTCTGTATTGACGTCATATGTGATCAGCACCATCATAATATCGCCTATGTACTGAAGAAAGGTGGATAGCCCCCAATATCCCCACGTAGATACCTCGACATCAATAATGCCTGAACATATGGGATGAGGCCGATCTCTATCTTCTCATGGATGTACGGATGAGTAATCGTCTCCTGCTTCCTCTTCTGCCATGCATTTATCACAGTTTTCCGGGTATCATCGTTCATCATGACGCCCATGCCATTAGTGTCGAAACCGGGCCCAGAGATCATGTTCAGATTGACCAGGTTCAATGCTAACCTATCTGCCATGAACGGTCGGAGTTCCTCCATGATGTCCAATGCCAAGGAGGCCCTACCCGGTCTATCTGTATGAAGGAAGCCGACGTATGGATCGAGCCCGACCATTTCCAAAGATGATTGCACATCATTGGCCAGCATCGTATATAGGAACGACAGGAGGGCGTTCATGTTGTCCAATGGCGGGCGTCTAGTCCTTTCTCTCATGAAGAAATCCTGCCTCTGTTTCAATATCAACGCATCGAACGCTGAGAAATAAATTCTAGCTGTATTGCCCTCCACCCCTCTCAGCTCGTCATTGGACGGACAAAGGTCTATGCTCTTGATGGCACTGTTTATTTTTTCTATCGATTCCTTGAACAGGTCATCAGCAACATCCTCATGATCGCTCAACCCTCTCCTCAGAACGTTCCTGCAGTTGACGAACTTCGCTTTCAATATGAATCGAGCTATCTCATTCGATTTGACCGCATCATCCGCCACACGATATTGGGTACGTCTAAGGAGCACGTTGCCCTTCACACCCCCACTGACCCGAGCAAGGAACCGGCCATTGATGTCGATGAAAGATACGGAAACCTGGTTCTCAACACACAGTCGCATGACCGCGGGTGTCATGGGCATGTAGCCGCAACAGACCACACCCTCCAAGTTGTGGACGGGGATGCGGAACACCTCCTCATGGTCCTTTGTGAGGACTATGTTGGTCCCATCTTTATTGACATACATGTCGGTCGTTATGTATAAGGTATTGAGAAGTTTCCTCACCAGATCACCTCGTGTCAATCTGTCTTTCGACATATTTCCGTACATCACCTGTAGCGCTTCCTAGTTCTGGTACGCATATGTCGATCAAAGAGCAATTATCGCATCTCCTGCTTTTTACTGGAGGTGGTGTGACCCCTTCTTCATATAGGGCACGCATCTCCTCGGCGGTCCTCTCCGTGATATTCCTAAGATCTTCGGTCATCTCGACTTCGTTCCTTCTCCGCGTGTCATGATAATACAGAAAAGCAGTGCTGATGTGGGTGTTATACATCTCCTCCAAACAGATGCATTGCGCGCACAGCTGGACTCGGTCCCGATCATCCGATTTCGGCTTGCCTACCTTATACTCCACTGGCTGCATGCTCATACCCTCCGCTCCCTCCGAGACATCGATCTGATCGCATATCCCGAAAAGGCCGAGCCTTTTTGACGCAACCTTGACGCTCCTCAGCGTCCTTATTCCGTTACGAACCTCATGAAAATCTGGATCATCTACGATCTTATGGACGACCCTGCCCTCGGCCGTCCGTTTGTTCTCTTGCCAACTCTGTTCTACATGGATGAGGGCCCATTGCCTTTTACAGAAAAAGAAATGCTGTATCCCGGATAGGGATAACAGTTCATCATCTGAGTATTGTCTCCGGGTCATAACTTTTCGAGCAGCTTTACGGTTGATGGCATGTCCTCTTTATCAACGCTCACTGAATAGTCCGAAAACTTCCTCGTCACTCCCTCGACATTCTTCTTGATCACAATCCGATCAAACAAGGTATGTGCTTGGCAATTACCCAATGCGGTCTCATGTTCGAACACGAACAGTTTTCGAGTCGTCATCTTCCCCCTAGACGCGGACCGATCATGCTCGAACATGTTGATCAGTGCTTCCCAGAACAGGTCTAGGTCCTGTTCAGAAAAATGAGTTGACTTCATCGCAAGGTTGGCAGAGACATACCCCTCCATGCGATACAGTCCGTACGGAATGACCGCCTTTCTTCCCATCTCCCTATCCTTGTCTGCATCTTCCTTTGTGACAGCGACCCTGGTGATTGTTATCTCCTGCTGAAATATAGGGTCTGCACTTCTGGCGAACGTCATTTGAATAGGGCCGCGTACCTGCCCGCAATTGACATCGGTGCTCATCACCGCACCAAAGGCCCTGATATCATAGAATTTAGAGCACATGAAGGCGGTCAATTTTTCCGCGTCGGTCTTTGATTTAGGTAACTTCTTTGATACCGATGTCAAACCCATCGCGTCATACGCCTTCTTATGCTGGGAGTTTAAAGCTGTCCCCTCCTTCACATAGATATCAAAGCCATCGCATCCCTCCTTGACCGTCCCGACATAGTTCCTAATTTTTCGTTTTATGCAAACGTCAGTGATTATCCCATGCCCCGTCTCGAAATCGATGCGCGGCAGATTCCCTGCATCTGGATCTCCATTAGGATTCCCGTTCTCGACATCGAACAATACTACGAACTCACGCCTTTTATTGATGACCTCAGACATTATCTGCACTCCCCTTTTTTGTGTAGAAATTTTTTTCTTGGTGATAATAACCGATCATGAACAATCCTTGTTCTTCAAGGCTCTGATGAACAGGGAATCTAGCTATCCTCGACATCAGATCTGATGTCAACTTTTCATAGAACACCTTATGTCCTTCTTCAAGTTTGGATATATGATGTCTCGATAGTTTCAACAGCACAGGGAAAATCGTTGCTGGGGTGGCCGCTGCACTTGACAGATATCGGTCCTTTATCGTCGTTTCCAATCGATCCTTGGAAGAATCCTTCTGAGCCTTCTCCAGTGTAGCGAAAAGGCGCCCAAGGATATACGCCGGTTCACCATTCTCATCGTCCAATCCCATTGTTATCCCTTCATATCTTTCATCACTTCGGATAAGGTGCCCTTTTAATGCACCTACACGTACACCGTTCGTCAGATGGTCAGCCCTAATCCTGTTGATTATGCTGTAAAATATGTCCGACGGGAACGGAAGACCCTTTAATATCGAATCCATCAGTTCACTTTGCATTCTAGGCGATGGCCTTTCTTTTTCGCTCGCCTTCGGAACTGTCTCGTTGATTATCCTTCTTGTCGAGATATTATCTGCACCAATAACACTGATATCCCTGAAGAATTTTACATATGAGCGCACTAAATGACCGAAATCGTTCACACACCAGCATCTCACGGATATCCGTGCGTTGCTGGGGGACAGGCCTAATATAAAAAATCGAACGTCCTCATCCAACTTCTCTTCCGATAGGTTGATTTCAAGGCCACTGTGAATCCGGCTCATTATGTCCGATATCCTTCTTGATTCGCTTTCTGCCACCGATTCCCTCTCTTTATCGATCACATCTGTAATCGAGCAGAAAAGGTCTCTTCCTATGTCCTCCTCGATTCCTTTTCTATTGGCCCAAAATACGTATGTGTCATCTCCTATCAGCTTGTGATGCCTCGGGTCTGAAAGAAGCCAATTTAGAACAGCTACATATTTAAAAGCGGTCTCCTCCCCGATGGGTGCATTCAAAGATTGCTTCTTTCCATACGATTCGAAAGCATCACTATTAAAACTGACCAGGACGGACCCTGCCGGTTGGGCTCCATAGACACCCTTAATCTTGTCATGCATCATTGCGATAGTGGTCATCTCGTTCGTAACGGAACACCGTTTCTGAACCTTACTTTCGTTCGATTCGGAACAATTACGCTCCCACAGCTGGAGAACCTCAGCGTCCTCATGCGCAAAACCAGGGGCACCATCTATGGAAAAAATGCATGAAACGGGACCGATACAACCAGAATCGGCGAATCTCTTTTCATTTCGTGCTCTCTCTGAATCCCATTTCGAATAGAATGATACCACCGCCTTTGCGATATCGCCTTTCCCCTCGGCCAGCACGGTCTTGTGCAGCTCTTTGCTGCATTGGTACTGGTCCGACAGATGCTCATCTCCTTCACTGCCTATTCCTAAAAGATACGATGGCCTGTCGCATAGAAAATAGGCCTTAACTCCCGAAGTGCGTACTGGATGGAAGGGTACGCTCATTTGTCGCGGACGCCCTCCAATATCCGTTCTGAGGTCTACGATGTTCAGGAGGTCCCCGTCCTTCGAGATATTCAATGCGAACGATACCTTCTCCATGGTGTTACCCATCCTAGCCAGGTTCGCATCGCCTTCTTGGTCTAGAATACGGTAATAATCGCAGAGAGATTGGATAATCATCTATCGAACCCCTCCGATAAGATCAGGTACCTCGATGATACCATCTCTCATAATCGGTCGATAAAAAAGAGCTTCGTTTCCATTTGAAAAATCAATGTCCCACAGCATGAAACCAAGATCGGCCTCTCCTCTCACCAGACTTTGAACATCCTCCTCCACTGGCTCGAAATGCGCTGTGAATTCTCGACATCCTAGATATGGCTGGTAATAGCACTGGCCGTTCTTCGCCCGCCGCAAGAACATATTATAATGCTTCTCTTCTGTGTCGCCAGGTCCAGCCTTACAGGTCATAACAAAATGAGCATCGATGACATAGCAGACGTCTTTCAGGACCAGAGATTTTCTTTGAACGATATGGTCCATCGTGTGTATTCCGATCCGGCATTCTTTCCCGGACATCGCCTTCTTCACTTCTGCGTTACCGATCTTCGTGTCCACCTCATTTCTGACGATGCTTTCAAAGACGATCGGATTGATAACGTTGATCCGGTCTATCACCCAACGTATGGCCGGTTTCCAGTGTACCGCTTCTAATATCGCCCTGGCGGCCGAAGGGGTCATGACGTCATAGCTCACCCGTTCAACTTTCATCTCCGGTCTGGTGAAACAAGCATACCTTCCCCAAACCTTTAATCTGATTCCATACCCCATCATAAATGGATAATTCTCTAGGTTGATAACATTTGCTTTATTTTTCTCTGTTTCATATCAAATGATAGCCAGGATATAAATATTTATTAAAATAATAATGTTGCCAGCTCTTTATCCTTCACAACGACTCCAAATCTATCAGAATATGCATTTTCGTCGATTAGGATGTCAACTCCCTCATCCATGGTCTCAATGGAACCATTCTTCATTAGATCGTTATAGACTTTTTGTGGCACAGAAACGGTGAACTGCTGCAATTTCCGGAACAAGTCTCTCCGACGTTCTGATGAACGCAGCTGTTCTATGGTATTCGATGATTCTTCGCACTCGACGATTATTGTTTTTTCATAATCGTGGATGAATTTGAAGCGCTCAGAAATTGTTTCAAAATCAAAATCCATTGTTCTATAGTTCTTTTCGAAAGTAGGCATGATGGCTAAATGATTTCCAAGGTCTAGTTCAACATATCCAGTTCTATTCCGGTTGCCATATAAGATAGAATAATACTCGTCCATTGCCCTGTTCGATAATGGATGATCCAATCCCTCGATTGAACGCAATGCCATTTCAGTTACATCAATAGAGCGCTTAATAGAGTGCGGCGGATGATAATCCCTCTGCGGTTTAAAAATGAACAATCTTCCCTTTTCCAATACGCCCTCTCGATTGCACCTTCCAGCTGCCTGGGTGATGGAATCTAAACCCGCCATTGCCCGGATAACGACAGGGAAATCAATATCCACTCCCGCTTCGATAAGCTGGGTCGATATCACTCTACATTTTCCTTCACCTTTCAAAGCAGATCGTATCTCATCAATGACCTTTTTCCTGTGAGCAGGGTACATGTTAGCACTGAGGTGGTAAACATCCTCATCTCGCAGGTCATTGCACAGGTCCCTAGCATGCGACCGTGTATTTACAATGCACATCACCTTTTCGTGCTCTCGAATCATCCCGGCGATGTCCTGATTGGACTTCATTCCAAGGTCGACGAAATCCACTCTTCGCATCTCATTATAAATTCTCTGGTAATCATCTACAAGTTGCACGGGCGATATCCCATCATAGAATAGGAAATCGATCGTGGGTTGTGTCGCTGTGCAAATGACCACCGTTGAATTATAGTTCTTCACTAGCTCACACAATGCGGCCATGCACGGCCTCAACCGTTCCGGCGGGATCATCTGGGCCTCATCAAGTATAATCACACTATTGGCCATGTTGTGCACCTTCCTGGACCTGGAGGCGCTGTTCGAGAACAGCGATTCAAAGAATTGGACGTTGGTCGTAACGATCAGGGGCATGTCCCAATTCTCCGACGCCAATTTCAACCTTGAAGCACCATCCTCATCATCAAAATCAAAATTGCTATGGTGTTCTAGCACCTGTGATTCGCCGAAAATATTTCTGAACACCTGAGAGTTCTGTTCAATTATCGACGTATATGGTATCGCATAGATTATCCGTTCCAAGCCATTATTCACAGCATGGTTCAGGGCGAAGGCCATTGAGGATAGGGTCTTCCCACACCCAGTAGGTACCGTGAGTTTGTATAACCCCCTCGGTCCTTTGGATTTTTTAATACACGAATTTAAAATATGTTTTCTAACTTCCCCCAGATTATTATTCGAAGGTTGTCGATCCTTAAAATGTTTGATCATATATTCATTAAACATGATATTCATTTCAGTAAGAGGCGGCACCAATTGTTCTCTAACGATCGCTTTTCTCGCATCAGAAAATTTTTCAGTATCCAATCGGTCTGCATCCACCAAACAAGAAAAAATCATTTTGATGTAGAACGCTCTGAAGAACCCATCATACCCCTTGGTCGGTTCTTTTTGAGTCATCTGGATTATTGAAGATGGTAAGTTAATCTCCTTTTTATAATTTGAAAAATCAGGGATTACACCCTCCTTTAATCTGGAACGGACACCACTGATCTCACTTCCGTAATCTAGCAAACCTCCGTGATGTCCGGTAATGGCATAACTGAGAATGCGACCTATTCCACCATCCCCAAAGGTCTTTACAGCAAGCACGGCTCCGGCGCTCGAATGATTGACTTTACCACGAGAATTACCATGAAGGTACGTTTGAAACTCAGTTGAATATTTACCTATGTCATGGAGAAGTCCTGCGATGTATGCGATGTTGGGTTCGATGCTCGTTGATTCTCTGCCGTTCACCCTGTTTTCGAACCCTCGTGCCAATTCCGCTGTCCCAAGCAGATGATCAAATAATAATTGCCAATCCTTACAATCATCTCCTTTGGTGTGGGCATACGCAGACATCGGACTATGATGCATCTTATAGATATTGAAATTATGATGAATTTATCGAATACCACGTGGAGGATCATTGAAACTGATCTATGATGGATGATAAACAGTCCATACCGATGGGTTAGGGCACGACCGTTGCAGACCATCTCCCAGCCTCTAATGCTAATGTCCCTGATTCCCATCCGAAAACGGTCGTCTCACAGTAGTAACATCTCTCTCCTTCAACTATGATGGAATCAGACCTGGCTGGCATGATATATAATGCTCCGTTCGAACGGCAAGAAGAGCGTTCGGTCAGGCCGGTCCGTCTCAGTAGAGCGATCCCTGGTATTGCCCTGTCACCGGGCATCCCATGCACTTCATGCCTTTGAACGAGGGGCAGTCCCGGCAGTTCATCTGGACCCCGCACGGTGGCTTGTCACTATGTTCAAAGTTCAACACGGAGGGGACGATATAATCCCTCTCAGACGTTATGACGATGTTGAAATCGACATCGGTGACAGATGGGTTGGAGCGAATGTGCCCATTGACGATCGATTCCAATGTTGCGATGCTCTCGCTGAAGAACAGCAAGCAAAGATTGCTCTTGCCGGAGATGGTGAACCCGTTGGCGAAGTAAGGGCAGCCGCTGAACATCTTGAGGATCTCGTCCGGCCTGGTCGAGGATATGTCCACCTTGGCCAGATAAAGTCCCAACTTCAGCGGATTGATGCCCAGCTGACCTGCCAGTGCCCCGCTCTCCTTGAGCTTGGATATCCTGGCGGCGACGGAAGGCTGTGAGAGCTTCACCCTCTTGGCTATGCTCTCCTGGGAGACCTCCGGGTCCTCGGCGTACATGGAGATAATGATCCTGTCCTTGGCATCGAACCTCATTTGAATCGACCTTTACCCTATATTGCATAATGTTCTATGGCAATTATCTTATTATCTATAGTAGCCGACTTGATATATTATAACTAAGCTCTATAGACCAAGGTGGAACAATGTCGATGTACTGTAATCAATGCCAGCAGACCGCGAAGGGCGTGGCCTGCACTACCCGCGGCGTTTGCGGGAAGACCGAGGACATCCAGAGCTTGCAGGAGATGCTGATCTACGGCCTGAAGGGCATAGCCGCGTATGCCTATCACTGCCGGGTGCTCGGTAAGAGGGACGAGGAGATAGACGCCTTCGTGCAGGAGGCGCTGTTCAAGACACTTACCAACGTGGACTTCTCTACCGAGGACCACTGGAACCTCATCATGAGGGCCGGGATGATCAACTACAAGGCGATGGAGCTTCTGGAACAGGCCAACACCGAGCACTTCGGCGACCCGACCCCTACATCAGTTTTCACCGGCATCAAGAAAGGACCGGGCATACTGGTGACGGGGCACGACCTGCTGGACCTGGAAGCGCTGTTGAAGCAGACCGATGGTACTGGCGTCAACGTCTACACCCACGGCGAAATGCTTCCCGCGCATGGGTATCCGAAGCTCAAGAAGTACAAGCACCTGGTCGGCAACTACGGCTCCGCGTGGCAGAAGCAGAAGACAGAGTTCGGTGAGTTCGGCGGGCCGATACTGGCGACCACCAATTGCGTGCTGAGCCCGCCGCAGAGCTATAAGGACCGCCTGTACACCACTGGCATCACCGCTCTGGACGAGGTCAAGCACATCGAGAGGGCCGATTACTCGCAAATGATCGAACACGCCAAGAGGATAGGCGACCTGGCCGAGAGACAGGGCATCAACATCGCCACCGGGTTCCATCACCGGGCAGTGCTCTCGCTCGCCCCGCAGATCATCGAGGCGGTGAAGGCCGGCAAGATAAAGCACTTCTTCCTGATCGGCGGATGCGACGGGGCGACCCCTGGACGTGACTATTATACGCAGTTGGCGGAGAAGGTTCCCAAGGACTGCGTGATCATGACACTGGCCTGCGGCAAGTACCGCTTCAACGACCGGGAGTTCGGGACCATCGAGGGGACCGGCATACCGAGGCTCCTGGACATAGGACAATGCAATGACACTTACTCGGCGCTGCAGATCGCCATCGCGCTGTCCAAGGCGTTCAACGTCGGAGTGAACGAGCTGCCCCTGAGCATAGTGCTCTCCTGGTTCGAGCAGAAGGCGGTCGCTATCGTGTACACGCTGCTGGCGCTGGGCATCAGGAACGTGCGTGTCGGCCCGACCGCGCCGGCCTTCATCAGCCCCAACAACTGGAAGGTCATACAGGAGAAGTTCAACTGGATGCCCATCGGCGATGTGGACGCGGACCTGAAGGCCATGCTCGGCTGAGCCGGCGTCCCGCCGTCAAGAAACCTCTTACTACCCCTTCCTCGTCCCTTTCTCATGGTACATACTGGACCGGGGTCGTACCCCGTCGGTCCCGCCGACGTCCTCCTGCGAAAGGACCTTCGCCCGTCCAGCTGCGGACGGCGACATCACTCCTCCATCCTCCGAAAAGCGCGTAGCTGCATCAGCGTTCTCAAGGTCAGGTGTCCGCGCCATTCCAGGCGCGCCCGCGCCCAATCATCTGGATACGCTCCTGCCCACGACCAGACCGGGTCCCAGGTCCCTTCTTCGCTCTGATTCTCGATCTGATGGTTCAAATGTATCTGCACTTTGTCCGCGATCAGTTCCGCACCAAGTGTCTCTGGCGTGTCGATGATCCGTAATGGGGAAAGGCAATAGGTGTTCCACCGTTCCGGGTCACCGACCACGGCCACCGGGACGACCTCGCGGACGCGGCTCTCCAATCGTCCCCTCCATCGTTCCGGCAGACCTCTGGTCTCGGCCAAGGCGATAACATACTCCAGGTCGCTCCCGCCTCCGCTGCCCAGGTCTTTTTCGGACTCGATGCATTCGACCGTCTCCTCGGTCATCCTGTCCAGAAGGTCGACCGGTACCAGTGACGAATAGTGATGTAGCCCGGCAAGGACGAGGGCGCGCGGGATGATACGGAACCCGTCAAAGGTCCGCTCCAGGCTCCCTTCCTGGTCATGCCACCAGGGCGCGTGGGGATACGAGTTCACGTCCAATGGCGCGACGCGCCAGACGCCGGCCCCCTCTTGATACGTGGCCAATAGGTATGCGACGGCCCGTCGGACCATCGGCTCCTCGGCAGGACGGTCCAGATCGCACAGTGTATGTAGGCCTATCGCTGTGGCGAGCGCGGACGAGCTTGGTGAACGCATGTCCATCTCCAGCGCTCGACCGAAACCGCCATCAGGGTTCTGGAACGCGTTCAGGGCGGTGAGGACCTCCTTCATCCCCGCACCCTCGAATCGATGAAGGTAAAGCGCACGCTCTAAGGGTCTAGCCTGCTGCAATATGAATTGACGGGCACGCCCGAATGCCACTTTAGTAAGTTCTTTCATGCCTCCCTCATCGCTCTCCTGGTCGCATCTGGACGATGGTGGTTTCAGATCCCTTCAAGTCCGCTTTAACTCACCGCCTGTCCCTTTTCATCGTTTCATACCGATCGATCCCGGTCCCTCGGTCCTGGCCAGGATGGGGCCGTGCTTCCTTACGGAGCTGGATCTTCGCCGCTGACGTCCTCCTGTGGCAGGCTGTTCACCCACTCCACCAGCTCCTTGAACATCTCCGTGAAAGTGGGGTCCTCGTCCACCAAGAGCTTGGCGTATGCGACCATGACCTCGTCGTCCAGCGGCTCGGTCAGCTTCGGCATGCCGAAATCATGCCTTTGAATTATTCCCGGCCCGATGTCGAAGATGGGGTCGCCGAGGAGCGGCTCTATCTTTTTCCTCTTCTGCGCTATCTGGGCATACACTTCGCGGCGCTCCTCGCATATCATGGTCCTTCTGCTCTCCTCTGCATCCGCAACGCCCTCGCGGACCTCGTTCCGAACGTCCTCCGCCGCATCCTCCCCGCCCATCGCCTCGGCCATGCCCGAGGCCATGGCCCCCACGGTGTCCGTCATGACCTTTGTGAAGCCTTCCATGAACGAGGTCATCAGCAGTATGCTGGTGTTGAACGCCGCATACAGCACCCTCTGGTCCCTGTCCGCGGACACCACCTCCTTCGGCGAGCGATCGTGCCCCGGTGCCAGGTCCAGCGCCCGTTTGTATGACCAGATGACGCATTTCGATGCACTGATCACCCTCGAGTACGCATCAAAGAACATCGCCGCGTCCGTTCCCTCCAAGAACAGGCGCTTCCGGACCTCCCAGGTGTCCGGGTCCATGTCCGCACCATGGACGACGATCTCCACATCCGCCCGTGCCAGGTCCAACCTTATGTTCCAGACGAGGTCCCTGAACCGCGATGGGTCTGACGCTATCAATATCTGTCTCTCGGCGTCAGGGACCCTGACCATGGTCTGGATGACCACGTAGGCGTCATCGACCTTATGATGGACGGTCATGGCGCTCGGAAGGGCCCCATGCTCCGACAGTTCGAAAGCGAGATCGCTCCCAAGATCTGACATGGGAACAGCATCCAGGCCCGATACGGCCGCCCAATGGCGGACCTGGTCCGCGACATCTTTTCCTTTCTTAGGTGCCATGTTAATCGGCCTGTCGCCCATGGCAGGTCGCCATTTCCATTCCCGGGAGCACTATTTATTGGATGCGGGCCTCTCGGCCAGCTCCTTCATCAATGCTTTGCCATAATCACCGAGCCAATCGAACTTGGGGCAAGGCTTCAGGTCGGAACATTGGGAGCATGAAGAATGACCCTTCTCTTTGGAACATATCCTTATCGGGCATTCCGGGCTGCCTCCCCCGTTGATGCAACCAGGGCACTTCATCGACCTTTCGACCCAGAGGAGGCTCTCCTCCAATCGCTTGAAGTCGATGTCCACGCCACCAGGCAAGGCGCTGGCCCAGCTCGGCACATCATACGTCTTGAGATATTTTCTCAGATCGATGGCGGTCCCTCTCATCGTACCGTTGCCCATAGGGCAATCGCCGCACTTGATCCCGCAAGGGCCGACCATGTCCTTCACTATGGCATAATCTTCAGGTATCATGCGCTTTGATTCGTACGTGGTCTTAATAATCCTTCGGGGGGAGCGCCGAAAATGGGTGACCTGTCGCTAATATCTGAAGCAGTGCAGGACCGTCGAAAGGCGAAAGCTCACTTCTCGCATGCGCACTTGACGTTCCCGGCGATGATCTCCTGCCAATCCGCCAGGACGTCATGCGTCCAGCAATCGTCCGCCCCGGCCGACTCGCGCATTGTGAGGGCCATGATATAGCTCAGCTCCTTCACCGTCGCTCCAGCCTCAAGCGCTCCCTTGAAATGTTTCCTCACACAGGGGGCGCTCCTTCCTTTGATAGAAAGGGCGAAGCAGATGAACTGGTAGGTCTTCTCGTCTATGGTCTTTTTCTCCCTGTACAGATCGTCGATCTCGTCCAGCTTCCCGGCGAACTCCGGGAAGAACTCTTGCAGCATTCGCATCCTCATCACTCCTTGTACTTCTTCAGCAGCTCCGCCGCCTCGGCGACGCTCAATACCTTGCCCACTGAGACGACTTCCTTTCCAAGCACCAGGGCGGGGGTCATCATCACGCCGTACGATACGATGCGGTTGATGTCCTTCACGTGCTCCACCTCTGGTGCCATCCCCAGCTCGGCCATGGCCTTCTTGACGTTGTTCTCCAGGCCAATACACTTGGCGCAGCCGGTGCCCAGGACCTTCACGAACGATCCTTTCTCGTTAGCGCCGTCCTTGTCATCTTCCTTCTTCTTGAACAGACCCATATCATGCTCCCCTTAGGATTGTCCGTGATCACGATCATACTTATCCGCGGCCATCGTTCCGACCGGCCATCTTTTCATACGACCGCGATAATGCATGTCTGTATTCCATATTTTAATATTATTTGAAACACAATGTCGATATAGTTTTCGTCATGAGCAAAATAGATGCAGATGGACAGGACCGTAGACATTTAAAATAAAATTGAAATACTATGAGAACGATTATTTCAAATATACTTGAAATCCAGTCGTGGTACTGATGATGGACCTCATACTAGATGCTCTGAACGCCGGGCTCATGGCCCTCTTTGATTATTTGGCCCAGCATGTGGTCACTTGCCTGGTGCCTGCGTTCTTCATAGCCGGGGCCATAGCCGCTCTTGTTAAGAAAGATGCGATCCTGAAGTACTTCGGGCCAGATGTCAAGAAGATCAAATCGTATACAGTAGCATCGGTATCAGGAACGATCCTGGCGGTGTGCAGCTGCACCATACTCCCGCTGTTCGCTGGAATATATAAAAAAGGGAGCGGCCTAGGTCCAGCGGTGACATTTCTGTTCGCCGGCCCGGCCATAAACGTGCTGGCGATAATCTATACCGCTACGGTGCTCGGGATGGACATTGGAATTGCCAGGGCAGTTGCGGCGGTCTCGATGTCTATCATCGTAGGACTGATAATGGCCTATCTCTTCCGTAAAAAGGAATCGGAGCGGGACAAGACCCCATTGGTGACCGTGGGACCGAACGAGGACGAGGTCGAACGCCCAAGATGGGTGACCCCGACATTCTTCGCCCTTCTCATTGGCATTCTTGTCATCGGCTCATCCCAACTGGGTTGGTTGATCAAACTGCCCATCGTATACGTCCTCACGCTTGGTGTGGCCGTCATTCTCATATACTACTACAAGAAAGAGGAGGTCACCGATTGGGGGATGGAGACCTGGGACCTGACCAAGAAGATATTCCCCATCCTGATAGTCGGAACGTTCTTCCTAGGCATATTCTCATTCTTCGTTCCCCCCGAGACGTTCAGGCCCTACCTGGGGGACAATGGTCTGGGAGCGAACCTGCTGGCATCCGTGCTCGGAGCGGTACTGTACATGCCGACGCTGCTCGAGGTCCCGCTCATCGGGACCACCTTCGGATATTCAAGCGGTGTGATCGCTGCCGGGCCGGCGCTGGCGTTGCTCCTTTCAGGACCAACGACCAGCCTACCGTCCATTGTGGTATTGGCCAAGATAGTGGGCTGGAAGATGACGCTCACCTACTGGTTGCTGGTGATCGTGATGGCCACGATCGCCGGGATGACGTTCGGACTCCTCGTAGGATGAGACATATGACGAATGAAGATGACTGGAAGGTGATGAGGTCATGAAGATCGAGATATCAGGGACCGGATTGGGAATTCAGGCGGAAGCGGTCAAGGTCGAGGACCTGCAGGCTTTGATGGACCGGGGAGCGATGGCGATCTCCGCCGGGCGTATCCTCAAAAAAGAAGAGATGAAAAGGATGCTGACGGGGGCTGGAATATGACCACTGAGAGGCCCAAGTGCTCATGCAACGGCGGGTCCACGGGATTATTGATCTATTCGTGTGCCGGGTCATCCAACGTCGGTCAGCTGGCGAACGAGGTGGCGATCGAGATGGCACGATCGGGAAAGGGCTCCATGGGCTGCCTGATCGGCCTGGGCGCGCACGTCTCCACCATGGTCCAGAACGCCAAGGCCGCGAACAGGATCATGATGATAGACGGCTGTGGGGTCAGATGCGGAATGAAGGCATTGGAGCACATCGGTCTGACGAACTTTGATAGTGTGGTCATCACCGAAATGGGTATCAAGAAGAATTGCGATCTCAAAGGGGACCGCGATAAGTTACCCGAGCTGGTGAAGCTGATATCTGGCAGGGCAGGTACGATCACACCATTGATCATAGGTGAAGAGCGGGTCGATGGGGGCTGTGGCTGTGGCACTGAGGGTTGCTGCACCGACCACGATGAAGAAAAGGGAGAGGGGGCTAAAAAATGACATCAAAGGTAAGAGTGCATATGAACATCTGCGAAAAGACCCACCTGATCACTGTGACCACCAACGAGAACGGTAATTACGATGTTCATATCGCCACAGATTGTGATAACATCAAGGAGTTCGCCGAAGGTCTCATGGACCTCTCCATGGAGGACTTGACAGACAAGGTGAACAGCCGGATAGTGAACCGTTACCGCACCGTGAGGATGAGCGCCAACTGCGCTGTGCCCTCCGGGGTGCTCTCCGCCGCTTGGGTCGAAGCTGGGATGATAGCCCGGTCCAGGGCCAGGGACAAGAAGTGCAACGTCATCGAGTTCCTAACGGAATGATCCATCGAACGTTCATGGCCCGAAAGGGCTGATCATTTTTAATCATCAGAAATTCTATTAGCTCATAACTCAGTGGCTCTCTTAACTTACGCTAACCACTTTGTGATCGCATGACCGACTGGCTATCTATGATGAGGTCCGACCCGACCGAATGGTTGCTCGAGGAGGACAACCCTTCCGTGCGCTACCTTGCCCTGCGCTATCTGCTGGGAAAGAAGAAGGACGACGGCGAGGTTCTCGAGGCAAAGGCCAGA
>JAJRAK010000004.1 GCA_028682895.1 Methanomassiliicoccales archaeon
CCCGAGCGCTGGCCTTGAACCCTGAGCTCATCGTCTTGGACGAACCAACTTCCGCGCTCGATGTCTCGGTACAATCACAAATATTGAACCTGCTCAACGACCTGCAAAAGGAGTTCAAGCTCACGTATATGTTCATATCGCACGACCTGAGCACCATCAGGTACATGTGCGACCGCATTAACGTCATGTACCTAGGCAAGATCGTCGAATCGGCGACGAAGGATGACCTGTTCATCAAGCACTTGCACCCATACACCGAGGCGTTGCTGTCGGTCATACCTATACCGGACCCCAAGGTGAAGAGGGCCCCCATAGTCCTTGGTGGGGATGTTCCGAGTCCGGCCAATCCGCCCAAGGGGTGTCGCTTCCATACCAGGTGTCGCTACCGGGAAGCGATCTGCGAAGAGGTAGAGCCTCAGCTACAAGACAAGGGCAATGGACATCTAGTGGCATGTCATTTCCGTTGAGACAGTATGGCGCACAAGAGACGAATCGTGATTGATCAGCGGGGCAATGACCCCGGAGGGTCTTCACAGGAATCGGACCTGGATGAGCTCCCAGTGGAATCGATGACGGACCGTGAGCTGTCTTACAAGGCGAACTGGAGGGATTGGTTCCTTAGGGTCTATCTTAAATATTTTTTCGTCCTTGGAGCTTTTTTCATATTATATATGGTCCCAACAGAGATCTTGCGCTCGGTGGAAGGGGACTTGGGCATTGCCTTTGCTTTCATATCAGTTGTGATCATAGTACCGTTGACCATTTTAGGCTATTATCGTTTATGGTGGTATTCGGGTCGTTGGGGGAAAGGAAAACCACCGGAATGATCTCTCCTTACATCAGCGGCAGACTCAGTTGATTTATATCCATACCTCGATTCCGGTAATGGAGGGGAAAGATTGACGGTCGTTAGCATGGAGGACGTGGTCAAGGCACTTTCTAATACCATGGGTAAGAAAGGCATGTCCCACGAGGACCTAGAAAAACTTGCCGAGTACATACTTTCCTTCTTCGGCTACACCGACGAGGTCATAGACAACCGACTTACCTCCGAGGACCGTGATGTGTTCTACATGTTGGAGGAGGAAGGTTTCCTCACCACCACGCAAGAAGAGGTCCATCTAAAGAAGGGGAAGCTCTGGCGCATCCATTATTGGATCCTGAAGAAGGACCAGATATTGCGCATGGCCCATCTGGAGGAGGAAAAGGTCGGGCCGGAAGACCCCTCCGCCGTCTACGCGCAGATGGACGAGGGCGTCTGGAAGAAGCATTAGGTATTTTATAGGGCGCCCACGTTCCTGCCATATATGTACGAGGACATATTTCTGGTCCTTCTGGCTATAATCGCATTCATAGTCTTTGTGCGTTTAGCTGACCGCAAGGGATGGATCAAGAAGTATGGAATGAAGGCATACGGGCCTTTCCTCATGTGGAGCACCCAGAGGGGTAAGAAGTTCATCGACAAGCTCTCGAAGCCCAGGCGTTTCTGGTTGGTCTACGCCGCCGTGGCCAAGTGGGTGTGCATCATCGTCATGATACTGATGATGGCACTGTTGATCTGGGAAGCTACGTTGGTGGACCAGATATCGGCGGAGGACGCTCCCGGCCTGGACATGGTGCTGGGAATCCCGGGCATAAACCCGATAATCCCGCTCTGGTATGGCATAGTCGGTCTGCTGGTCGCCATCGTCATACACGAGTTCGCCCACGGCATATTGACCCGGGTAGGCGGTATGGCCATCCGTTCCATGGGCGTGCTGCTGCTCATCGTTCCGATGGGGGCGTTCGTGGAGCCCGACGAGGAGGCTCTCATGAAGACGGAAAGGCGCAAGCGCATGAGCGTCTATGCCGTAGGACCAGCGACCAACATCATTGTCGGTCTGGTCTTCGCCATATTGTTCTCCTCGGCCATGATGGCCTCGGTGGAACCGATCAGGGACAATCCCATCGTGGTAAGCGTCGCCGATGACGGTCCGGCGGACGATGCCGGCCTCAGTTTCGGCGCTCAGATAGTTGAGATCGACGGCGAAGAGATCCTGGAGCTGGACGATTACAACGGTTATGACGGTCCCGATCCCGGTAATACCGTCAACGTCACCTACTATTACGAAGGAGATCAGTACACGGCCGAGGTCGTCTCAGGCGTTCTGCTCACATCCGTGTCCTCGGGATATCCCGCGGACGACGCCGGTCTCGAATCGGGCATGATCATATATTCCCTGAACGGCACCATCATCAGGAACCAGAATGCCCTTACCGCCGCTCTGAGGAACACTGTGGGCGGACAGACGATCAACGTCACCGCGCTCTCTTACGATGATGACATTGACGATTACGTGATGATGAACACCACGGTCACTCTGATGAGCCGCCGTGATTATTACCAAGACGTCAGTCCCGCTTCCATCGATGAGGACTTCGTCGATTACGGCTTCATGGGGATCAATTCGGCGTATCTGGGTGCTGGTGTGAACAGCCCTGACGTAATATTGGACATACTGGCCACGCCGTTTGATGACGTTGATGACGCCAATTCCCTGGTGACCGCATCATTGCAGTACATCGCCATGCCCTTCTCAGGCCTGGCACCTTTGCAATCGTCGATCACTGGCCTGTACGAGGTCCAAGGAGCATGGTCGATACTGCCGGACGATGTGTTCTGGGTGTTGGTCAACTGCTCGTATTGGATCTTCTGGATCAACCTGATGGTCGGGATGACGAACGTGCTCCCGGCGGTGCCTCTGGACGGTGGGTTCCTGTTCAAGGATGGAATAGACTCATTGGTCCGGCGCTTCAAGAAGGACGTGACCGAGGAGAAGGTGACGCAGTATGTAGGGACGATAACCTACGTGTTAGCGTTGTTCGTGCTCTTCCTCATAATGTGGCAGTTCATCGGCCCCCGCCTGTTGGGATGATCACGGGCGGCAGACGATGGTGATGCTGCATTCCTCCTTTACATCATTGCATTCCGGGCAAAGCTCGTAATCAAGAGAGCATATGCTTTCGTAAGGATCGTAGATCGCCCCGCACCCTTTGCATCTCAGGAACACTGCGAATAACGGTCGGAACTTATCACAGGTAGTGATGCGTCCGGTCGTTATGCATCCGCTAAGCGAGCAATTGTCACAAAGGCTGCGCCTACGTATGTTCACTAAACGATGTTCGGAGACCTGCACCAGGACCATACCTATCTTGGTACGATTTGTGCTTCGGCCATACATAAGCCTTTTCAATCAGGTCATCGGACCTGTAGAACTAGAACGGAACCAAAAAATAAAAAATTAGGATAAAGTGCGGGTCGAAGCCCGCTTTAACCGTTCAGGAGATGATGTTCCGGGTCCTCTCCTTCAGCTCACCTAGTTTTCCCTTGTTCCATCCGGATGTCTTGGAGAAGAACCCGGTCACGCGGGTGATCCCTTCGACATTGGGGGAATGACAGTAGGAACACGTGTCCCTGAGGCCGCGTGCCGTCTTACCGCAGGCAAGGCAGGAGGTGAACTCCGGGCTAAACGCAATCTGAGAGTTCTGGGTGTTCTGGAACGTCTTGACCACGAACGCCGCCAGGCTCTCTGCCGGAGGCTTGTGCTCCCCTAACCAAACATGAGATAGGGCGCCAGCCTCCACCAACGGATGGAACAGACCTTCCGCCTTGACCCTTTCGATGGCGCTGATCTGAGCACCTACGTTCAGATAGGTCGAGTTGGTGTAGTAGATCTCTCCAGAGCTCTTGTTCCCGCGGATGACCGTGGGAGATTGCAGTGGATAGTACTTCATGTCCAACTTGGCGAAGCGGTAGGCGGTGCTTTCGGCCGGGGTCTGCTCCAAGGGCATCTTGATGCCGTACTTCTTGCCGACCTCTTCTGCATGCTTCTTCATCACCGAGATCACCTTGAGGCCGAACTTGGTAGCCTCCTTGCTCTCGTGCATCTGCTGACCGGTGTGGTACTGAACCAGTTCGTTCAGTCCGACCATCCCGATGAGGAACGATGCTTTGTTGAACCGGTAGTACGGTTCGCCATCGAGGTTCATGGTCAACAGCGCCAGCGGTCCGTACTTGCCCATGCCCAGTAACTTTCCGATGAACTCACGCTTTTGCAGATGTGCCTGTGCGACCAGTTCGATCTTCTCTTCCAGCAATCTGAAGAGCTTCTCGTCGTCCTGGTGTGCCTCATACGCGATGCGTGGCAGATTGATGGTTACGTTCTGCATGGCAGAGTATCTCATCTTCCAGGGGGTCTTGGCGTCGTTCAGGTCATTGTCGTCAAGCTTGAATGTCAGGCGGCAACACTCGGATATCTTGGCCGTTCCGCCACGATCGAAGACGAAGTATGTGTTTCCCTTCTCGGTCGCGGTCTGACATATCTTGTTCAGGAACTCCTCGTGCCCTTCGCTGTGGAAGAACTTCTCCGTCATGTGCACGTTCGGCTTGGGGAAGAAGAATGGCCTTCCCATGGCGTCCCCTTCGAGATATACATCGAACAGTGCGTTGACGAACCTCTGTGCCTCTTCAGCGTAATCTCCATAGACCTTTCCGGTCTCGAGGCCGTTGGGTCCGATCGCGGGCACGTTCACGAAGTGGTCAGGGACTTCCCAATAGAGGTTGAGATCACTGAATATGGACTGTCCGCCGCGGGCCACAGCCTGCTGGGCGAACTCGAATATCAGTATCTGGGCCAACTGTTTCATGCGAGCGTCGTCCACGTTCACTAGATAAGGCGCCAGGAAGAGGTTGAAGGCGTCCCATCCGATGGCCCCGGCAAAGTTGCCCTGGAGGGCGGCGGAGAACTTCACGACCTGCTCGATCAGCACCTCGGGGTGCTTGGCAGGCTTGGCGATAGATATGGCGTTAGGCAGGTTCAGACCGAACTTCTTGACGTACTCTATGGACTGACCGCTGCAGTAGGGGCGATCGACCATTCCGAGGTCGTGAAGGTGTATGTCACCACGCATGTGTGCGTCGGCCAGGTCTTGGCTGAAGACCTCCAACAGAGCGAACTCCTTCTTGATCTGTTCTGCCAATGTAAGGTTCGTGGCCTCAGGGCCATGAGGGACGTTGGCGTTCTCCTTGTTAGGGCTCATGATTATTTGGCGTGCATCATACAATGGAACGCCCAGGCGCGTGTGCTGCCTGCGGATCTTAGCAAGACCGTACTCGACGAGCTTCGCATTGGTCAGCTCACGTATCAACGGTGCGGTGATCACATCGAGCTGCAGCTCGCCGATCATCTTCTCAACTTCCCTAGCAACTATGGAGGCAGCGTCCTCACTGATGTCGGTCTCCCTCATCAACGCATCAAATATCCTGCTCTTGTCCCATTTCTTGATCTCTTCATCCGATGTACGTACGAAGAGTGAAAGTTCAGTTGATTCCCCATCTCCACTCAGGCCTCCGCCCGTATCCCCCTTTGCCCCTCTGGCGGACTCGATAGATTTCATTGTCTCAATCCCTTTCCCATCATCAAATTATAAGAAGGACCTATTTAGAAGGTCCGTTTACCCTCAATTCAAACTCGGGAAGATGACATTCAGCTCTAGAGTTTAAATGACTTTTTGAACTTAATCTGTTAACAATTAACAACCATTAAACTGGCTCAGAAAGTTATATTATTACCATATTTGTTACCATATTTGTTACCATATGTTCCATCCAGAGAGAGATTTGAAGCAAGTGATCATCGCTTTACTGATGGAAGAAGGACGATCTATCAGTTATCTATCTCGAGAATTGAAAAAGCGGGGTTACGATGTTCATCGTTTGACCCTTACCGGATATCTTCGAGCATTGACGGACCTCGGCGTGCTCAAGGAGAAGGACGTCCCCCCTGCAAAGATATACACCCCGTTGAAGGGAAAGGAAAGAGACATTTATCTAAGGATTGCAGAACAAGCTAAGGCCCTCGTGAAAGAGAACTATGCAGAGCTGACCTTATACGCGCTTTTCAGATTGTTCAAGCGCCCAATCTTCAAAGAGGAACTGGAACGGGCCGGTATCATCGACGCATCTCCTGGTATACCCGCGCGTGACGAGGAGATCGCAGAGGCCAGGAAGTTCATGTTGAAGCTCGGTTTCAAGATACCGACCAGCAGTAAGGCTTTCGTTCCGTTGAACAATGATCTGGAAGAGTTTTTTCAGACCATGCTCGCACAGTCTATGTTGGAGGACCTGGAAGCGTCATACTTGGTAAGGGAGACGAAGCAGACCAAACTGGAGTTCTGATCAACTACGAATAATGTATAAATGCCGTAATGGTATTCGGCTCCCTATGGACCTATACGGCCTGGTAGAATCCCTAAGGAACTTTCCCGGGGTGACCAGGAAGAAAAGCATATCATCCGTCATCAACTTCTTTCCGAAGCAAGCATACACCAAGGTCATCGCATCCTATGGAGAGGACGCTGCGGTAGTGGAGCAGGACGATAAATGGTTGCTCCTCGCTGCCGACGGCATAATGCCCTCCTTGATGCGGGCCAATCCGTTCTTCGCCGGATATTATGCCGTGCTGGTGAACATACACGACATCTCGGCCATGGGCGGTGTGCCCATCGCTATGCTGGACATTCTGTCCGTGAAGGACAATCGTATCTGCTCCCAAGTGATGAAGGGGATGGAAGCGGCCGTCAAGAAGTACGGAGTGCCGATAGTCGGGGGGCACACCCATCCCGATTGCGATTATGATGCCATAGACGTGGCCATAATCGGCATCACCGAGAAAGGGCAGGCGATCTTCAGTCATACCGCACAAGCGAGGGACGATGTCATAGTGGGCATGGACCTTGATGGTTTTTATCCCGAAGCATTGCCTTTCGCGTGGGACACCACCTCCAAAAAGGAGGCGCCGATCCTTCGCCGTCAGATGATGATAATGAACAAGATCGCCAAACAAGGACTTGTCCGTTCTGGAAAGGACATCAGCAACCCTGGGACGCTAGGGACCCTCGGCATGCTCCTCGAGACCAGCGGAAAGGGTGCCGTCGTCAATGTTGATGATATCCCCTGTCCCAAGAACGTTGATCTTGCGCAGTGGCTCAAATCTTATCAGGGATGCGGCTATGTGATCACCTGTGACCCAGTTAATTCCCAAAAGGTCATGGAAATGTACGCTTCGGTCGGTGTGACCTCTGCGGTCATCGGAAAGGTCACGGATGATCGCAAGCTGATCATCAGGAAGGACGACCAGAGCGCTGTGATGTTTGATTTCGATAAAGAGATCATTACTGGTTGCAAGCCCCAATCGACCGTCGGCTGGGAATCGGTCGAGATGGGCAAGTAAAAATAAGTGCTAGGCCACGAAGGTTGCCGCTCGGACCACTAGAGGTTGTCCAACCACTGACTCAGCCCCGCTCCCCTTCGAGCGTAAGTAGTCCATGGTAAGGCTGTTCCCGTCAGGGCCTGACCCGTTCTCCACGATCAGAGCAAGGTGTGCCGCCCTCCAGCTGCACCGCGATGCTGCCACCGACCCCGTAGGACAGGGCCTCAGCGCCAATGATTGGGCCTCTAGCGCTCCGGATACGACGTCCCCCGCTGTCACCCCCGCATATCGACGATTACGGTGTATAAGGACACGCCGAACGTCCCGGTCTAGCCTAGCGAGAGGGTCTTATCATTCGAGCATATTTAAAATTCTGCATGAAAATAGTGATCCTAGCCAATGCCAACTAGGTGAGGACGGGGGGATGCCTTCTGTGCACATCTGCTCGATCGCTCGGGTATGCGCAGTAATAACATGTGAGATTCATGGACCGTTCGGGACATTATATGCCAAATGGTGAACGGCTCAGTGAGAAGGCTGCCCGAACGTCCATTCCTCTTTCCCATACCGTTGCTGGGCGATGAGCTCCGCCCGCACCATCTCGTCCCTCGTGAGGTCTCCGGCGTACCATTGCTTGTTCAGGATGAGGGCGTTCACCAGGGCTGCCATCGCATATTCCCAGGGTAGCTTCTTCAGCTCTCTCAACGACGTCAACCGCTCTTCGGACGGACCGAGGCCGGCCGAAGGCCTGATCAAAGAGAACATCGTGGGACGGTCGATATCGTAGAGGAAGTTACCCTGGATCAGGAGCGTTCCCTTCGGACGAGACTGGAACAGATGACATATCGTCTTGCCGTCGACAACGACCTCGTTCGGCCCTTCAAAGGATGAGACGATGCCGATCAGCTTCAGGGCGTTCACCACCCATCCGCCGACCTCTTCATACACTCTGTCGAGGTCCTTCGATATCATTTCCTCGGGACAGATTATGCTGAATGATATCTCCTTCCCGACGTCGTGGAAATACGCGTTGCCTTCGGTGTTCCGGCGAACCATGTCAATGCCTAACTTGCGGCATCGCTCAATGTCCACCAACCCATCGATCTTCTGAGACTGGCCAATGCTCACGGCCGAC
Organism: Methanomassiliicoccales archaeon; assembly: GCA_028682895.1. Taxonomy (GTDB): domain Archaea; phylum Thermoplasmatota; class Thermoplasmata; order Methanomassiliicoccales; family UBA472; genus UBA472. The sequence goes on from JAJRAK010000004.1 coordinate 8,386, forward strand.
GGCTCTGCCCCATGGAAACGAATGGTAGGCCCGGCCATCCTGAAGCTGACCGCCTCGACTATGGCATCATCCAAGGCAAGGTCGATCGCCAACGGGAAGGTCTCATAGCGAGCCACCCTCCATCTGTTCCTTAGCGTGTCAGCACCTCTGAAGGATCGATCATCCCTTAGCCCAGGCCACGAGCTTGTCCATATCGATGCGGCCGCATATTGCCTTACCAGTCCGCTCATTGTAGAACGCCGGTACGCCCAGATCGCCACCGCAGGCCGGGGCTATTACTGCTGCCAAGGACCGCATGAGCTCGGCGTTCCCATCATCATGCCATACTTCCAGGCGCGTCAGCTTGATGCCGCTCTCCGCCTCGAACTGGTCAACGATCGGCGCCAGCCTTCGGCAGTGCGGGCACTCCCTCCCATGGAACCATATCAAACGCTCGCTCATTGCTTATCCCTCTTGATGAACAGACTGCACCAGCAATCCCCTTGTTCCTTATACGTCTGCTGTCGGGTGAAATTGCATGGGCATATCAGGCTCAGGTCCTTGATGCGATCGCCGGTGGTTATGCGGCAGGGGCAGTAGCGCTGCCCTTTGCTGCTCAGGTTATCTATCACCCCTCCCGACAACAGATCTATCTCGTCCTGTCTGTCGGTCAATCTCACTGTCGGGCTTTGCTCCGCGAACTCTTTCCATGCGGAGATCATGGCCGCGGGAGTATCGATGGGCTGCTGGTCCTTCCCTATGATCTCCATCGCCTCGTTCAGGTCCGAAGGCACGAAAGCGTGCTTGGCACCGCAGGTTGGACATACCTCTGGGGGCTTGTTCCCGAAATGGATGTCGTTGCAGACATGGCATCTCCATAGTTTCTTCATTCTATCCCAGATGATACCGTAGGTTTTCGATATTAATTATTATGGATGATGAAGTGGACTTGAACATGATAATTATTGAGATGATGCGAAAAATGGATATTAGGCCTCAGGTTTCTCTAATACCATGGCGGACCTAGACGCGTTGATCTACGCAACGACATTGCTGTTCTTCATATTCGATCCGTTCGCCACCGTCCCGATGTTCATTACCCTGACCCGAGGACAGACCGAGAAGGAACAGGCGGCCAGCGCTAACAAGTCCGTCTTCGTGGCCGGCATACTCTTCGTGGTCTTCGCCCTGATAGGGATACAGATCCTGGACCTGTTCAGCATCAGTACCAACGCCTTCCGTATCGCCGGCGGGATAGTCCTATTGATGATGTCCATGGAGATCATCTTCTCCCTGCACTTGAGCAAGAGCGAGGATACCAACGTTGCATGGGTGATCATCGCCACGCCGTTGCTCAGCGGCCCTGGTGTCATCACCACCGCAATATTGCTCGTCCATGTCTATGGTTACGTGACCGTGCTCATCGCTGGCGCAATAAGTCTGGCCCTCACCTGGTTCATAATGAGGAACTCTCTTCTCATATCCAAGAAGGTCGGCAACAACGCGATCGAGATATTCTCCAAGATAATCGGTCTGCTCTTGGCGGCCGTGTCGGTGGAGTTCATCATGCAAGGGTCCGTCGACTTCGTCATGAACGCCATCAACATGGCCTCCATCATTCCGTTCGTCTGAGGTTCGCATGCAAATGATTTTATCCTTTGTGCTGGAACGAAGTTGATGCTATGGGCGACTGCAGGAAGTGCAACACTGGTCTCGAATCGATCCAAATGGACGAGGTCCCGAAGCTCACGGTCAAAGGCAAGGATATCGGGATCAATGAGCTGGACAGCATCATGAACGATATCAGGGAACGGAACCTCCCGGCGGATGCTATTGGCAAGGCGCTGCTGGACGAGGTAAATCGCCGAGATTACGTCCCTCCGTCGATGAAAGAACAGTACGAGATCGCATTGCTGGATGAATACCGGCGCCGTTTCGGATAGAATTTCAATTTCACTGCGAGTGTCAATACATGAATTCAATGAACGATGAACAAGATCTGCGCCTGGAGATAACCGAGGCGCACCTCCAGATGCTGGACATGTCCGTGCATCTTTTGGGCTATGTGAACGCATATCGTGCTCTGTCCGAGATCCCTGACTACTTGGGAAGACGAAGGACAAGATATGCCATGGTGCTGGTCATGCTTGACGAGCTGGCCTCCCTCATGGAGCTGATGAAGGAGTGCGAGCGCGGGGTGACGGAGCATATGACCGAGGTGTTCATCGAAGGTTACTATTCACCACAGCGCAAGCGGGAGGGCTTGGAGCGCGTGCTGGATGAGATCGGCAAGTCCGAGATGCTCTTCCTCAAGGTGAAGAAGAACCTGGGAAGGGAGCCGTCGTCCATCGATTTCACCTTCTTCAAGGACCAGTTCAGACGCTCCAACGGTAACATGTACCCGATGGTGGAGAAGGTGCTGCGGTACGACCACCGCAACGATGGGAACGGACTACCTTCAGACGACGATATCGAGATGCTCTTCATCGCCATCGAGCTGAACGTGCGCGGCGCGGCCGAGTTCAGCTATCAATGGGCCAGGGCGAACGAGTACGATATAGATTTCAAACTTGAGACCCTATACAGCAAGGACGGCTGTGACAAGCGCAAGGAGAAGGGTTATTGGGTGAGGACGCCGCTGTAAAGCGTCGGTGATCTCATGGGCGACATCAGGGACGTGAGCGACGAGCTTTTCATGGACCTTCTGCGAAAGGAGCGTAGGTTCATAGTGCTGGAGATGTGGTCCCCCGGCTGCTCCGTCTGCAAGGAGGTAGAAGGTGAGGTCCTCCGGGCGCAGAGCGATCTCGCTCCTGATGTCGTGTTCATGCGCGTGAACGTGGACCACAACAGCATCCTTGCATCGCGCTACAAGGTCACCGGTACGCCGTCGTTCCTTTTCTTCTGCAACGGCCAGAAGATCGGAGGGATGATCGGTTTCGTGAGCGCCACGGCCCTGCGCAACAGCGTAAGGGACCTCCAGAAGCATTCTGCGTCCTGTCCGGCCTCGAAACGTCCGAGCTATGAGATGGACGGCTACGGCTGAGCATTTTTTATTAAGAGGGGCGATAATCACCATCTCATGTGGCAACCTCTGTCGGTCGACGCGTGGAAGGCGCGCGGCAAATCCGATATCAGCTCGGTCTTCCCAGCGGTCAGCGGAATAATCAAGCAGGTGAGGGAGGAGGGCGATAAGGCCGTGCTCGAACTTACCGCTCGCTTCGACAAGGTGGACCTGCAAGGGCTGCAGGTGTCCCAGAAAGAGATCGATGATGCCTACTCCAAGATCGAACCCGAGCTACTAGATGCCTTGAAGTTCGCCAAGGAAAGGATAGAGAGGTACCACAAACGCCAGCGCCCGGACGATATCACCCTGGTGAAGGAGGGCGGCAGTGCCTTGGGGTGGAAATATTCGCCCTTGGCGTCGGTCGGCGTCTATATCCCGGGAGGAAGGGCGTCGTATCCGAGCACTGCGCTCATGTGCGCCGTTCCGGCGAAGGTCGCCGGTGTCAGGAACATCATAGCATGCACGCCACCGCCGGTGCACCCGTTGACCTTGATCGCCTTGGACCTGGCCGGAGTGGACCGCATATACAAGTGCGGCGGGGCCCAGGCCATCGCCGCAATGGCCTTGGGCACGAGGACGGTTCCCAAGGTGCAGAAGATCGTCGGGCCGGGGAACGTTTACGTTACCGCTGCCAAGGTGCTGCTGCGCCAGGACGTGGAGATGGACTTTCCCGCCGGGCCGAGCGAGATAGGCATCCTTGCGGACAAGA
>JAJRAK010000035.1 GCA_028682895.1 Methanomassiliicoccales archaeon
CGAGCTTCGCGGTCCCTGACTTCATCGGCCACGCTCTCAAGGAAAAGAAGATAGTGATCATGGGCGACGGCCGTCCGAGGCGCTCGTTCTGTTACGAGTCCGACCTTGCCATCATGATGCTGAGGTCCATGATGCACGACGAAGGCCGGACTCTCAACGCCGGGAACGACCGTCCCGAGGTGTCGATAAAGGAGCTGGCGGACATAGTCGCCGAGAGCGTCGGGAGCGTAAAGGTCGAGGTGAAGGAGGCTCCTTCCGCAGGTCCTCCCTCCCGCTACGTACCTGACATGGACCGAATGCGAAGAACATACGCTCCGGAGGTGGACGTTCGGACGGGCGTCGCTAGGGTGATCAGGCACATCCGGGAGAGCACCAGCATCGACGATAACTAGTTCCATGCACCGATGGCCGAAGAGGCGCTGTCGCACTGCCAGCTCGGATGGAAACAATTTAATAAGCTCATACCATTGAAAGCAGTCACGGCCACGCTCTTCATAGATCATGGTCCCATAACGTCCGGGGGCGCTTAGGATCCATCTCATCAACATAAAGCAGAACATCATTCGCATGGTCAACCGTTCAGGCACCTCGCATGTCGGTTCCTGCCTATCTGCGGCGGACATAATCTACACGCTTTACTTCCGTTCCATGAACGTGGACCCTCACAGGCCGGACGACCCTGACCGTGACATCTTCATACTGTCCAAGGCGCACAGCAGCGTGGCGCTGTATTCCACCTTGGCCGAAAGGGGGTTCTTTCCTACCTCCCTGCTAGAGACCTATTCGCAGAACGGGGGATCGCTGACCGGCCATCTTGAGAAAGGGCCGGTCCCTGGGGTGGAGGCCTCCGGAGGGAGCCTGGGCATGGGCCTGTCCCTGGGGCTGGGCATCGCCTTGGGCAAGAGGGTCCAGGGACGGAAAGGACGGGTATTCGTGCTCCTCAGCGACGGGGAGTGCGAGGAAGGGTCCACCTGGGAAGCGATCATGTTAGCCTCCACGCTGAAAATGGACAGCCTGGTGGCCGTGGTGGACACGAACGGGCTGCAGGCGTGCGGACGGACCAACTCCATCATCGACCAGAGGAACAGCGCTGAAAGGTGGAGGAGCATGAACTGGTCGGTGTCCGAGGTGGACGGGCACGACGTCGATGCTCTGGAGATGGCGTTCAAGGAGAGGCCGAACGGTCCGCACGTGGTGCTCGCCCATACGGTGAAGGGAAAAGGGGTCTCGTACATGGAGGACCGCCTGGAATGGCATTATAAGGTCCCCAACGATGAGCAGATGGCGATCGCCCTGAAGGAATTGGGGAGGGGCAAGGAATGAGGAAGGCATTCGTCTCGGCCCTCACCGAACGGGCGGCAACAGATGAGAAGGTGTTCGTGATCACCCCGGACATGGGCTATTCGGTCCTGGACGATTTTGCTCAGAGGTATCCGCGAAGATATCTCAATTGCGGGGTGGCGGAGCAGAACTCCATCGGCGTCGCCGGCGGACTGGCATTGACGGGAATGGTCCCGTACGTCTACAGCATCATACCGTTCGTCACCATGAGGTGCTTCGAGCAGGTGCGCGTGCACGCCGCTTGGATGAACCTGCCCATCCGAATAGTCGGGATCGGAGCAGGCTTCACCTACGGGACGCAGGGCGCCTCCCACTTCGCCCTGGAGGACATGGCGATAATGAGGGCGCTCCCGAACATGACCGTCTGCGCCCCTGGAGACCCGATAGAGGCAAGAGGTATCATAGAAGAGAGCTTCGAACGCCCTGGTCCGATGTACATCCGCCTGGGCAAGTCCGGAGAACCGAACGTACATGCCCCGGGGACGGAGGTCCGCATCGGCAAGGCCATCACCGTCATCGACGGGAAGGACATGGTCTTGATCACCACCAGCAACACACTGATGCTCGGGTTCGAAATGGTCACGGCGCTGAGGGGTAAAGGCGTCGATGCCGGATTGGTATCGATGCATACGATCAAACCTCTGGACGTCGAGAAGGTCCTCTCCATCGCTAGAAAGGGCATTCCGATCGTCACGTTGGAAGAACATAGCATCATCGGCGGCCTGGGCAGCGCCGTGGCAGAGGTATTGGCGGAAAGCGGTTCGTCCATAAGGTTCAAGAGGCTGGGCGTGCCCGATGAATATCCTTCGATCGTTGGCGACCAGAGATTCTTGCGGTCAAAACTGGGGATGGACACTATCGACGATGCGACGCTCAGATGGTTGATGAACAACGGTCAAAAGTGAACAAAGCGTGCATTCACCTGCGCGCCAGCATCTCCTTGAAGTGGATGACCGGATTGAGCATCAGGTAGTATATTGTATGGTGAGCGGTCACATATTTGTATTCATATCTATCAATAGAATCAAACAATTTCTTCGGATCACGTTTCATCAATACGACCTTAAGGGCGTATCTGGCGAAACGCTTCGATTGCCGATGCCTGATATTGCTCACGATCTTAGGATGCTCCGCGTATCCCTCGACCTTCGATAGTATGTAATCCTCCTTCCTCTCCGTGAACTCCTCGTTGATGATGGACGAGTCCTGGCTCTCATGTACTCTGTACTCGAAGAGCATCTCGTTGAGGATGACGATCTTGCCGTGCTCGGCCAGATCGATGAGGAAGATGCCATCCCATATCTTTCCGAACTCCTCCTTGATGGTGATCTTTTGAGGAAATCCATTTCGGTAGACCGTGTTCGGGAAAGGCAGGAATATCTTCGACGTTCGGATCGCCACATCCTTGCTGTCCTTCAGCTCGATGGTCTTTGGCCCCTCGGATGGAAACAACCTTTGACCGTTCCTTCTGCCCTTTCCATCGATGATGTATCCGTTGGTCGTCACGGCAACGATGCCGTCGTCCGACTCTAATGTGGCCACAGCCCTTTCGAGAAAGGTAGGGAGAACGCGATCGTCATCATGCAGGATCACGAAATATTTCTTGCTGCTCTGGTCAAAGCCCCGTCTAAAGTTCCACTGGTGCGGATGGTTGTGGTCGGCGCCGATCCATCTCACCCTTCCGCCGATGAGGTCCTCGATCCCTTTTCGAGGTTCATCGCTGCCGTTGTCGAGGATGACGATCTCCTCCG
>JAJRAK010000036.1 GCA_028682895.1 Methanomassiliicoccales archaeon
AGGTCGGCAGGGAACGCACCATCATCGATTACACAGACCGGCCGGACCTATCGTCCGTCCTTTTCCATGGGCGATGGTCTCGGTCATGCATCGTCCGGAATGAGGACGGCCGGGACGCTCACTGCGAGGCGTCCGATGCCCTGACCACCAGTACCGGGCACTTGGAGGAGCGGACGGTCTTTTCCGCCACGCTTCCCAAGCGCAGGAGGTCCAACCCCGACCGTCCGAGGGTGCCCATGACCACCAGGTCGTACCCCTTCGATACTTTCACGATCTCGTTGGCCGGTGAACCGGTGACCACCTTCGGGACGACCTCCAATCCGAACCTGTTACCTTCGGCGACCACGTCGTCCACGGCGTTCTGGCTCATATCCATTATGCGCCTCAGGGCGACCTTGTCCTTCCTCGCCGGACCGGGATCGCTCTTGGCATCGCTGACGCTCAATGCCGTCACCTTGGCGTTCAACGCCTTGGCCAGTTCCAGCCCGTGCAGTATCGCGATCTTGGTATGGTCGCCCCCGTCCGTTGCGATGAGGATGCTGCGGCACTCCGATGCATCATGGTCCTTATCGGCATGGACCACCATCACCGGGCAGTGGGCGTTCCTGACCACGTTCTCGGCAACGCTTCCCAGGAGCAGGTGCGCCATCCCGGTCCGTCCCATGGTTCCCATGACCACCAGGTCATACCCCTTGGACGCCCCGGCGATGTCCTTCGCCGGCAGACCGTTGATGATCTGCGGCGTCACGCTCACTCCCATGCTCCGACCCTGATCCACCACATAGGTCACGGCCTCTTTCCCTATCTGGGCCATGAACCGGTCCACTTCCACGGCAGGCTCGAGGGAGGCATTTGCATAGCTGGTCGTATCGTTGACGGTCAATGCCGTCACGGTCGCGCCAGATATCTTCGCCATCTGTAAAGCGAAAGCTATGGCCGCCTTGGTGTTCTCACTACCGTCCGTAGGTATCAGGATCTTTCTGTATAGTGTCATCTTACTCCATTCTATCTCGATATGACGATGGGCGCTCTCATGGAACGCCCTTCCCATGAATAATATTTGCCCGACATGCCTTGTGCGTTGTTATTCTCTGAACGAGCGCTCATATTGCCATCCTCCCCAGCGTCTCGCTCCAAGGTTTGATCACGATGTACCTGCCCAGCAACTTGCTGGCAGCTTGAACGCCAGCTCCGGTGATCAAGGCCATTATGACCGTCCCGATGCCGACCCCGGCCAGATGGCCTAAGGCGACCAAGGGCACTATGACGGACAGGGCCAGGCAGATGATGTCGAAGATCGTCTTCATCCTCCTGTAGGTCACATGGAAGTGCACCGTCAGGTCGTTGATGAAATTGTCCACCACCATCAGCGGTATCCTGGAATTTACCATCAGGGAGATGGCCAGGCACATGATCGGATAGCTGATGATGAAATATAGAACCTTGCACCACTCGTCGGCAGGCAGGAACGACATCCCGTCGACGAACACGTCCAAAGCCAGGCCGAACGATGTGGCGATCACGATCGAGACGATGTACCCGGTCTTGAAGTGCCGGGTGATTCCGACGAGCAGGACCAGCAGGCAGGCTTGGAACACCAGGTTCCATGCGCCGAAGGACACATCGTCGAAGATGACGCTGAGGGCGTAGGGCAGCGACGAGATGGTCGAGATCCCCAGGTCCGCATACACCATGAACGAGACCGCTATCGAGGTTAGGACGATACCCAGGGTAAGGGATAGCTCTCCTGGTATCGTGATCTTCCTCTGCATCATGCTCCTTCGTTCCTGTGTCGGATGCTCGGCAGTGATAAAAAGGGAACGGTCGAACAATCAAGGCATAGGGGCAGGGGGCAATGCCGGGGGTGCACAGGCCGCACGCAGGGCATTCTTCTTTACATCATTTGCCCGCCATCATGCCGCTATTTATATCCAGAATATTGGATTGATGATAATCAAATGTCGCCCTTTTTATACCGGCTAATCACCTATTTGGGGCGTCTCAGTAGGGACGATCAAGGTGGTCTGCGATGTGGGTCGAGTTCCTGCTCATCATTTATTCCATAATGATCGTGCTTTGTCTCGCGGCCTTCAGCGCTCTCTGGGCGAGACGGCCCCTGCGCGTCAGCGCGGGCCTGGTCATGCTACCAGCATGCGCCCTGCATACCTTTGGGTCGACGCTCCAACTGCTGTTCCCAACCTATTCCGTCCTGCACGTCCTCTACTACATCAACTCCCTGCTTTTCGTGGTCATAATCACCAGCTTCCTGCTCTTCGTCGCTCAGTTCACCGGCTTCCTCGACCACCGCAGCAAGAAGGCCCATCGCATCATCTATCCCATCCCGGCCTTGATGGTCGTTCTGATATCGACCGACCCCTGGCTGCATCTTTACAACAGTTCCTATGAGCTGACGTCCGCGCCCGGTTTCGAGGCGCCCTTCCTATTGTGCGAAGCAGCTATAGGCTACTATCTCTGGACCGCGTATATTTTCATCATCGGTGTCATCTTCGTCTATTACCTTTCCATCCATCTGTACCGCAGCTATAACGGCCCTGTCTTCTGGATGTCGATGACGTGCGCGGCCGTGGTCTTCGGGTTCAATCTTGCGGCGAACATATGGCCAGTGATGTACGCCATCCCGCTGGACGGGCTGTCCTTCACCTTCGTTGCGCTGTTCTTCTATCTGTCGGTGTTCCTGTACGGCGTGTTCGACGTCGTCCCCCTGGCCAGGAACATGATGCTGGACATCATGGAGGACGCGGTCATCGCCATCGATTCGAGCGGGATGATAAGCGACGTCAATCTCTCCGGGCAGAAGCTGTTCGGGGCAGGAAGGGATATGCTGGTCGGGCGACAGATGCTAGATCTGACAAAAGAGGTCGGATGGCTCATCTCAGCTATCGACACTACCAACGATGGGCCGGTCACGAACGAGGTCAAGGACCCGGTCGGCAGGCCGTACGAGGTACGGGCGGTCCCCTTGGACCACGGACGCTCGTCCCGGAGCGGCATGATGGTCGTCGTCCATGATCTGACGCAGCGGAAGGCGATGGAGCAGGCCCTGCTGGCCGCCGAGGCCCAGAAGCATAGGGCGGAGAGCGAGGCCAAGTACAGGATGATCGTGGACAACCAGACCGAGGCCATAATAACGTTCGACCTTCAGGGGAACATAAGGTACGAGAACCCGGTCTTCGAGGCATACCGCAAACTATTGTATCCGAACGTCACGGCGCCCAACATCATCAGGAGCCTCAGGGAGGAGAACAAGAAGGCGTTGGCGGCATCCATCGATGGTGCCACTCCTGAAAGCCCGCGCATCAGCTTCCATGAGACGGTGACGATGCCCAGCGGTGAAGAGATGACCGTCAGCTGGCGGGGCAGGGTCAAGTTCGACGGGTCCGGCCGTCCGATCGAGGTACAGGCAGCGGGTAGGAACATCACGGACATCATCAAGAACGAAAGGGAGCTCAGGCTGCGCGCCCAGATACTGGACTCTACCCACGACGCCATATTCCTTCACGACGAAGCGGGCACGGTCGTCTATATGAACGATTCAGCACGTTCCATGCTCGGCGTCGCGACCGACGACGCCCGTCCCATCGACCTCGGCCAGCACGTCGCCCCGCCATTGGACCTTCCGGACATACTCCGAAGGCTGAAGGATGGTGAGCGCGTCCGTTTCTATACTACCATCCATGACATGGGCGGGCAGATGTCCCCAATCGAGATGACCTCACGGATCATCACCGCCTACGGTAGGTCACTGTACCTCAGCATCGTACGGGACACGACGGAGATGGAGGCATCTCGCCAAGCTCTGATAGACAGCGAGGCGCGGTATAGGGAGCTTATCACCAACCAGGGCGAGGGCACGATGTATGCCGACATCAACGAGCTTATCGAGTTCGCCAACCCCGCCGCGGAGGAGATATTCGGCGTGAAACGCGGCCAGCTTCCAGGCCGAACGCTCTTCGAGTTCGTGGACGAGAAAGGCAGACAGATCATCCACGAACAGACGCTGGAGAGGAGAAAGGGTATGAAGGGCCACTACTCCCTGGACATCATCCGGCCGAGCGGTGAGAGGAGAACGATACAGGTGACCGTCACCCCCCGGCTGGGAAGGTCCAACGAGCTCATCGGCTTCTTCGGCGTCTTCCGGGACATCACCGAGGAGGCAAAGGTCGAACAGGCGCTGAGGAGGAGCGAGGCCGAGTATCGGGCGGTGGTGGAGATGCAAAAGGAGATGATATTCCGCCGCTCCCGGGACGGGACGATGACGTTCGTGAACGACGCCTGCGTGAAGTTCTTCGGCATGCCGATGAACGAGATAATCGGGAGCAAGATCCTTCCTCCGGCGGACGAGGCCGAGGTGCGGGAATGCATGGAGAAGATCGAGGCCGTCACGCCCGAGAGGCCGGACTGTGACTCCCTCATGCTCAAGGTCACGCAAAAGGACGGTTCGACCAGATGGACGGAATGGAGGGTCCGGGGCATCTTTGACCATAATGGGGAGCTCATCGAGTACCAGGCCGTGGGCAACGACATCACCCTCAGGCTAAAGATGGAGGAGGAGCTGGTCCGGACGCAGAAACTGGAATCGGTAGGACTATTGGCCGGGGGCATCGCCCACGATTTCAACAACATGCTCTCCTCCGTGGTCAGCAACATGGAGCTGGCCATCATGAACGTCCCCGACGGTAGCAGCAACAAGCAGCGTCTGGAGGAGGCGGTCAGGGCGGCCATGAGCGCCCGCAGGCTCACCCAGCAGCTGCTGACGTTCTCAAAGGGCGGCAAGCCCATAAAGGAGGTCATCGACGTCGGCACCATGCTGCGCTCCAACACGGAGTTCACACTGACCGGTTCCAACATCACAGCGGAGTATCATCTGGACGAAAATGTCCATCTCATCTCCGCGGACCCATTCCAGATGGGACAGGTGATCAACAACGTGGTGATCAACGCGGTGCAGTCCATGCCCGATGGTGGCAAGATAGTGCTCAGGTCATCGAACTTCGATAACGGCAAGGACGTTCGTCCTAACTTCACCGAGCGGTCCTACGTGCGCATCGACATCACCGACGAAGGGGAGGGCATCTCCCCTGAGAACCTTTCAAAGATATTCGACCCGTTCTTCACTACCAAGGAGAAGGGCAGTGGCATAGGGCTGCTGACGGTGCAGTCGATCATACACAATCATGGCGGTCACATCGAGGTCGAGTCGGAGGTGGGCGTAGGGACGACCATCACCATCTTCCTGCCTGCGTACCTCGGCGCTGGGACGGACCACCCGCTCCAGGACCTTCAGGGGGCGGGAGGCCGTTCGGCCCGCATAATGGTCATGGACGATGACCTGTCGATATTGGACGTGGTCACCATGATACTCTCCGAACTAGGGTACGAGGCGGTCGGGGCTCGGACCGGGGAGGAGGCCATATCGCTCTATCATGAGGGGATGAGGGACGGAAGCCCGTTCGACCTGATCATAATGGACCTGACCATCAAGGGCGGCATGGGTGGGAAGGACGCCATCAAGAACATTCTGGGCATGGACCCCGATGCCAAGGCCATCGTGTCGAGCGGCTACTCCAACGACCCGGTCATGTCCGAACCCGGGCGTTACGGTTTCAGGGACGTGCTGCAGAAGCCGTACACCATCCTGGACCTGAGCGCGAAGATCAGGACGATTTTAAACAATTGATATGCGCCTGCATCATCTATTGATTGAGGATGAA
>JAJRAK010000037.1 GCA_028682895.1 Methanomassiliicoccales archaeon
CTATAGGAAAAGATGGCCCATATAAGATATCGCTCAAATCCTATTTTCAACGTCCAGATGCGATATGTTTTATCAGGAACGGGGTGGGATCGAGCTCATACCACCTCAGCGATCGCGGTGATCTTCGTCTCGGTGTACACCTTCTCGTCCGCGATGGTAAAAATGACATCTTCCACGTTGGACCTGGTTGAAAACTTTTGGACGTGATTACGATACATGTATTGCTCCACGACCTTCTGAGCGTAGGATTGGCCGTAAGTGATGGCTTCCTCCTTAGTACCGAACGTCATCCTTCCTTTGTCCGTGATAAGATAGTAGATCAACGAGTTCGATTCTGTACCGTTCTGATCCTTTTCGGCCTTGATCGATATTTGTTTTTTATAATAGACGCTGGAACAGACCGCACCCACGGCATTTCCTACGTCGTAATGTTCCGGAATGGTGAACTTCCCATCGATCCTGTCGCGAATGATGTCGAAGAAATACTTGGTCGGAGCGCCAATCCCCACCACTGGTATCTCTAGAGAGAAGGAAGGGCGTACTATATCGTTGCCCATCACGGCGATCTCACCTTCCCCGTCCTCCTGGATCTCAGTCCCGACGATGTGAGAGAGCATGGACCTGAGGAGCCTGGAGCAGATCTGCCAGCGGATGGACTCGCACGGGTCCTCATATTTCATGCCAGCTTCGTCGGCGAGCGCGTAGAGCGCCTTTTGAGCGATCTTCTGATTTCCGTAACCGCTATCCGCCTCGGCGCAGAAATAATCCGTGGGGGTGATCCCGACATCGCCATATTTGGAGGAGTAGAGATATGAGCGGTCCTTCATTACATTATAAGCATCAGGTGCCAGACAGATCGGCTTGACCGCCTTTCTTCCCAGGAAGACGCTGTTCCTACTGGCGAATATCCCGGTGTTGCCCCCCAGCGATACGGTCATCGTGTCCACCGAGGGAACACGAAGTCTTGCTCCACTGACCATCGCCCCTTCCTTGGAGATGCGAACGCGCCCGTCCTTGATCAACGCGATGTCGGTGGTCGTTCCCCCTATGTCCACGACCAAGGTGTTATCGACCTTTCCAAGCTTTATCCCACCGATAGCGCTAGCAGCTGGACCAGATAGTACAGTGAATATCGGCTTCTGGCACGCCTCCTCGGCAGATATCATCGCATCGAAGGATGCTACCGGTCAGATCTGAGCTGTCCGTGCTCACTTTTGAGGTGGCCAGAACACAGTGCTTTTCCAGGTCGTAGATCACACCATCGGTGAACGTCCCACCCACATCGATCCCTATCCCGATCTGAGTTGGCATCCCCCATATTAATTATTAGAGAAAATAAAATGCTTTGGGGAATGTATTCAAAAATTATATGAAATAATAAAATACCAGCGCGAGATCGGACTGACATTTCAATCGTGGTCGATAGGCGTCATGAACACGACTGTGGAATGAATGTGTAAGAAGGTCATCGAAGGTAGCCTTTATTATGATGGGACATTCTTATTCGTAGTTATATGGAGAGGTCCGAGGGCATCACGGGTCTGACCAAGCTGTTCCGAGAGTCGTTGATGACAGTCCCGGATGGGAGCCTGGTCATCTTTTTAGGTTCTGAAGCTGTCTGCCCTCCGTTCGCTCAATTGCTGGCATATTCAGTTCGGGACCGGGGCCTCAATTTCGGGTTCGCCCCCAGGTCGGTCTGGAACAAATGCAGGAACGTTGCCTGGGTCGAAGATATCGGATTCCAGATCGGTTCGGAACCAGTGGACCCCACTGAAGCGAAGGTCGTCGTACTCCTGGGCGGTCTGGCCATACCTAAGTTCGGTTGTGAGGTCAGCGATGTAGATTCCTTCATCGATCGAATGCCAACGAGACCTTTGGTCATCGGCGTTGGCTTCATGGACGTGTTCCGGCGTTCGCTGTGGGACCGGCACATCCAGTTCGATATCCTCATTGACGGCTACATGTCGGCCGAGAATCTCATAGCTCCTTCCGCTGGAACAGAAGAATTGAGCAGATGAGCATCACGGAGGTGATGGCAGCGGACAACAGTACGGCCATCCAGATCTCGCCGATGTCCATGATTATCGGTAGTATCACCAGTGATGATAGTTGATTCCCCCCGTAAAGGACGAGGAGTATGCCCACCAGCATGCTGTTGGATATGACACCGATCAATAGCCCGACCGAACAGCTGATGGCCATCATCGAAAGCGCTATGAGGACGGAATCTCCAAGCCCCGTGATGGTGTCAACGACCTCATGATCATTGATGACAGCGTCCAGTGAGGCTGATAGGACTATCGCCAGCAATGCAGCGATGATGACGCATAGGTAGATGGCGAGGAACTTGGATAACAATAGGTCTCGTCTTTTAACTGGACGTACCAGAAAGAGGTCGTATACCCTTTCTTCCTTCTCCTTCAATATCGTGACCACTATCATGGCCGATGTAAGAAGACCACCGATGCTCCCTACCAGTAAAGCGGTGAACTGGGACATCGGAATTCCTTCGGTCTCCGATACCAGGAAGTATAGAGCTACGGCCATTACCGGTAGACCGACCCATAGGGCCATCATGACCTTGGATCGGTAGAAGCCGTTAAGCTCGTCCCGGAACAACAGCGATAAGCTCATACCATCCCTCCTTTGGTATAGCTAAGATAGAGCTCCTCCAATGATGGATGGGTCGGCCGTATCGACCGGATGTGCATCCCAGCACCCAACACGTCCCGTATGCATTTGTCGATCGCAGCATCGATGTCGGCGTTGTTCTGGAACCGCAGCATGAACTCGTTGCCAGAGATCCTCTCGACCGTCGATACCGCTGGAATCCGAGACAACATCTGGATATCGTTCAATTGCTCGACCAGTTCCAGACGGACCTCTTTGTGATGCTGGACACGTTCCCGCAATCCGTCCATGGAACCACAATAGCCCATCCTTCCCTGCCCCAGGATGCCAATGTTGTTGGCGATGTCCTCGACATCGCTCAATATATGGGATGAGAAGAAGACGGTGGCGCCATCTTTGGCCAGCTGGCGGAAGAGGTTCTTAAAGAGGACCCTGCTCTCAGGGTCCAGTCCCGCGACCGGTTCATCGAGTATCATGAGCTCCGGTCTGTGGAGCATCGCCTGGGCCATCCCTACCTTCTGCAGGGTACCACCAGAGAGCTTGCCCACCTTCCGGTGCCGATGCTCGGATATTCCCAGGACATCCAGCACTTCCCCTGTCCTCTTTTTAACATCGTCCCCTTCCATACCGGACAATCGTCCGAACGTGTTCAGCGCCTGATCGACGGTGCGCCATTCCTGCATGGTGGTCCGTTGGGGAAGATAGCCGATGGAGGCGCATGAGGCCAGATCGCGCTGACGCACCGAACTGCCCTGTATCATCACGTCCCCCTGAAAGTCGTGCAGGAGCCCGGTGATGATCTTGATCGTAGTGGTCTTGCCAGCCCCGTTGGGGCCGATGAAGCCGAAGACGCTTCGCCGAGGGACATCAAAGCTGAGGTTCAGAAGGACTGGCAGGTCCTTATACCGTTTATAGAGCCCTTGGACCGATACTATGTTAGCCCCATCCGCTACCATGGAAAAGGCAGATGCTCATCGATGCCTTTACCTTTACTGATGCGGACGGACCGTTCTGTTCGTGACCGGCCTAGTTGAACCAATGCGCCCTGGGCTGTGAGGACTGATGGTTCACGATGGTCCTCTTCTTCATGAAAAGGGTGATGCGCCTGTTCGTGCTGGGTATCCCGCTGCATTTCCAACCCTGGAACAGCTCCCCGCAGTTGATGGTACGGCCATGCTCGTTTATCCATACGTTTCCGGCCTCGATACGTCGCGCCAATCGCTCGCCCTTGGTCGGGTCGGAGGTCCAGATGGTAGCGCCGAGCCCGTAGTCGCTTTCGTTGGCCAGCTTCACTGCCTCCTCCTCGTCATCTACTATACGGATAGGAAGCACCGGTCCGAAAGTCTCTTCTTTGATTATCTCCAGCGAATCGTCGCTGACCTTAAGGACCGTCGGTTCGAAGAAAAATCCTATGCCAGGAATGTTCTCGCCTCCGGTGAGGAGCTCGCACCCTTGCTTCACTGCGTAATGGACCTTCTCGTGCACCTTCGCCCTGGCCTCCTCCCGAATGAGCGGACCGATCTGATGTTCGACGTCCAGGCGGGCCACGACCCTGAGCAGCTCGGGTATGAACTTGTCGGCGATGTCCTTGACCACGTATAGCCTCTTGATCCGTATGCAGACCTGACCTCCGTGAGAGAAGGCGCCGCTGGCTATGCCTCTGGCGGCGGATACTATGTCAACATCGGAACATACTATGCCGGGATCGTTACCGGACAGTTCCAGCATCAATGGCTTCACTCCGGAGCTGTGCATTATGTCCAGTCCCGTGGCCCTGCCACCGGTGAACACCATGGCGTCGAACGGCGCTGTCACCATGGCCCTGCCGACGTCCGCCCCTCCGATGAGCACCTGGAAAAGGTCGGTCGGCATCGATGTGAGGTCGAACGCCTCCTTGATCTTCGATCCGGTCATGGTGGTCAGTTCGGACGGTTTGAAGACCACGGCGTTCCCGGCCAGCAGTGCCGGGATGACCGTGATCATGGTCTGCCAGAAAGGATAGTTCCAGATGCCGATGTGCCCCACCACTCCGTGCGGCACAAGGTTGATGGTCGCCTTTGTATCTGGCCAGCCCGTCGGATCGAGATGGAACTCATAATCATCCGTCAGCTGCAGCTCCGATACATAGTGCTCGAACCCTTTCATCACGCCGTTGAAGGTCCCTATGACATCCCTCTGAGGAAAACCGCCTTCCAGCATCTCTGTGGCTATGATATCATCCTTCATGGAGAGCAGCGCAGAACGAAGCTCCAGCACCGCCTCGATCCTTTCATGCCGGGACCGTTCCTCCATCCATTGTCGCTGAGCGGCTCGGCCCTTGATAATACTGGATAGAACATCGGTTTGCGTGCTGGGAACGAACTCCTTGATCGTCTCTCCCGTACGGGGATTGACCGAGCGGACCACCATGACATATCCATGGTCATCATGGCAATTAATGTTGCGCATGACGGAGATACCAGAAGGCTGGGTCCCGGCCGCCCATTCATTGGGGCCTAGCTACTTCTTCAGCGCCTCTGCCAGGTCCTTGCCCCACTTCTTTGCCTTTTCCTCTTCCCCGTCCAAGAACATATAGGCGTCCTTCTTTCCGTGGACATACGCCTGAAGGTGCGGGCAGGCGATGGTGTAACCGAGCCCGGTAAGACCTTCCTCCATCGCCTTGTTGGCATTACCGCTCACGGCAGACTTTAATTGGGTATCGAACGTAGCGGCCTTCTTGCCGGAGAACTTCTTGCCAGAGAGGGTGCCCAGGTATTCCTTGACATCCTTGGTCGGCTTCCATGCCATGGTGGGGCTTCCCAGCACAAGACAGTCGTATTCCTCCAGCTTCGCGTGCTTGGCGTCCTGCACGGGTACCGATGTGACCTCGATACCCCCTTCCTTCAGACCGTCGGTGATGAAACCTGCCACCTTGGCCGTCATCTTGACCGCGGACACTGAATCGTAGATTACTATGGCTTTCGTGATCTTTTCCCCCTATTGGATAGAGGGGGTTGGGATTCCGTGCGTATAAATGTTGCGAGAATAAAAAAATAAGGAAAAGGGGTTTGGATGGAGCTTACTTCTTCCGTATCAGCACCACTGCGGCGACGATGACCACGATGATCACTGCCACGAGTATTATGCCGAGATAGGGCGCCTCGGTGAAGAACGAGGCGATCCCGCCATCTTCGTCATCGGACACCTGTCCGCTTATCTCACTGATGTGGTCCTCTGCGACCTCGGGGTCAACGGCCTCCATCTGGTAATCCTCGCTGGACATGGAACCATCGTCGAGATCAAAGGCTTCCTCGAGATCGTCCGTGCTCATGGTGAAGTAGGATACGAGGCTGACCTCCGGTGAGTAATAGATGACCATCGGAGAGTCGTCCACTGCTATCTCGTAGACGGTTATGTTGCCCCAGAAGTCATCATCGACGGTGAACACATCGGTGCATTCTAGCCCGACCTCGACCTCCTCGGTCCGCTCCTCCATCAGACCCTCGTCCAAGGGCCATCCGTCCTCGTCATCTCCCTCAGGGATCTCCTCCAGTACGATGGGGAAATCGGTGATGCCGGTGGCGTTGACGAAATCATCGGTGAATATGTACTCATCGAACTCCTCGGGCAGACCATCGGCATCGATCGTTCCGGTCAGGCTACCAGTGAGGGTAGCGTTGGAATTGACGGTCCAGTTCTCCCCTTCGACTATGGGGAATTCCCAAAGGTCAAGGGCAGGGGCGAAGGTCATGTTCATGGACAGATCGGCATTGACATCTGCGCTCATGTCATAGTCGGTGTAGTCGATCGTGGTGATGAACGTCGTAAGGTTCGTGTCATAACTGGGCAGGTTCTCGGCGGACACTTCGGCGGATGCGTCAACGATCACGTTCAGGAGTACCTCCCCTACGGCCATGGTGTCCTTGTCCATAGTGATCTCCACGGTGACGATCACTGATATTTCCATAGATGCCGCGGCCTCGACCACGACGGCCTCCTTATCAACGGTCAGAAGCTCCAGGGCGGTGTATTGACCGGCTGGCGGCAGCTCTAACGTGACCTTCATCGAGCCCTCCACGGAGAGCTTGGTGGCGAAGGCCATGGTGAGAACATAGTCATCGGTAGTAGACTCGGATACCTCGAAGAGCATCCATGCTTCGTAGCTACCATCCAAGCTGACCTCGTTCAACGTCCCGTTGAAGGTGGTGTTCTCCAACCCGTCGGTGATCATATCCTCGACGTCGTTCAGGTAGGTGGCGAACTCAGCCCCTACGTCGGCCTCGAAACCGTAGGCCCATTTATCTCCGACCTCCCATTCAGGCGCATCCGTTGAGCTGGTCGCTGCGAGGGCCGGCGTGGCCATCGAACAGATCAGCATCATAAAGGCGAACGCGCACACGATAGTGCATAGTACTTTCTTCATGATTCATCCCTTCCAAGAAGTTTTTCTATCATTGACAACCAGCGTATTAAATCAATTGGTCGTTTTATAAAATGGAGAAAGAGAGTTTATTGAAGAGGTTTCAGACGGTGTTCGGGACGCTTACATCATCCCGGGCATTCCGCCCATACCGCCCATGCCACCCATACCGCCCGGAGGTCCCGGAGGGGACTTCTTCGAGGCGATGACATCGTCGATCCTCAGGATCATGTTGGCGACCTCGGCCGCGGACTTGACGGCCTGGGTCTTGACCCTCAGGGGCTCGATGACGTTGGCCTTCAACATGTCGACGGGTTTTCCGAGGTCCAGGTCCAGTCCCATGTTCTTGGAGGCAGTGGCCTTCTTCTCGTGGGCGGACTTGAGCTGGATGACCATATCGATGGCGTCCAGTCCAGCGTTCTCGGCCAGGGCCCAGGGGATTATCTCCATAGCGGAGGCAAAGGCCTCGATGGCCAGCTGCTCGCGGCCGCCAACGGTAGATGCGTAGTTGGCCAGGCGTAGGGAGAGCTCGACCTCAGGGGCTCCGGCTCCAGGCACGATCTTTCCATCTTCCAGGGCCACTCCGACGACCCTAAGGGCGTCGTGCAGGGACCTTTCGACCTCATCAGCTACGTGCTCGGTACCGCCGCGCACGATTATGCTCATGGCCTTCGGGTTCTTGCAGCCGGTGACGAATATCATATCGTTCTCGCCGACCTTCTTCTGCTCCACGGTCTCGGCGACACCCAGGTCTTCCTTGGTGATGTTGCTGATCTTTCCGACAATGGTGCCTCCGGTGGCCTTGGCGATAGCCTCCAGGTCGGACTCCTTGAGCCTGCGGGCGGCGAAGATGCCGGCCTTGGCCAGGTAGTGCTGCACCAGGTCATCGACTCCCTTCTGGCAGAAGACGACGTTGGCGCCGACGGCGGCGATCTGGTCGACCATGTCCTTCAGGGACTGCTCTTCCTCGTCCAGGAAACGCTGCATCTGGCTCGGGTCCCTTATCTGGATCTTGGCGTCGACCTCGGTCTTCTTGACCTCCATGGGGACGCTGAGCAGAGCGATCTTGGCCTTCTTCACTTGAGTGGCCATGCGGGGGTGGACGCGCTCCTTGTCGATAACGATACCCTGGATGATCTCGGTCTCAGCGATGGAGCCGCCAGTCCTCTTCTCGACCTTGATGTTGTCCACATCGACGACAAATCCCTTGCCGGACTTCTCGGAGACGGCCTTGATGGCCTTTACCGCTATCTCAGAAAGGAACTCGCCCTGTCCGCCGACGCTCTTGCCGGTCATAGCGGTCATGGCGACCCTCTTCAGCATCTCGGTGTCGTTGGATGTGACGGACACGGCTATGGTGTCCAGGATCTTGATCGCCTCAGCAGCGGCCATCTTGTAGCCGTTTGCGATGATCGTAGGGTGGATGTTCTGCTCTACCAAGGCCTCGGCCTTCTTCAGCAGTTCACCGGCGATGATGACCGAGGAGGTCGTACCGTCGCCGCACTCAGTGTCCTGAGTCTTGGCGATCTCGACGACCATCTTGGCTGCCGGGTGCTGCACGTCGATCTCCTTCAAGATGGTGACACCGTCATTGGTGATGACGACGTCGCCCATGGAGTCGACCAGCATCTTGTCCATCCCCTTCGGCCCCAGGGTCGACCTGACAGAGTCGGCGACCGCGCGGGCGGCGGCGATGTTGTTGTATTGCGCTTCCTTGCTTCTTGATCTTTCAGTACCTTCGCGAAGAACTATGATAGGCTGCTGATTACCTTGTCCCATTCCGTATGCCATAATGAGAGCCTCCTTTACGGTCGGTATTTTATCGCTTCTATATAAGATTGTCGGATTCAGCGTTCCGGAAAACAGTATGCTGACATCCTCGGGAATGACTCCACAATATAAAAAATTAGCTACCTTTGAACGCTGACAATCTATTTCTTCCCATATCGCATCGTTGAGAGCGTGGACCAGGAATTGGAAAGGTATCGCATCGATGTAGGATACTGCAAGGCATGCCTAGGCATGCAGGGAGGTAGGGAGCAGAGGATATATCGCTTCCCGAACGATCTGGGCGGTTCCTTGATATCCGATCCTCGGTTAGGAAAGGAGCCGAAATGGACCTTGGTCGCCTTGCATTTCAACGGGGATGAGTACGAGACGATCGATATCCCGGGCATCCCGAACGGTCAGTCTAGGGATTGGAACGGTTCCAAGCAGGCGTTGATGCTCATCATGGAACATGTGCATTTTTAATCATCCCTGGAAAACGGTCATATAGCCTTTTGACGGTAGAACGGGCGGGATGAGCGCCTTCGAGCCGATGTCATTGGACCCGTCCCCGTTCCCAACCATGAACGGGTCCAGCTCAGGACTTTGCCATATCTGCAAAGGGAGCAAGAACCTCTGCGGTAAGGACCGCTGTCCCCTCATGGTCAAGTTCTACTCCCACTCGCGCACCAAGAAGCTCATCGATACCCATGACCTGCATGGAAGCTCTCCACCAGGGGTCTTCGTCGGAAGATGGGGCTATCCCAAGGTCGACATCGGTCCGTTGGTGCCTCCTGACCTTGGTGATACGATGATCATGGACACGCCCGAGCAATGGATGGGCAAGTCCATCGATGAGATCGTGGACTTCCGCTTCCGCCTGGTCAGAGGAAAGCACCTGGTCGATGTGAAGAACTTCCAGAACGCCGGGCGCATCGTGGATTACACCAGGGAGCTGGCGCTTGCCGTCAACTCGGTCGATGTGGAGGCGAACTTCTCCAAGAAGCCCTCAGGACGGATCGTCCTGGACGACAACATCCAACCTTTTGGGCCATCGGCGAAATTGGAAAGATTGAGCATCAGCAATCCCAAGTACGACCACAAGGTGGAAAAGGCATATTACGACACTGACCTGAAGGCGGCCGAAGCGGTGAAAGGGCTTTACAAGAACGAGGTGCTCATATCCCGCATACAGAAGGCGTTCAGCGTCGGGGCCTTCGGGATCGAGGACAATCGTCGACTGGTGCCAACCCGATGGAGCATCACTGCCGTGGACGACATATTGGGAAAGGACATGCTCCGGACGACCAAGACCTTCCCTCTCATAAACGAGTTCCGCATCTATGACTGGGACCAGTTGGACAATCGCTGGAGCGTCATGCTGACGCCTACCTCCTGGCGCTATGAGCTGATAGAGGCCTGGTACCCCAACACTGTCTGGAACCCTATGGGCCATCAGATCGAGATGATATCCTCGCACGAGTTCTTCGACGGAAGGAAGGATTACGCGGAGATAGGTGGATGCTACTATGCTGCCCGCCTGGCCGTGAACGAGCTGTTGCAGCGCGAGAGACGGCAGTCCGGTGCGGTCATATTCCGTGAGGCGCATCCGGGATATCTTTTGCCAGTGGGCGTATGGAACGTGAGGGAGAACGTGCGCATGGCCTTGACGCAGAGACCGAGGAGGTTCAACACATTGGACCAGGCCCTTGCCCACGTGCAGACGCGCATGGACATCCCGATACCGACCTGGATAGGTCACAGCGCGATACTGAGGGACATCAAGCACCAGCGGAGGCTGGACGACTATGTCGAACCTTGACCTGTTCCTGGGAATGGACGATGGGCCGCTCGTTCCCAAGGCACCGAGGATAGAGGAGGTCCGGACCAGGAAAGCGCTGCCTCCGTCGCGATTGCCCGGACTGGACTTTGCCCTCAACCCGTACGTAGGATGCGAACACGACTGCCTGTACTGCTACGCGCCCTATGTGACCAAAAGACCGCGCTCCGAATGGACGAAGGTGCAGGCGCGAACCGACCTCCCGCAGGTCCTTGCCAGGGAGATAAAAGGTAAGAAGGGAACGATCGGGCTGGGAACGGTCACGGACCCATACCAGGATGTGGAGAGATATCTTCTCATCACCAGGCGCTGCCTGATGGAAATAATCCCCCACCATCTGAAGGTCTCCGCACTGACTAAATCCGACCTTATCCTACGAGATATCGACCTGTATCAAGAACTGGAGGGAGAGGTCGGCATCACGGTCACATCGGTCAGCGACGTCATCAGCAAGGAGTTCGAGCCGGGGGCGCCCCTGCCCGGAAGGCGCCTGGATGCGCTGAGCCGGTTGGCCGAGGCGGACATCAACGCCTATGCGCTCATAGGACCGTTATTGCCAGTGCTGGATGAGAAGGACGTATCCGATATGGTCGATGCCCTTGCCGATACCGGCATAAAATGGGTGATGTTGGACCGCTTCCGCCCGCGTCCAGGGATGTTTAACGATATCCGCGAGCGTTCGGGCATGGAGATGATCGCGGAGCGATTGGAACGTTCCCACCGTCTGAAGGACTATCCGGGATTGGAAGCGTTCGTCAGGAGGAAGTGCTCCGAGAGAGGATTGCGTTGCGTGGACGCCTTCTGATCACGGCTCGAGCAGCTTGAAGCCGCTCTTCTTGTCCGTCACCCTTTTTGATGATAGCCCGAGCAATTCTATCATCACGACCTCCTGGACCAGCCATGTTCTTACGCCGGCGCGTACGCATCCAGTTACGCTCTTACCTGCTCGTCCGCAGGAAGCGTGCATGTGCAGGGAAGGCTTACCTTCCTCGTCCGGGAAGAGAGTTCCGACCCCGGCGATCTCAGATTCCCCGTCCAGCTCGGCTATCATCGGCTCGATGTCCTTGGCCTTACCGTCCTTGGGGCCCACGACGAGATGGCTGCCCTTGTCCGCTCCGCCCAGGGCGATGACCGTGGCCCTCTCGATGTTCCAGACCACTGCCGCCTTCTCCACGCACTCGTGCAGAATATCTCCCTCGTCCAGTCGTATCACGAGCACCCTGCCCAATCGCCCTTCGGAACATCTCATCTTTGACCCTCCTTTACTGACTTAAGGCAACGGAACGCTACGGAGTTGCTGCGGTTCATGCTCATCAATGAGCCGATTAGCATCGCCTCCAGCACGGCATCCTCGCTCACACCGAGCTTCAATGCCTGCCCGATGTGGACATTGAGGCAGTTCTCGCTTCCCATCGCCGTCCCGGCACTTATTGCCGCCAGCTCGGCCGTCTGGCGGTCCATGAACTTCGGGTGGAAGAAAAGGCTGCTGGATATCTCGGAATAAGGTATGAAAACGTCCGGCCTCTCGGACATTACCTCCGAGACCGTGGGAACGAAACCGTATTCGGCCTTGACCTTCGCCAATATCCTTTCCAATCTCAGCCTCTGCTCCTGCTCGTCCATATCGATCACCGTCCCTAAGGTTCGCTGGCCTATTCTATTTATTCCCTTCTCGACGAGGCAAGATGCAAGGGCCGTTCCCGATATGAAATGCAAAAATCAAATAAGGAGGGCATATGATAGGGGCATCCAGGAGAGGATAAGGATGGCGATTTGCGAGAAATGCGGTGCCCAGAACGTGGAGCAGGCGGCATTTTGTTACAGGTGCGGTGCTCCGTTCACGGTGCGGAAAGAACCTAGACCGGCCTACGTCCCGCAGTCACAGTTCGACCGTTCCTTCAAAGGCGCCGGGCCATTGCTGAAAGCGTTCATAGGGATCATCTTTGTCCTATTGGTGGTTGAGATATTTAACGTCCTTTCGGACAGCTCGGAGTTCGCCGACCGCGTCGGGGACTTCCTTGGTGACAACCTGATCTTGATCTTCATCATGATGCTGCTCTCGGTCTATTCCGGCTACTCCTCGAGAAGGATGCCGAAGGAGCATTCGATGGTCGCACCGATAATCGCGGCCGTGCTGATCACCTTCGCGCTGTGGATGATGGCCAAGCTCATGCAGATAACCGGGGACGCGGTCGATGTCAGCGTGCTCAACACCATGGGAGATATCCTGAACACCATCCTGTACATCATCTTCCTGCTGGTGCTCCTGCTCGGCTACATCGGTGTGGTCATGAGAAGTAATAGGATACAGCCTCCGGCGAACTCGACGCCCTATTCGCAAAGCGCGCCCTCGCCCCAGCCGGTCCCACAGGACCTGACGCAACGTCTGCACCGGTCCAAGAGGGACAGCGTCCTATTCGGCGTATGCGGAGGCATGGCCGAGTACACTAATATCGATCCGACGATGATGAGGGTGCTATGGGTCGTGGGGTTCTTGGTATCGGGAGGCGTGCTCATCATCGCCTATCTGATACTTGCCTTGGCCTTGCCGAACTTTTAACCGGACCAGGAGATGATGGAGCACTCATGCTTGCGAGCGATCTCCCCTTTCATCATCCTGATGTCCACTCCTTTCGGCCGGTAGCCGCCGCGGAGCAATGGATGTAATAGCTCGCTCTTGGCCGGCATGATCGTGAAAATAGAGCTGGCCCCGTGGCGCAATGCCTCGTTCTCCGCACTTTTGACCAGCTCGATGGCCTCATTGGAACGTTCGCTACCTTCTGTGAGCAGCGTGCGCAGGTATGCTTTGCCCGATCCGGGAATGATATCGGGGACCAGCAGCGCGGCCACGCCCTCTCCGTGGAAGGTCACGCCAGTGCCAGTCGACTCGTACATCGTGAACTCCTTGGAAGGATCATAGCCGGATATGACCGTGTCGGCCAATCGTCTTATCTCGCTCATATCGGCCTTCCCGAAGTCTTGATCGCTAACATCGTTGGCACGGACCTCTGTCTTCTCCAAATAGAGCACGTCCTGCTCCACGCGGTATCCATTGCCGACATAGAACGATATGTTCCTGACTATGTCCTTCATCGTCTCCAGTCCGATGGTGGTGCAACCTACGGAGTCAAGATGCTTCTCCAGCGCTTGCAGGAGCAGCTTTCCTTGTTTCCGACCCTGATGACCTGGAATTATTTCCATAGGACCTATCCAGCCGATGGAGCCGCAGCTCAGGCAGAAGCCTGTGCCGATGATCTCCCCGCCCTCCTCCAGGCAGAGCGTGCCCGACGGTTCATGTGATATGCGCGCCTCGTACCATCGTGCAGGACGGACAGGGTATTGCATCTCCAGCCCGGTCTGCTCCTTGAGAAGGTCGGACCAGGTCTCTGCCATCAACGCCTGCGCTCGATGGATGTCCTCGGGTCGCAGGGGGCGCACTATGGCCATGTGATCACCGCCGGCGGCGTATGCTGATAAGTGCGGCCGTGGCCCCGGCGGCTATCCCGTTGTCGATGTTGACGACCACCAGTCCGGGGGAGCAGGTCTGCAGCATCCCCATGAGCGCTGCCTCCCCCTTCCCTCCGTACCCGTAACCGACCGAGGTCGGCACGCCGATGACCGGGACATCCACCAATCCGGAGACGACCGTCGGCAGGGCGCCTTCCATTCCCGCTACGACCACCAGCGCATCTACGCCCTTGTCGAGCATCCTTGATAAGGGATCGAGGAAGCGGTGGATCGCGGCCACACCGACATCGTACTCGGTAACGACCTCGCAGCCCATGACCTGGGCCATGGCCTTTGCTTCCTCCGCTACGGCTATGTCCGAGCTGCCTGCGGTGAGCACTCCGATGCATCCGGCCTTCGGCCGTCCAGGGTTCTTGTCGACCACGATGAGATGCGGCCCTTCCACATAAGTGACCAGGTCTGCGCCTATCGCTCGCTTGAGAACATCGACGTGAGCGGGGGACACCCTGGATACCAAAACCGCCTGACGGTCCTCCAATACCCTCTTCACGATGTCGGCCACGACCTCAGGTGATTTGTTCTCACCCCAGATGACCTCCGGTATCCCTCGTCGGGATTCGCGGGCGTGATCGAACAGGGTGTGGTCCCCCACGCGCTCCAGGAAGTCCATGCGCAACAACTGTTCCGCCCTCTGCATGTCGATCTCCCCTTGGCGGTACGCTTCCAAGACATCCCGGACGTTCATCGTCACTGGGAGGGGCGGTTCCATATTTTATCGTTATGAAAGGTCGTCTATAGTTCGATGTTCTGCGACTGAAACTTTATTTATGAAGCTCAATATTATTTCATGGATGAAGTGCTCGTTGGTCCTGTTCTCGTACCACCATAACAACACCAGGCAGATAGCCGAGGTCCTGGCGAAGGTCCTTGATGCTGACATCAAAGCACCGGAGCAGGTCGTTCCAGAAGCGCTTGCGGACCATGACCTGATAGGGTTCGGTTCAGGAATATATGATGGCAAGAACCATCCGACCCTGCTGGACCTTGCCGACAGGATGCCGCATGTAACGAATGGGAAGGCGTTCATATTCTCTACCTGCGGAGGTCCGGGTTTCTCTGTGGACGGAGAGAACGGACGCTTCGATCAGTATCCCTTGAGCAACCACTCGCATCTGAGAGCGATCCTTCGGTTAAAAGGTTACGACATCATAGATGAGTTCGCCTGTGCTGGTTTCAACACCAACAGCTTCCTCAGATACTTCGGAGGTTTGAACAAAGGGCGCCCTAACGCCAAGGACCTCAAGAACGCGGAAGCGCATGCTCATCGCATAAAGCGGCAGATGGAAGAAGGATAGGGAAGGTCGAGGACGCTCATACGGACCTTTTCAATGGACATTCGCCTGTGTCTACTTTGATGCTCAGATGCTCTATCCCCCATTGAGATAACTGACAAAGGATCGGCTCTATGCTCATCCCCAGAGGCGTGAGCGAGTACTCCACCCTGGGGGGTATCTCGGGATACATCGTCCTGCTGACCAGTCCGTCCTTCTCCAGCTCCCGCAACTGCTTGGTCAGCATCTTCGGCGAGATCATCGGCAGCTCGGCCATCAACTGATTGAACCGGATGGTTCTGCCGTTCAACCTCCAGAGGATTATCGATTTCCATTTCCCCCCGATCATCGACAGCGTCGCTTCAACTGGACAGATGAACTTAGCATCCCTCACGGCAAATCCTTCGCCCATAGTAACAAATTGGATAGCTACTATAATAAAACACCGTTCGGTATTGAAATATAGTAATGATATTAATGGAAGCAAGGTGAAGATCGGTGAAGGTCATTGGAATAGTAGGAAGCCCCAGGAAGAACGGTTGCACGGACACCCTGGTCAAGATGGTGCTCGAGGGAGCAGCAGAGAACGGTCATGAGACGAAGAAGTACGATCTCAACACGATGAAATATTCGGGGTGCAAGGCGTGCATGTACTGTAAAGGCCATGACCATTGCAGCCAGAAGGATGATGCATCGGTACTGATGAAGGACATCCAGGAAGCGGACGCTGTCGTGTTCGGTTCACCGGTCTACTTCTCTCAGTTCACCGGTCAGTTCAGGTCTATGCAGGACCGCATGTTCGTTTTCTTTAACTCCGACCTCAGCCCAAGACTTAGCCCGGGCAAGAAAACTGTCATCGTCATGAGCCAGGGCAACCCGGACCCGGCGATCTTCGAAGGCCTTGAGAAGACGTTGGAACAGACGCTGGGCATGGCGGGCTTTCAGATGCATGGAAAGGTCCACATGGGAGGAGGCAACGACCCGAAGGAGATAATGAAGAGGGGTGACCTTCTGGACAAGGCCAAGGACCTCGGCCGTACATTATGATCGTACGGCAGCGGCGTTCATCGATGCGAGAAGGTGCTTCACGCACCTGAGCCATCATAATAAATAACGCCGCCCATATCACCGCTCGATGAGCATGCCCGAAGCCAAGGAAAAGTACGGCCAGTTAGTGAGCTCGATCGCATCGATGAAGCGTGTGGCCGTTGCATTCTCCGGCGGTGCGGACAGCACCCTCCTGCTGAAAGCATGTATCGACGCGGGGGCGGACATCACCGCGTTCATGGCCACGGGCGAGCACTTCTTCGCTGAAGAGCAGAGGAAGGCCAGGGAGCTGGCGGAGACGCTCGGTATTAAACTTATTACCTTCCACATAGACCTGGTGAACGACGAGACGTTCAAGCGCAACTGGGAGGACCGCTGCCTCATCTGCAAGAGCGCCATCCTCCGGCACATAAAGAAGGAATGCCAGGAGATGGAGATAGATCATATATTGGAAGGAAGCCAGCTGGACGACCTGAAGGAGGTCCGCCCGGGCCGTGCCGCCCTGATCGATATGAACATACGCTCGCCGCTGGTGGACGCCAAGCTGAACAAGGAGGATGTGCGCGCCCTCTTGAAAGAGAAGGGACTGCCAAACTGGAACGCTCCGAGCGTCACCTGCCTGGCCACCCGCGTACCTCACGACGTGCGCATCAGCAGTACGATGCTGCACCGCGTGGAGAAGGCGGAGTCCTTGCTGGCTCACTTGAATTTCAGGTCGCTGCGCGTGCGGGACCATGAGTATTGGGCACGGATAGAGGTGGCTCAGGAGGACCTGCCCCGCTTGTTCGCCGAGCGCGACAAGGTCCTGGCGCTTTTAAAGCCGTTAGGATACCGCACGGTGTCGATGGACCTGATGGGCTACCATCACTGAGATGATGCGGTGAAGCGCGTCCCGGTGACGAGGGCCGTAGGCACCAACGTAGGTACATCCACCTCCCACCACTTCACCCATTTCCTCTGCCGGCTCAGTGCTTCTATCCGCTTCATCATTCCCAGTATGTTGTCGCTGATGCGCAGCTCCTTCAACGAGGCGGTGATCTCCCCTTTCTCGATGAGGAACAATGCGTCCCTAGGTATGGTGGAGAGATCGCCGGTGGAGTAGTTCTGATACCTCAGGTACCAGTCGTTGGTGACGTATACTCCCTTGTCGACCTGGGATATGATATCCTCAACGTCCTTCTCGCCCGCTCCCACCTGCAGGCAGAACGGCCTCGGTGCTATCAGTCCGGCGTTGGCCGTGCTATTTACACCGAACTTGGCGGCGGTGGCGCTGTTGTGAAGATGCGTTCTCAGCACTCCCTTCTCGATGAGCGCCTTGCGGCGCGTCGGCAGGCCTTCGCTGTCGAACGGGGAGGCACCGACCGAGGTAGGGTCGGTGGCATCGTCGTAAAGGTCCAGTTTCGGGGACGCTACCTGCTCCCCTATCTTTCCGGTCAGGAAGGACATGCCCGCGTCCACATAGAAGGCGGAAGAGAACCGTCCCATCTCGCCGATGAGGTCTGCGAAAACCATCGGGCCGAGCACGGCGTCCATGGTCCCAGGCTCGCCCTTCTTCGGCCCTTTGGCGGCCTTGGCCAGCTCTCCGGCCTCGCGGCCTGCGGCCGATGGGTCGAACCCCTTCTCGCCCACAGAGACGGAGAGCGAGTGTCCGGACGCCAACCCTTCGCCGAACGCCCTGATGGAAAGCTCGAGGGACGGATGGACGGTGACCCCGGCGGCCCCGCCGCTTGTGGCCAGGTGCACGGTGACGTTGCGAGCGGTGAGCGAACCGGCCGTGCGCGATGCTCCGGCCTTCTTCGCAGCGGAAATGCTCTCCTGCACCCAATGGACCGCCTGGTCCGGTCCGGCCGGCACGGTCTCACGTTCCGTCAGCTTCCGATCGTAGTTGAACGGTCCCTTCGGCAGTGGAGCGTAAAGGGACGCCTCGGGCATGTTCGAGGCGATGCGCACCGCCTGCTGGCACGCCTTCTCCAGACCTTTCTTGTCAAGGTCGACGACGTTCAGCGCCGCTTTTCGCCTTCCTACGCACAGGAAGATGCTGGCCGACAGTTCGTCCAGGGAATTGACCACGGTAACCTGGTCGTTGGCGAAACGGACCATGCTCTCCTCCTTTTTCATGACCGTCACCACTACGTCGTTCGCCCCTAGTTTCAGGCAGGAGGAGATGGCTGTATCGCATATCTCATCGGTCTTCATGGTGCCCCCTCCATCCTGATGCCCTTCAACCGAATGTGCGGTCCGCCAGTGCCTACCGGGATCCCTTGCATCGGATCCCCCTTTCCGCAATAGGCGGAGGTGAACTCCATCTCATCGCCGATAGCGTCCACGGCCTTCCAAAGCCCGGGAGTGGTTATCTCAAGTACCGGATTGCGCACCATCGATGATATCTTCCCGCTCTCGATCAGGTACGCCTCCAGCCCCACGTACTTCTGGTTGTACCTGCGGTCGTCGATGTTCCATTCCATGAAGTTCTTGATATAGACGCCGGAACGGACCCCTTCGAACATCTCCTCGAACGAACGATCGCCAGGTTCCACGAAGGTGTTGCCCATTCGCACTATCGGCTCCCTGTCGAACTCCACCGAACGGGAGGAACCATTGCTCACGGCCCCGAACTCAGCTGCCGTCTCCCGGTTGTGCAGGAACTCGTTTATGATGCCCCCCTTGATGAGATAGCGGCGCCTTGCCTTTACGCCCTCCTCGTCGTACAGATAATGACCGAAGGTGCGTGTCAGCGTCGGGTCGTCGACCACGTTCACCAGGTCGCTGCCGACCCTGAGGCCGATCGAGTCTTTACCTAGATACGTCTCGCCCGCCTGCGCCGCCTCTCTGCCCAGTATCCTGTCCCCCTCTGCAGGGTGGCCGCTGGACTCGTGAGCTATTAGGCCGACGACCTCGGGACCGAGCACGACGTCCATCTTGCCGCCTTTGAACGTTTTCGCCGTATGCAATGCGCGGGACAAGGTCCTGGTCTCCTTTGCCAGCGAGGCCGGGAGGTCCCACCTCTCCGCCCCCTCCCAACCAGCGACCTCGCCGTGAGAGATGCTGCGCTGCATAGCCCCTTTGCCGGGAAGCGTCGCTGTCAGGAAGATATGGACAGAGACGCGAGGGACGATGCTGTGGACCATCGATCCATCGGAATTAATCACCGTCCGCTCGGTTGAAAGGGCGTCGGTGCTCAGGTATCGTCCTGCTAGCTTGATGTCGGAGCGCTCCGCCGCCTCGAGGGCGTACGAATCCGCCTCCTTGAGCATCTCTAGCCTGGATTCCAACGGGACGTTCTCAGCCGGTATTCGCGGCCGGATGATGTGATCTGCCTTGGTCGTTTGTGCCGGGGACATGACGATCGGGCTTTTTCGCACGGAGC
Source organism: Methanomassiliicoccales archaeon (assembly GCA_028682895.1). Classification (GTDB taxonomy): domain Archaea; phylum Thermoplasmatota; class Thermoplasmata; order Methanomassiliicoccales; family UBA472; genus UBA472. The sequence goes on from JAJRAK010000037.1 coordinate 19,851, forward strand.
CTGCGGCACCGGCCCCTTTCACCACCCTGTCCACCAGGGCGTTCACCGATCTTCTGCCAAGAACGTTGGTCGACCCGAAGCCCAGACCGCCGTTCATTATCGCTCGTATCGCGATCCCTCGCATGGTCTCGACCGATGTGGCCTCGGGCGTCCCGTTCTTCAACAATATGGATTCCTTGATGTCCGATTGGTACCTCGCCTCGGCGTAGGATGCGCCCAACGACCTGGCCCGCTGTACTGCCATCTCCAGGATGTCTTCCATGTTCGCACTCCACCCGTCATCGTTCCCCAGTTAGATAAAGCCGCCCGAAGCGTCAATATATTAAGGATGGCCGACCTAGTAACGATCATGAGGATTTCCGTCACCCTCCTGCAGTACGACCATGGAATAGTGAGACAGGTCCTGGACGTCATTGGGGAGATCGTCCGTACCCATCGCACATCGAAGCACATGGCTGAGATGAAGGAGATGATCGATTTTCTAGAGCAGTTCCTGGACCGGTTCCATCATGCCAAAGAGGAGAAGTTCTTCTTCCCCGCGGCATTGGAGGAGTGCCCTAAGATGACGGAGACCATGAACCGCCTGGTCGAGGAGCACAGGCAGGCGAGGCGCATGATCGTGATGGCTTTGGACGCCGTCGCCTCCGGGGACGTGAGCAAGGTCGAGGAGCGCTCCCGTGAATTGGTGGAGCACATGACGCGGCATATCACAGAGGAGGAGAACCACGTCTTCCCGGCCGTAGAGAACGACCTTAGAGAAGATACGGACTTGCGCATACGAGAACAGTACGACCACTTTATGGAAGAAGGGTTCGGATCAGACTATTATCAGACGGCGGAGGCGTTCGCCAACGAAATTCAGGACCGCGTGCTTGGCGCAGGCTTTTTCAAAGGGATCGCTTGAGAAGTTAATGGCGCCAAGGAGGAGATTTGAACTCCCGAGACGGTGAAGTCAGTAGCTATCTCCTCGGCCTGATGGCCGCTTCGAGGCTACCGCCTTTCCGGACTAGGCTACCTTGGCCCGCTTGGGCATTTGCGTACTCGTATTTCAATTTTGACGGCTATCTTTTTATCCCTCCGGCCTGAGCATGGCAAAGGATTAATTCGACCTAGGGCTTGAGCGTTCTACGATGAGCGAGATCGAGCTTGCGGTGGAGATAGAGAGGAAGCAGCGTTCGCTCCGGTTCCCCGAGGGCAGCACGGTGGAGAACATGCTCAGTTCCTTGGGGCTGTACCCGGACGCGCACATCGTGGTCCGTGGAAAAGTGCCTGTCCCGTTGGACGAGGTGCTGGTACCGGGTGACGTGCTGCGCATAATCAAGGTCGCTTCCGGCGGCTGAGACCTTGAATTATTTAATTAAGCTGAATGCTTAACGCAGTGCCACAAAGTATATAAGTCTCGGATTTTTAATGTGGTACGTTAAATCAAGGCCTGGAAAAAGCAAACCGGGCTTTCCCATATCATGCTCACTATCACCATTAACTCCTGTGGCCAGCTACGGCCGGGAAACGGATGGAAACCACTTTCGGGACCGCCCAAACCAAGGTCCTGAAGGCATAGTCGCAAAGGTATTCGAGAGTCGGTACGCTTTTTTTACCTTGAAAGAGGTGAACATATGAACATTGACCCAAGCACCACCAAGTATCTGGTGAAGGCCAAGCTTAACGCTGACGGCATAGTTGAGAAGCCGGACGTGGTGGGTGCGATATTCGGACAGACCGAAGGTCTGTTGGGCGACGAGCTCGATCTGAGGGACCTGCAGAAAAGCGGCAGGATCGGCAGGATCGAGGTCGACGTTCACTCCAGACAGGGAAAGTCCGAAGGACAGATACTGATACCATCTAGCCTAGATCAAGTCGAGACCGTTATCCTGGCCTCGGCACTCGAGACCATCGACAGGGTGGGACCGTGCAAAGCCAAGATAAGCGTGGAGTCCATCGAGGACGTGCGCATCGTCAAGAGGGAGAAGATCATCGAGAGGGCCAGGGAGCTGCTGACCGAGCTGATCAAGCAGTCCAAGACCAGCGGGATCGACCTCACAGAGAGCGTGCGCCAGTCCGTCCAGGTGGAAGAGATCACCTATTTCGGCAAGGACAGATGCCCGGCCGGCCCCAACGTTCAAGATTCTGACGCCATCATCGTGGTCGAGGGGCGCTCCGACGTCCTCAACCTGCTGAAGTCCGGCATCAAGAACGCCATAGCGGTGGAGGGAACGAACGTTCCCAAGACCATCATGGACCTGAGCAAGGAGAGGGTCATCACTGCCTTCGTCGACGGCGACAGGGGCGGAGAGCTAATCCTGCGCGAACTGTTCCAGGTGGCCGAGGTGGACTTCGTTGCACGCGCCCCGCGCGCCCATGAGGTCGAGGAACTGACGCAGAAGCAGATCATGAAGTGCCTGCGCAACAAGATCCCCGGCGACCAGTTCGTGGAGATGTTCGGTCTGGAGACCGATAACGGCAACGGGAAGGAAAAGGACAGGAAGCCCGAACCGCGGTCCGACAAGGCCGAGAGGATGGAGCGCTTCGAGAAGGCCGAGAAGGCCGACCGGGAGAAAGAGGACAAGGAAGAGCCTGCCCCCGCCCCCCAGCCTAAGCCCGAGAAGGAGCCCCGCGCCGAGCAGTCTCGCCAGGAGCGGGAGCCGAGGCAGGACAGGACGGAACGCAAGGAGCGCGCCGCCGACAGGGAGCCCCGTCCCGACCGTCAGGAAAGGCAGGACCGCCGCGAACGCGACGAGCCCCGCGTCGAACGCGAACCGCGCGCCGAGAAGCCCCGCCAGGAGCGGGAGCCGGTACAGGAGAAGCCTTTCGCCGAGGAGAGGGAACTTGAGGAGCGGAAGCCCGTATCCCGCAAGCAGCTCTCCGGGGCCCAGGAGAAGTACAAGGGCATGATCAACGAGATGTCCTCTACCTCCAAGGCCCGCATAATCGACACCAAGGGCGGCATCCTGAAAGAGGTAACCGTGAAGGAGCTGGTCAACAACCTGAAGGAGGAGAAGGAGCCTGTGTCCGCCGTCGTCTTCGATGGCATAATAACCCAGAGGATACTGGACCTGGCCTCCGACCTGAAGATCGGCACCATAGTCGGCACCAAGATGGGCAACATCACCAAACAGCCGGCCGGTATCGATGTCTGGTCCAAGGACGACCTGAACTGAACATGAGCGATGCGGACCAGGTTGACTTGAGCAGTGTCGAGAGCACCGCTCAGGTGGTCATTCCCTCCGATCCCCTGAAAAGGGTCATCGGTCAGGACGAGGCCGTCACCTTGGCCCGCATTGCCGCAAAACAGCGCCGGCACCTGCTGCTGGTCGGACCCCCGGGAACGGGCAAGTCCATGATCGCGCAGGCCCTGGCGCTGCACCTTTCCCGCCCCACCCAAGAGATCAGGGTGGTGCACAATCCGGAGAACCCGGAAAGACCTTTTATCGAAGTGAAGAACGAGGACGAGGTCCATAAGGAATCTCAGACCAAGGAGTTCGCCGAGGGCGAGCTCATCGAACCCAAGAACGCCCCCATCAACGTGGCGGAGCGTCTGGGATACCGGTGCCGCAACTGCGGCGCCTATTCATCTCCTAAGGAACGCACCTGCATAAAGTGCCAGAAGCTCAAGTCCGCAGAGACGAACGCCAACAACAATCCGTTCGGCGATATCGTCAGCGGACTTTTCGAACAGATGAACGTGGCCGGTCTCGCCGGCAATGTTGGAAAGGATCGCGTGACCACGACGCGGACGCGCTTCGGCAAGGAAGAGGTCGTGGTGTTCGAGAAGTGCGGTGAGATGGTCCGCGTGCTCGACCAGGAGGCGCTGGAGAAGCGGCGTGACTGGGAACGACAATCGCCTCGAAAGGTGCTCGTCCCCCTTGACCGCAACCCGTTCGTCCTGGCCACCGGAAGCTCGGAGACGGAACTGTTGGGTGACGTCCGTCATGACCCGTACGGCGGCCACGCCCAGCTGGGAACGCAGCCCTACGACCGGGTAGTGCCCGGCGCCATCCACGAGGCGCACGAAGGCGTTCTGTTCGTTGACGAACTGCCGCACCTGGGACAGATGCAGCGTTTCATCCTGACCGCGATGCAGGAGCGTCGCTTCCCCATATCCGGTCGCAACCCGCAGAGCGCCGGGGCCAGCGTCAAGGTCGATAACGTACCGTGCAGCTTCATCTTCGTCGGCGCATGCAACATCCAGGACCTGGAACAGGTGCTCTCCCCGCTAAGGTCGCGCATATGTGGCAACGGGTACGAGGTGCTGGTGAACACCACCATACCGGACACCCCGATGAACCGCGACAAGCTGGTGCAGTTCATCGCGCAGGAGATAGTCTCCGACGGGCGCATACCGCACGCGGACGACCAGGCGATCGCAACGATAATCAAGGAGGCCCGGGCCAAAGCATTGCGCATCGATGGCATCAACAACGCCCTGACGATGCGATTGAGGGAGCTGGGCGGACTGATAAGGGCCGCCGGCGACCTTGCCGTAGTAGAGGATTCCGAGCTGATCACCAAGAAGCACATAATCAAGGCGGTGGAGCGCAGCAAGAACGTCGAGGAGCAGATCAAGGACCGTTACGGCTCCTACTCGAAAGGGCTGGGGACCGATATAACCTCAGCTCAAAAGGAAAGATCCCCTTATTATTTCTGGAACGAGACCAAGGACTCGATGTTCCGTTAGAGATAGCGCATCATGAAGAGGCCGTCCTCCCCGTTCGAGTAATAGCGCTGTACTATTCTGACATTGAAAAAACCTAGGCGTTGATAGAAGCGCATCGCCTTATCGTTGGACACACGAACTTCCAGCGTCACCTGGCATATCCCCCTTTTTGCGCATTCGCGGAAGAACTCCTCTGTGAGCATCGTACCGAGCCCTCCGCCGCGGTAACGGTCGTTGATGGCTAGCATGAGTATGCGGGCCTGCCGTTCACCGCTGCGGATGCCGAAGACGAAACCCACTACCCGTCCCATGTCCTCGATGACGATCAGTCCCTCGGGCCAGTATGGCACCAGCTGCACGAAGAGGTTGGGGTCGTAATGCTCCAGCAAGGACGTGGAGGCGACCTGACAGATGTCTGCGAGGTCCCGGCCTTGGAAGTAACGTATCTGCAACGGCGGCCAATGCCTCTGCCCATTACTAAATCCTTCTCTTGGCCCGCAAGATAAGCAACAATATGGCAAGGGCAGGTATCGGAGCATAGAGCAGCAGCGGAAGCGCTCCGCCGCTCTCCTCAACGACCATCACGGTCATGGTGGCGTTGGCGCTATTGCCCAAGGCGTCCGTCATCGTGAGAGTGATGTTATGCACGCCTACGGGCATGGTAACGGTATGCAGCGGACCGGAAAGGTCCTCATTACCATCGCCGTCGAGGTCCCAGCTGAAGCTGACGATGCCGGAGGCATCCGAGCAGTTCGTGGCGTCCAAGGTGAGCATCGTTCCCTCCGTGATCTCGGCATAGTTCCAGGGCAAGGATATCGTAGGAGGTGTCGAATCGCCCTTCCAATCGTTCTGGAACCAGGCTGCGAACGTCCCCGCCACCTCTTCTGAGCTGACAAGCAGGGCCATCTCCCGATTGCATTGCATGGAATTGTTCACCCAGTTCGCGCTTCCTACCAGGACGGTGCTGTCCGCGATCACCCCCTTATTATGGATCCGTTCGAAGCCGGAATCGTCGCCCATCAACCGGCATTCCAGGTCCCATCCCTTCTGCGCCGACTTGGTGTTCAGCGCTTCGGCGACCTCCTCGTTCTCATCCTCGGTGCCTATGTTAGCATCAAGCAATATTCGGACCGAAGCACCGCGCTCTGCCGCTCTGAAAAGTGAGTCCATGATCTCACTGCCGTCGGGCCAGGAATCGTCGATGCTCAGCTGCTGCACCAACACGCGCTCCTGCGCGGAATCGAGCATCCCCACTATCGTGTCCTCGATGCCGTATGGAGAGGTGGCCAGAAGGACCGATGCCCGGGATGCCGCGACCGTTCCGTCGTCATAGACCATCATCCTACTTGCCCGGGCTTCCTGGCGGGCCACGCTGAGCTCCAAAGGGAATACGTCAATGCCCTTTCCGGCCATGTCCCTCCGGAACACATCCAAGGCGTCCTGGGAGAGCGATCTTGACTCGACCAGGAGCCCCCATCCCCGATTCGAGCCGTAGCTGGTGTCCGCCATGTTCTCCGAACTGACCAGCAGTATCTCCTCGTCGAACACGATGTACTTGGCGTGAAGGTAGTCGTAGCGTCGGAAGGAATCGCTCGAGCGCATCACCCAGACATCCGCGCCTGCGTCCTGAAGATAGTATGCGAGAGCGGCGCCGTTCTCGCTGATCCCGCCGACCGGCTGTCCTTCTAAAAGTACCGTCACGTTCACCCCACGGGCCTCGGCCATGGACAGGTGGCGTGCCAGGGTCCAGTTCTCGAGGAGGTACACGGCCAGATGGATACTTTCTTGGCTACGGTCGATCTCCCGCACCGTCGCTTCCAGGGCACCCTCCGGGTACAGTATCGGCGTGACCTTGGCCGATACTGGAGAGGTGTGAAGTGTGAAGAGCCCAGGCATCTCGATGGCCCATGAGCTGAGGCCGATGCTTTCGCCGACTCGCACCAGCATTTCCCCTTTCTTGATCGTTGCCGCCGGACCGTTCCACGGAACGTTCGGTTCGGAGGTCCCGTAATGCAGGACATCGACCAGAGCGCCAATGGCGTCGTAAAGCATCACCTCGTCGCCCTTGTCTGCCAGCTTTAGATTTCCTTTAAGAGAGACCTCGGTGGAGTTCTTCCATAGAATGGGTTCGTCCGGGTATAGCGCGGAACACCTTTCCGGAGATTCACACCAGTTGACGGAGGAACCGGTGCTGAGCAAGTATGAGGAATTGATGGTTACGCTGCCCTCGCCGTCTGTCAGCTTCCAGCCGTTCATATCGACCGTTCGACCGTAGTTGGTGATGGATATGAGCTCTCCGGGATAGGCGGGGCAGACCCGTGAGAGCCGGACATCTATGTTCGACCCTTCCCCGCCGTCCTCGGCGGAGAGGGCTGGAAGGCACAGTGCGATCGTCACGACTATCGTCAGGAGGAGCAGGATAGAGCGCACGGCCTATGATAGGGAAGATAGAAAATAACGCGATGGTGTGCAATCAGCTTTCAGAGGCCGGAGACCAGGTCCTTCAGGACCGCCTTGACGTCCTTGGCCTTGACAACGCCTGACGCCAGGAGTACGCCGGAAGCGCCCAATCTCAGGGCGGCCTTCACATCCGCCCCGTTCTTGACGCCGGCACCGCAGAGCACCTTGACCTTCGGGTCCACCTTCTTGACCAGCTCCACCGTCCTGCTGACTATCTGCGGGTCGGCGGTGGTGACGGATATGTCCCCTCCGATGAGCTCAGGAGGCTCGACGGCAATGAAATCAGGTCCGTATGCGGCCACGGCCACCGAGGTCTCGGAGGAATCGGTGCAGACGATGCTGATCAATCCCTGCTCGCGGCACATCTTGACCGCGATGGCGATGTCGGGCATGGCCATGCGGTGCTCCGAATGGTTGATGAGCGTTCCGACCGCTCCCGCGGCCTTGACGCTCTGAGGAGATACATGACCGGTGATGGAACCGGGCGATCTGGCGTCAACGTGCTGAGAAAGAACTGGTATGGTGACCGATGAGGCCACCTTGGAAAGTTCGACCATCGGGGGGCATACGGCGAAAGATGCCTTATGCTCCCCTGCGGCGCGTTCGCACTCCTTGGCCAGGCGCAGCGCTCCCTGCCCCTCGACCTCGGAGTAGACCTTGAAGTTTACGACGATGACGGGAAGCTTGAGCTCAGTCAATCTTCTCCATCCTGTCCTTCAACTTGCCCAGTACGGCCGGACGGGTGGTGTACTCCATCTCTTCTGGACCGAGTATGGAGGGCATGAACGGCCCGTGCTGGCGCATGTAGATGCTGGCACGAACCGCCTTGCGCCTGGCCTCGTCCCAGACACTGCCGGAGAAGTAGTCGACCGGCTGCTTCACGCCCAACGGTGCATCAGGGTCCTCACAGCCCTGGAAGCGTCCGTTGCTGATCATGAAACCGAGGGCGCAGATCCGCGGCGGCCCATCGAAGTAGGTGGGATCGCTGTCCTCGACGGAGCAAGGATACAAGGCGCCATAGTGGGAACCGCGCATCCATCCGGCGACGAGCGCAGGGAACATGAACGGCTGCAACACCTCACCGACGGCAGGCAGGCCGCTCTGACAGCGCACGACCGCCACGGGGTCGTCCTTGCCGACGTACTTTCCAGCGCACAGGTTCAGCTTCTCGGTGCTGACCACGCAGGCAGTGCCTATGCTCTTGTCCTTGCTCATGATCCTCTTGATGGCATATCGGGTCGTGTCGCCGATCAAGCTCAAGATGTCATAGCTCTCCTCGGGAGCGGACATGACGATCTTCTTGTGGTCCATCACGTCAACGACCTCGAAGAGGAACCCTTCGTGGGCCCTCGGATCGATGACCAGACCGGTGGTGGTGAACGGGTCCATGAATATGCGGGACAGAGGCATGGAGTAGGCGGAAGGCTCGGTCTTGTCGGCCATGAAGAATATCATGGGCTCGGCGCCCCTCTCCACGAACTCGACCTCGGCCGCTCCGGGGCCCATGCCGCGTATGTTACCGCTGAACGCGTCGGACAGGATGTCCTGACCAGCAGCGTACATCTTCATCTCCTTGGCCAGCTTGGCGGCGGCCTGGAATGCGGACCATGCCAGTGCGTGGACGTCCTTGTTGTTCTCGCCCCTGAAATGGGTCATGAACAGGTTGATGTCGTCGCCCACTCGGGTAACGTAGAAGTCGTTGATGGTGCCGGACTTTACGCCCTCGATCAGGGTCTGTTCGCAGACCTTCATCATCTTCGGGTGCGGCTTGGAGTGCCCGGCGACAGATCCTACATCAGCCTTGATGACAGAGACAGTGACCTTCTGAGACATGTTAAATTCCCATACCTTGGGCTCTCAGAATTACTGCTTGGATATATAATATTTGATGAACTAGTAACGACGAATGACGACCTCTAGAACGCTTATGGGGATAGGGGCGGTGTGCCCTTCATTCCACCTTTATCGCTGACGCGGCGCAAGCGCCCTCGGCGTTCTTCACGCAGTTCTTCAGGCTGTCCGGGACCTCTCCCACGAACTTGCCGCCCTTCTGGTACATCTGCTTGATGTTCGAATTGCCATCGTCTCCTTCCATGAAGACGTCGGGGCATTCATCGTTGTAGCATATTCCGCAACCAGTGCACTCCTTATCATCTATGGTGACTTTAACGGGCATAAGGAACTCACTCTCACCGATGACCTTCAAGGTTTCGGTTCGGACGCATATGTCGGACGAATTTGCCGTTCCCGCCATTCTTATATAAAAAAGGGGTGATATCGAGCCATTCTGTCCTGAGGCGTTTAAAATGATGTACGATTCCAGATTTATCACGGCCAACGAATATGACAAAGAGGTCACCGTAGAGGGATGGGCCCAGGAGGTGCGCAATCTCGGGGGCATTTCTTTCCTCATATTGCGCGACCGTTACGGCCTGGTGCAGATCACCGCACCGAAGAAGAAGATAACGCCGGAGGTCATGCAGGCGATCACCTCGCTCTCACGCGAGTCCGTCGTCCGTATCACCGGTATCGTGAAAGCGAGCGCCCAGGTGAAGAGCGGGTATGAGATAATACCCTCCACCGTCACCGTGCAAAGCAGCGCCATGACGCCCCTGCCAATGGGCGTGGTGGACAAGGTGGACGTGGAGGCGGAGACGCGCTTCAACCACCGTTATATGGACCTGAGGAAGCCCGAGGCCAGGGCCGTCTTCGAGATCAAGTCGCTGGTCCTGCGCCTGATAGATGAGTACATGGCCGACAACGGCTTCGTGGAAGTGTTCACGCCCAAGCTGGTAGCGTCCGGTGCAGAGGGCGGTTCCACCTTGTTCAAGATCGACTACTTCGGCAAGCCCGCTTATTTGGCACAGTCGCCCCAGCTCTACAAACAGATGCTCATGTCAACGGGAATGGACCGGATATTCGAGATCGGGCCGGCCTTCAGGGCGGAACCTTCCGATACCGCTCGTCACGTCTCTGAGTTCATCAGCTACGATGGGGAGATGGCCCATATCGACTCGCAGACCGAGGTGATGGCGATGATAGAGGGCTGCATGCAGTACGTCATCTCCGAGGTCCAGACACGCGGCGCTCGCTCACTGGAGGTGCTTGGAACGCAGGTCGTTTTGCCGAAGGCACCGTACCCGGTCATCTCTTACGAGAAGGCCATCAGCATGGTCCAGGCCGCCGGGTTCAAGATAGAGCTGGGCGAGGACCTTGGCACGGAGGGAGAGAAGATGCTGGGCGACCTCATGGCGCAAGACGGTCACGAGATGTACTGGATAGCCGAGTATCCCGAGGAAGCGAAGCCCTTCTATATCATGGAGAAGGAAGGGACCCCCTACTCGTTCTCCTTTGACCTTGATTACAAAGGCCAGGAGATCTCGTCCGGCGGGCAGCGCGAGCACCGTTATGACCGTTTGGTGCAGAGGATGGAGAAGAAAGGCCTCGACCCCAAGTCCTTCGAGTTCTACTTGAACTCATTTGCCTATGGCATGCCGTCGCACGGGGGATGGGGCATAGGAGTGGAGCGCCTGGTGCAGAAGATGCTCGGGCTGAACAACATCCGCGAGACGATACTGTTCCCCCGGGACCGCAACCGGCTGGTGCCTTGAAAAAGAGCACCAGCATGGCTAAATTATAATACCAATGGGATTCATATCCCTTCTGGGATGCACGTGAGCTTTCAAGGAGCGGACGCTGAAGGCTATGAGCCAGGGCCGATGGAGTATGTCACTTACCATGAGGACCGCTTCGACCATTCGTTGATCGAGTTCTTCGTGGCCGGCGAGCCGGTTCCGCAGGGCAGCACCAAAGCGTTCTACATCAAGAAGCTGGAAAGGGTGGTCACCACCCATACCAATGCTAACACCGAGCAGTGGAGGCACCGCATCGCCACGGAAGCGCAGCACACGAACGATCTGCGCGCACAGAGCTTCTTCTCGGACGACCGCCGCCTCGGTTATGAGGTGGTGCTCGATTTCGTCTTCTCCAAGCCCAAGAGCCAGCCGAAGAAATGGGTGATGAACACCAAGCGCCCCGACCTGGACAAACTGATAAGGGCCGCCTTGGACGCCATAACCGGTGTTCTTATACCGGACGATTCTCAAGTGGTCAAGATAACGGCTGGCAAGTGCTACGGCGATTGCGACCGGACCCCTGGATTGTACATCTCCGTCAGAAGGATGGAATGAGGTCCTGGACCAGGATCTCTGCACTCATAGGGTTCATCATCTCCCGAAGGATCAGCTGACCCTCTTCTCTTCATCGATCCAATAAGCGGTCCAGTTGTTGTGGTTACCTGCTCCGGGCTAATGAACGTTTCCTTGGTCGTGGCTGTTCACAGTGTGTTTTGTCCAATTTTGGACATATTATGATCGGCCGTGCGCATTGATGAACAGCATGGTTATGTGATGACCCGACGTAATCATCATTCCCGCATATACGGAGGTAGCCAATGGACAAGAAAACGTTAGAGACGGTAAAGAACGACTTCGTTGGAGTGGAATACTCCCTGTGCATTGCGAACGAGATCACCACCAAGGGGCTGGGTTTCTCTGTGTCCTGTGAGACCGGGACCATCACCGATGTCTTCCTGCCCTCGATAGAGGATTGATCACGTTGTCCTCTTCATACACGTTCTTCAGCAGACGGCAAGTTTGATTTGACCTTCTGTCAATGATATCCTATGAACAGCGCCATCGTGGCCATCACCATCGACATCGGGTACGAGGGTGAGGTCATGGACCTGCTTTGCGCCGACCAGACGGTGCATGAGTGCTACATGGTCTACGGCGTCTATGATATAATCGCGAAGGTCCATGCCGAGGGCGAGGACGGGCTTCACCTTGCCATCCGTTCAATACGTGAGATGCGAGGAGTTCGTTCCACCCTCACGCTGGTCGTCTGCCGCGAGCATAAAAAGTAAACGTTGATTGCTGTTCTACCCTACAGAGGTTGCTTATTGGACAAGTTCTCCCAGGACCTTGATGCGCTCATGACCAGGCTGGTCACGGAATGCGACAGCCAGAGCGAGGAAAGGATGAAGGCCCTGGAGCAACGATTGATCGATCTGAAGGAGCGCAACCTGCTCAAGATCAACCACTCCGTTCTGGAGATGATCGTGGCCAAGTACCTCATACTGGACGGATACGAGGTGGACCTGGAGCATGTGATCGACAACGGCCTCAGCTGCGACGTGTACGCAACGAAGGGGGATGGCGTGCTCATCGTGGAAGTGGAGACGGGATACGTCCCGCCGGCTCATGCACTGGACCCGATGGACTACATCCGCGCCAGGATAGCGTCGAAGATAGCACGTTACAGCAACCATTGCGACAAGTTCTGTCTGGGGGGACCGCCGCACTATGTCATGCCCATTATGCCGTTCTTCATGCGGCCGCCGCGGGACCGCACCACGGCCGAGGTGGACCTGGTGAAGAGCTACTGCGATAGCTATTACACCTCCCCACCAGTTTCTTTGAGCGAGATAATGAACTCGCGCATACACAGTGTCTCCATCATCGATGTGGAGAACGCCCGCCTGCGCGAGATGTCGCCGGACGATTACATCAACCTTACCGTCGACTGGTACCTGTGAGCTGATGATATGAGCGCTGAGGCGGCACTGTTGTTCCTAGGCACCGTCGCCTTCATCTCCCTATCAGGAGTGCTCATGCCCGGCCCGGTATTCGCGGTGACGATCGCCTGCGGCTACAAGGAAAGGATGGCTGGATGGAAGATAGCGATGGGGCACGCCCTGGTGGAGATACCGGTGATAGTCGCTATCTTCTTCGGTCTGAGCACCTTGCTTCAGGACGAACGGATATTCGCTGCCATCGGCCTGATCGGCGGGGCGCTGCTGCTGTACCTTGGATATGACACGGTGCGCACCAGGAAGGAAATCGTCACCAGCTGTGACCTGAAATACCGCAGCTCGTTCTGGGCCGGGGTGATGACCACCATAGTGAACCCGTCCTGGTGGCTGTGGTGGGCCACCATCGGCGCCGCCCTTACCGTCTCCGCGGTGGAGTTCGGCTGGTGGATGCTCCCCCTTTTCATCCTGGTGCACATAGTCTGCGACCTGCTTTGGGAAGGTTTCGTGGCCATGACGATATTCGACACCAAAGGAAGATGGAACGAGAGATGGCATCAGTACTTGATCGCTGGCTCAGGCTTCATAATGATATTCTTCGCCATCTACTTCGTGCTCAACGCCCTGGGCGACCTGTTGTGAACGATGGAAAGAAAGTGACGGATATTATGATTCCTGGCGTTATAATTCTTATCTTCTAATCCCCGCGACCTATCTCGATCATCCTTTCCAGAGGTCTCCTGGCAGCCTCGATCATCTCCGGAGACAGCGTGATCTCAGGGGAAAGCGACTCCAACGCCTTGATGACGGAACTGATGGTGGTGCGTTTCATGTTGGGACATATAGCTTCCGGGACGGGAATGAACTTCTTCCCGGGCGCCTCTTTGCTCAGGCGATACGTCATGTCAAGCTCGGTCCCGACGATGAACTCCTGGGCCTCGCTGGAACGGACGTACTTTATCATGCCCTCGGTGGAGGACACGTGGTCAGCGATGTCGATGACCTCGGCGGTGCACTCTGGGTGGACCATCACCTTGGCCTGAGGGTGCTGGCGCTTCAGTGTGTTGATGTCGTCGACGGTGATATTATCGTGAGTGGGACAGAATCCCGGCCATAGCAGTATCTGCTTGTTCGGATGGAATCGTTGCACGTATGCGCCCAGGTTCCGGTCCGGTACGAATATGATCTGTTCCTGCGGCATCTTTCCGACGACCTTCACGGCGTTGGACGAGGTGCAGCATACATCCGATAGCGCCTTCACCGCCGCCGAGGTGTTGACGTAAGCAACTATGGCCGCCTCAGGATACTTCTCCTTGACCATGGCGAGCTCCAGGTCGGTGCACATGGCCGACATGGGGCACATGGCGTCCGGTTCCGGGAGTATGACCTTCTTCGTCGGGGAAAGGACCTTTGCGCTCTCGGCCATGAAGTCGACGCCGCAGAATATGATCACGTCAGCATCAGTGCTGGCAGCCTGCTGCGAGAGTCCCAGGGAGTCGCCCACGAAATCGGCGATGTCCTGCACCTCCGGCGGCTGGTAGTTATGGGCTAGGATGACCGCGTTGCGCTGCGCTTTCAGTTCCTGGATACGTTCCGCGACGTTCATTTCGGCCTCTGATGAGGAGTTCCTTATAAATATTTACGCGACCAGCGACTAAAAATGGCGTAGATGGACGAAACGATTTTCAATCTGGCATGATATGATATCCTGATGAACGCTCGCTCGGCCGATCTGGAATGGTACCTGGAAGGGGACCCTGTATTGAGGTCGGTGGTCAGAAGGGACATGCTAGGCGAAAGGACCGACGACGAGCGGATCATTGACGATCCCCGGATAAAGAGGATCGCCGAGGAGGTCATGTCCTGGCCCTGGCCACCGATATCGAGCCATAAATCGGCCGGACATCCGCTGCACAAGTTCGCCTTCCTGGCCGACCTGAGGGTGGACCTGGAGGCCGCAGGCGGGGACCGGTTGCTGAAGGAGCTCGTTTCATCGATGGTGGACGGACTTCCGCGATTGCCGAACAAGACACCGGTCCATTTCGGCGGTTCGGGGGAGACGGAGCTGGCCTGGTCCTTGTGCGATACGCCGCTCATCTTATATTCGATGTCCCGCTGCTTCCCTTCCTTCGACGGAAAGGAGGGAATGAGAACGATCGCGTCCATGTCACAGGACAATGGCATGCCTTGTCGGGTGTCCCCGGAGCTGGGCCGCTTCCGCGGACCTGGTCGAAAGGACGACCCCTGTCCGCTGGCGAGCCTGTATACGCTTAAGGCCATCACCCAGCTGGACCGGAAGGGGAGCGAGGGTCTGGCCAGAACGATCACGGGATCTCTGCTCTCGCTCTGGAAGGAGAGCCGGGAAAGGCATCCATACATGTTCTACATGGGAACGGACTTCAGGAAGCTGAAGCTGCCCTTCGTCTGGTACGACGTCCTGAGCGTGGCGGAGACACTGAGCTACTACCCCTGGGTCCTCAAGGACGAGCGGTTCAAGGACATGCTCTCCGTGATCTTGAACAAAAAGGACGCTGACGGGCGGTACACGCCCGAGTCGATATGGACCAGCTGGAAGGACTTTGATTTCTGTCAAAAGAAGGGACCCTCGCGTTGGCTCACGTTCAGCGTGGAACGGATACAGCGCAGGGCGGAAGAGGTTTGAGGATCACTTCAGCATCGCTTCCAGCTTCTTCTCCACCGCGTCCCAGTTGACGTGGTTCCAGAAGGCCTCGATGTACTTCGGCCTGAGGTTCTTATAGTCGATGTAATAGGCGTGCTCCCATACGTCCAGGTCCATCAGCACACGGAAACCGGGGATGACGTTCACATTGTGCTTCTCAACCTGCATGATGATGGGCTTGTGCAATCCCATGCAGTATACCAGCACCGCCCATCCGGAACCTTCGGCGCTGGAGGCCGCGGCGGTGAACTCATTCTTGAAACGGTCGATGGAGCCGAACTCCTTGACCAGTTCCTCCTTCAACCTTCCGTGGGGCTCACCGCCCTTGCCGGCCGGTGCCAGTGTCTCCCAGAAGACCGAATGCAAGTAGTGGCCGCCTATCTGGAAGGACAGCTCCTTATCGATGGCCTTCATGTCCAGGTCGGCGTTCTCCGCCCTGGCCTTCTCCAACTTGTCCAGGATTGCGTTGGCGCCGTTCACGTAGGCGGCATGATGTTTGGTATGATGGACGGTCAACTGCTCCTCGCTCAAGAACGGGACGAGGTCCTTGTATCCGTAGGCGAGCTTCGGCAGCTCGTATCTCTTAGCCTGTTCCATGTGATTACTCCTGCAATATCATCGCAGCTCGTGATTCATAACGATTGCGGTCCATGCCAACTAATTATTATTCCACGTCATATTCCACCCTGAGGAGAAGATGTCGAGCAAGCGAGAGGATCTGGCCTCGAGGTACTTCAATTGCAGCGAACGGGAAAGGGCTGTCTTCGAGGCGGGAATTAAGCTGGGGACGATATATCACCAGTTCGTCGGCACCCCGGTGGCCGCGGCCAACGTGGAGATACTGGAGCGGGCGATCGAGGACGGCGTGCGCGTTCAACCGTTCGTCAAGGACGTCAAGGTCGCCATTTCCAGAGAGGCGCTCCGCCGCAAGAAGGACGAGTTCGACTATCAGACCCTCACCGGCAACATGATGAACGTGGAGCTCACCGTGGCCGTGGGCGGGACCACCGTCATCGCTGCCATGGACTTCAAGGACGACCTCCACTATCCCCTGATGTATGTTAAGGAGATCGACTAGTTCATTTATCCGATCATTTATATTATAGATACTGGAACCAAGCAAATACCCAGTCTTCCGTTATCGAGAAAGGTAATTAAGCTAGGATGCCGTTACAGGGATTCCAATGCATCGACGATGTGTGATGCTTTGATATTCGGTGAAATTGATGAACAATATCAAGATCGGTATTACTGGACTTCCTAGCGCGGGCAAGACCAACACGCTCATACAAGTCATAAAGATGCTCGAGGAGGAAGGACACAAGGTCGGTGGCATGATCACCGAACCGATCCTGGACGATAAGAAGAGGAGCGGCCTCTACGTCATCGATTGGATGACCAAGCAGAAAGGTGTCCTGGCCGCTACCGACATTCAGAGCAAGTTCATGGTAGGCAAGTACGGCATCGACCTGGACGTCCTGCAGGACATAGGGGTGCAAGCATTGGTCAACGCCTGCGAGAACGCCGACATCATCGTCATCGACGAGGTCGGGAAGATCGAGGTGGAGAGCGAGAAGTTCCGCGACGCCGTGAAGGAGGCGTTGAAGACCGAGAAGCCCATGCTCCTCACCTTGCATAAGAAGTCCAGGAACCCGTTGCTGCAAGATATTAGACGGCGCGATGATGTACGTATCTTGGAAGTGACGCCGATAAACAGAAACCTTTTGCCCTATAAGATCATGAAGCTTTTGAAGGGCGAGCTGTTGTGAATTTGGAAGGTTGTAGCATCGTCGAAGGGAGCACGGAGCTTTTCGTTCCCTCGATCATTTCTGAGAAGGGGCCGGGCAAGATCCAGGGACGCGTCTTCTTCAACAGGCAGATGGCGTTCAACCGTGACGTTTCCGTCGCCCTATTCAGTTCTATCATCAGACCCCGCAAGTGCCTGGACGCCATGGCGGCGACCGGGGCCCGCGGGATTCGCATATGCAAAGAAGCGAAGGGCGATTACCGTTTCATCATCAATGACCGGGATTCGCTCGCCTGCGAATATATCCAGAAGAACATCGAACTTAACGGTCTGGACAACGCGGAGTGCGTGAACTCGGACCTCAGATGCCTACTGGCCGGAGAGGTCTTCGATTACATAGACCTGGACCCGTTCGGCACACCCATCCCCTTCGTTCCCGCGGCCTTGCAGGGCATGTCCCGACGAGGTACACTGGCCGTCACAGCGACGGACACCGCCTCTTTATCAGGCACCCACCCGGGCAAGTGCCGGCGCCGCTATCTCGCCAACAGTCAGCGCAGCCCGTTCCTGCACGAGAGCGGACTGCGCATCATGATCGGCACCATCGTCCGCATGGCGGCGCAGGAGGACAAGGGCGTGAAGCCCCTGCTCTGCTACTATGCCGACCATTACTTCCGCCTCTTCCTGAAGGTCAAGGACGGCGCCGGGGAGGCGGACCGATCGCTCGCCCAGCTGGGGTTCATGTCCTATGACCGGAACACCGGGGAACGCAAGGTGGGCGAGGGTGAAATAGGTCCGCTATGGCTCGGCCCGCTGATGGACCACGAGTCCGTGTCCGAAGTGAATGTGCCCGAAGGATTGGCATGCCAGGAACGGACCGCTCAGCACTTCGAGATATGGAAGGAGGAGCTGGACGTTCCATTCTACTATGAGACGAACGAGATAGCCGCCATGCTCAAGCTATCCCCTCCGGGAAGGGAAGAGCTCATCGAGGCCATGACGTCGATAGGCAAGGTCTCGCGCACCAATTTCTCTCCGACCGGGTTCCGTACTGATCGCCCGTTGGAGGAGGTCCTGGAAGCATTCCGTGCCGCCTGCCGTTCCTGCCAGGTATGAGCGGCGGCGTGACATTGTACAAAAAAGATGCCAGGAAAGAAGGGTTTATCTATATTGCCCCGATTGGTTAGTAAGTGAGAGAATGCCGAGCATAGCCGTCATCGGTGCCCAGTGGGGAGACGAGGGCAAGGGCAAGATCACTGATTATGAGGCAGGAAAGGCCGACATGGTCGTCCGCTATCAGGGCGGGTCTAATGCCGGTCACACTATCAAGGTGGGCGAGGAGGTCTTCGCCCTTCACATCCTTCCTTCGGGGATAGTCCGTAAGGGCGTTGTGAACGTGATAGGCAATGGCGTCATCGTCGACCTGATATCCCTGGACAGGGAGATAGCCGACCTTGAATCGCGCGGCCACTCCGTCGAGGGGCTGAAGATCTCCGACCGGGCCAACATCATCCTTAATTGGCATCGTCTGTTGGATGGAGCCGAGGAACGCCTCAGGGGAAAGAAGGGTGTCGGCACCACCGGCAAGGGCATCGGGCCTTGTTATTCGGACAAGATAGCTCGCAGCGGCATACGAATGGGCGATCTGCTCGACAGGGAACTGCTCGAGGAGCGCCTGGACACCGTGATGCCCATGAAGCTCAAGACCATGGAGATGCTCGAAGTGCGCCTGGCCCAGAATCACGATGAGCTCCTCTCCGAACTGCTCGCCTACGGCAAGAAGTACAGCAAGATCATCACCGACACCTCCGTACTGGTGAACGATGCTTTGGACAGTGGCAAGAACGTTCTTTTCGAGGGTGCACAGGGAACGATGCTGGACATCGATCACGGCACTTATCCTTTCGTCACGTCGTCCAACTGTGTGGCCGGGGCCATATGCACCGGCGCAGGCGTGGGACCGAAGCGCGTGGACGAGATCATGGGAGTTCTGAAGGCATACACGACCCGCGTGGGAGCAGGCCCGTTCCCGACCGAGCTGAACGACGATACTGGCAAGATGCTCCTTACCGTGGGCGGGGAGTACGGGACGACCACGGGAAGGGCGCGCCGGTGCGGATGGCTCGATCTATTGGTCGTTGAGCATGCCGCCCGCCTCAATGGGCTGACGCAGTTCGCCGTCACCAAGCTGGACGTCATGAACGATATGAAGAAGATCAAGGTCGCCGTGGCGTATGATGTGGACGGAAAACGCCTGGAGCACTTCCCCGGTAACTTCAAGATGCTGGAGAGGGCCGTTCCCGTCTACGAGGAGATGGACGGTTGGAAGGGATGGAAGGCGGACGAGACCATGGAGGTCGTCCGCGGTGGGTATGAGGCGCTGCCGAAGGAGATGCGCC
Source organism: Methanomassiliicoccales archaeon (assembly GCA_028682895.1). Lineage (GTDB taxonomy): Archaea > Thermoplasmatota > Thermoplasmata > Methanomassiliicoccales > UBA472 > UBA472. The sequence goes on from JAJRAK010000037.1 coordinate 39,381, forward strand.
AGTATATCAGCTACATAGAGAAGAGGTCCAAGGTCCCGGTCAGGATCATCAGCATCGGCAAGGGTCGGGAAGAGACCATCAGGCGGTAACGATGATCAGTCGGTGATCTTTCGATCCCTGTACTCCATCAGCCCAAGGTAGTTTCCATCGATGTCCTGGACTATGGCGAAGAATGCGAAGTCGAGCATCGGCCTCTTTTCCCGAACGAGCGCGCCGCCGTTCTGAAGCACCTTGGCCACGGTATCGTCTATGGACATCACCTCCAGTTCCAGGAAGGTGGTGCCTATGCCGTGCGTCCCTTTGCGGAAGAGGCCGCCGTTTATCGCCCCGCACGATATCGGTTCACCGCTCTCATCGACCTCGGTGGTACCGACCCGGTGGAAATCCCCGCCGCTTCCCAGGACCGGCTCGATCTCCCACCCAAAGACGCGACGGTAGAACTCGCCCGCCCCCTTCATATCAAGGACCGGGATGTTGAACGACCTTACCTTGTCCATTGGTCAACTCCGAAAGAGATATCCTCGTCTCTTCTATTTTCTTGTTGATACGGCGCCGTCGAACATCCGTTCATTACATCCATTTCAGTATTATGGGCTCGTTCCTCGGGGTAACGCCGGTGTCCTTGAGGGGATGACCGAACACCAACTGGGCCATGAGCTTGTGGTCCGCAGGGACGTTCAGTTCCTTCAATACCTGCTGGTCCTTACCTAGCGGCGAAGCGAAACCTACCCAGCAGCTGCCCAGTCCCATGGAGTGCGCCGCAAGCATCATGTTCTCCGCACATACGGCGCTGTCCTGCTCAGGGGTCATGGAACAGGGGGCGGTAAAGATCAGAACGAGACAAGGGGCACCGAAGAACATATCGTACTTCGGGTCGTCCATCATCCTCTTCAGGTGCTTGAGGTTCTCGAGGCCCGGTGGATTCTCATCTATCTGAGCGGCCAGGTGACCACTGAACATCTTCTTGGCAATGGAGTTGTACCTGTTCATGGCGCCCTTATCGGTGATGACCGCGAACCTGAGCGGCTGTATGTTGCATCCGTTCGGCGCCCTCACCCCGCAACCGAGGATTTCTTTGATCTCCTGTTCGCTGAGAGGACCGGGAGCATAGCTACGTACTGACCTGCGGGAATTGATGACGTTCATGACCTCGTTCATTCGAATTGCCTTCGATAGATGAACGGAAATTTGAGAGATAAGCTTTCATGCCGACCTAGGTGAGGATCACGACATCGGTTGAAAAGGCGCATACGTAGATTGTATTGGACCAGACAATCAGATACCGCCCTAGAGAGAATCAAAAATGAACCTCGCATCGATGGTTTTTATATAACGATATGTTGTCGACCGAAGGTGGCCAATTTCGATGCGGGTTTTCATATCGATGCATTGACCGCAGTGTCAGCGATAGTCATCGTCATCACCACGATCGTCATCGCCCTATGCTATCTTACCATGACAGGGAGCAAGAACCGCTTCCGTCTGGCGTTCATCGCTCTAATGCTGTCGGAAGAGACGATCGCCATCGGGTACATGATGGGAGTGGTGGCTGAAAGCCTTGAGTTGAAATATTTTTGCAATCTCATCGAATATCTAGGATATCTGGGAGCACCAGTGTTCTTCCTGATATTCGTCCTGCTTTACACACATAGTAAGTTCGCAACGAAACGGAGCATCTCTTTGCTCTTCATAGCACCGATCGCGTTCATGGTCATTATCGCTACGAACTATCACCATCATCTTTACTATTACGTTACTGACGACCCGCAAGGACCTTTCAGCACCTTCTATGCCGAGAACGGTCCTCTGTTCGTCGTCTTTGGCATTTACACGCTGATGATGATCGTTACCGTCATCTTCATTCTCGCCAGGTATTATCTGAGGATGCCGAAGGCCTACAAGACAGGCGTGATGTTCGTCATGTCCTATGCATTGATATCCCTGACCAGCGTCCTTCTGTATTACATCTCGGGGGAGGTCGTCCCGAGCGGACTGGTCATCACCACCGGACTGATCATTGGCAGTATACCGCTCTTTATCGGGGCCTCGCGGTTCGAATTGTTCCAGGTATTACCATTCGCCAACCGAGAGCTGATGGACAACATGCAGGACAGCGTCATCGTTCTGGATGAGAACGATAATGTGCTTTTCATAAACAAGACGGCAGAGAAGCTCACTGGAGCGAACTTGGAAGGTGCGCATCGCCATCATGTGTCCCGGATACTTCCCTTATTCCCGGTAGGATCGTTCGTCCTGTCAGATGATGAGGCATCATCGCCCATATCGAACCTGAAGGTCGGTGATCGGCATTATGAGCTGACACTTACCCCTATCAAGAAGGCGAACAAGGCGCCACTGGGAAAACTCGTGCTCATCAGGGATGTGACCCCCACCAAGCAGGCGGAGGAGGAGGCTCGGAGAGCGAACGAGACCCTGGAGATCTTAAATGGGTTCACTAGGCATGACATCAAGAACCAATTGATGGTGCTGGAAGGGCATCTCAGCCTGATCCAATTGAAGAGCACGGAACCGGTATTGGCAAGGCATATCGCGGCCGCAATGACGTCTGGACATAACATCAGCAAGCAGTTGCAGCTCGCCTATGAATATCAGGAGCTGGGGAAGAGGGCCGAGACCTGGCAGTCCCTTCAAACGGTGTGTGTCAACGTCCAACGCCTGATCAATATCGGAGAGGTGAAACTGGTCTTGAACACAGGGGACGCCATGATATTGGCCGATCCACTGTTCTCGAACGTCATCGTCAACCTTGTGACCAATTCCCTGATGCATGGGGAGAATGTCACTGTCATCACGATAACCGCCTCGGAGTTCGAGGACCACCTGGAGATCATCTATCAGGACAATGGCGTGGGCATCGTGGATGATTATAAGAGGATAATATTCGAAAAGGGCGTAGGTAAGAACACCGGGTTGGGCCTCCACCTCGTCCGGATGATCTTGGACATCGGCGGGATGAGCATAATCGAGGACGGCGTGGCCGGAGAGGGTGTCAGGTTCCGCATTTCCGTTCCCATAGGCAAGTATCGCCTGCCTGATAAAAGATGAGGGTCTAGAACGGACCGGTTGAGCGGGCGTACAAGAAATTAGATCCTTTTCAGAGAATTGAGATCTGAAGCTCGATGAATGTTACGGGGCACCTCCCAACAATTGGATGGAGAGACGGTATTGCGGGAGAACCATGGATAGTTGTTCTCCGATCATTGGATCTACCTTTGGTATGAAGGCGCGTTGACGTAAGGTATGAGAATGTAAGAAAAAGAGTAAGGGAGTGGCCGGCCGGGCCACCTTAAAGGATTTTAAGCTTCAAACGGTCATTTCAATATGCCCATCTTCAGACCAGCTGCGGCCAGCAGACCTAGACCGGAAGCGGTGACCATTCCACCGGACCAACCGAAGTCGTTGCCGAACGTGGCCGCGAGCCCCCAGAAGAACAGGACGAGCCCAGATATCAGAAGGAACATATCGAAATATGGCGCGACATCCTTCATCATCGATGGCATCACCAGCATGAGCATTCCGATCAGGCTTATGACGATGGCTATGAAGCCCAGGACGACAGGTCCGACCATCTTCGCACCACTGAATGTGGACAGGTTGTTGAAGCCCGCTGCCAATAACATGATCAAGGATACGACGATTATCGTGTCCGTGAGATCGATCCTTCTGACGGTCGGGGTCTTGCGCTTCGGCGGCAGCGGTGGTTGCTGATCGTATCCACCCTGAGGTGGAGCGTACTGCTGCTGAGGCTGCTGGTATTGCTGCTCGGGGTACTGCTGGTATTGAGGCTCAGGCCCCTGCTGGTACTGCTGGGACAGTTGGGGTTGCTGGTATTGCTGGGGCGGCTGTTGGTACTGCTGCCCGAGCGGGGCGTTGCACCTAGGACAGTTCACCGTGTTCTCGATGATGTAGTCCAATCCACAATTATTGCATCTCATGCAAGATCCTCCTTTTCCATTCAGCATGAGAGACATCTATAATAATTATTACTGGCACACGCTAGCGTGCAGTAAGGCGATGATAAGACGTTTTACTGTCCGTTCCATGAAAATCACCGTACATTTTTTTAATCTGCGGACCCCTGCCCTACCCTTATCGGTCCCTCGATGTGAAGGGACAGGGGGAGGACATTTAGCATGAGATCATATAGCACGCTTCACTACTTCGTTATCGTACTTCTGACCGCCTCGTTGCTAGCACCGTTGGGTGTAGGCACGCCCGTGTCCATCGAGGATTCCGAGGGAGTCGCCACGGAGGACGGCAGCTTGACCGATTCCTCCGTGATCAGGATCAGCGGCAACTCCGCGCTGGCGTCCCTTGGTTCTTCGATCATCACAGGTTCGGGCACATCTACCGATCCGTACATCATTGATTCCCTTTTCATCAACGCAACTGGCTACACCTGCGGCATGTTCATCGGGAACACGACCGCCTACCTGACCATCAGCGATTGCCTGATAGAGGGAGCGTCGGGTTCGATGTACGAGTACTACAACCATGGGGACGGAATATGCCTTTACAACGTATCCAACGTCAACGTCCAGGGGAACGAGTTCAACGCAAGCACATACGGATTGTTCGTTGTATACTCCGACAATGTCACGATATCCGAGAACTACGCCCACGACCTCGAGTACGTAGGCTATTATGCATTGTCCTCCACATACTTGACGTTCCAGGGCAACCTTTGTCACGATTCCTCGACAGGTATGGCGGCCTCGTACATCGATCATGGTTGGTTCATGGACAACGCGCTCATGAACAATACGAACGATGGGCTTTCCATCGTCAACTCGAACTACCTGGAGATCGTGAACAACACTGTCATCGACAATGCGAGGGTCGGTCTGAATCTTTACGTATGCGCTCATAACGTGATCACTGACAACAACTGCTCCAGCAACGACAATTACGGATTGCTGCTAGACTATGAGACGACCGACAGCGTCGTGGAGCGAAATCTGGTCAGCAGCAACTACATGTACGGGATCTATGTGGTGAACACGCATGACAACATCATCCGGAACAATACCGTCTGGGGCCAATCAGGATGGTATGGGATCTATCTGCGCAGCGTCCAACGGATAACCGTGATCGACAACGACGTCTTCGACAATGCCGCAGGCATAACACTGCACCTGGCGGACAACAACACCATCGAGGACAACTTGCTGACGGACAACGGTCAGCACATCTACACCTACGATTCCGCCGACTACAACGTCATCTCAGGCAACATCATCACCGGAGGGTCCACTGGCATATGGTTCTACAACTCCGGGGCCTCATACAATACGATCACGGATAATCTCATACAGGACCTATACAATTATGGGATCTGTTTTGAGGCTTCGAACTCTGCCTATAACACAGTGTCGTTCAACTCGTTAAGAGACATCGACCTGGTCGGCGTGGTGATCTCAGGGTCGGGATCGAACAACAACCTCTTCTATTGCAACTCGTTCTTCAACTGCGACAGCTCATCTGGAAGCCCTGTCCTTGATTATCGCACGAACTATTACAACACCAGCAGCGTCGGTAACTATTACAGCGATCATATCTCACCCGACAGCGACTGGGACGGGATCGTGGACGATCCGTTCTCGCTCGGTTCCGCGGCGGTCGATAACTATCCGCTCACCAGCACCGTTCATATCACCACGCCTTCCGAAGGCTACCAGACAGACGTGGACGAAGTGACGGTCTCCGGCATCGCAATCGCATTCTATGAGATGACGGCGTTATCGTGGTACAACGAGGCGACGGGTGAGGGCGACTCCCTGACGCTGGCCGACGAATGGAGCGTCGAGGTGGACCTGGACCAAGGTTCCAACCTGATAACCATCTCCATGTCGAGCAGATATGGGACGACATATAACGACAACATCACGGTCATATGTACCGCGCCTGCCCTTACCACCGATCCCGCTGAGGGTTCGCTTACCTATACGAACGGGTCGACCCAGTTGGTCTGGATACACGCCGAGGGGTATTCCGCACTATCGAGCATCAATGTGTCCTGGATAGGTCCGACTGGAGGTATGCTCACCCATCTGTTCGATGTGGTCAGCGGCACCAGCTGCACGCGGTCGGACTCCTGGGGCCTTGACGAAGGGACGACCGTGTTTATCATCACCGTTATCGATTCCTACGGCAACTCCACATCATCGTCCTTCACGGTCGTCCGCGACTCCGTGGCGCCCGAGGTCGTCATCTCTTCGCCGAACAATGGTTCATACACATGGCAGAACGATGTCGATGTTGAATGGACGGCCTCCGACGACATCGGCCTCGAAAAGGTGGAATATTCCATCGATTCAGGCGCCTGGGTGGAGACTGACGGGAGCACGCTCAGCCTCATCGACCTTTCCGATGGATGGCATACCGTCAGGGTGAGGGCGACCGACCTAGCAGCAAGTACCACTTTGGATAACGTTACGTTCTGTGTGGACACCGTTTGGCCATCGATGTCCATAACTGGCCCGGCGTCCGGGAGCTGGTTCGCTGTGAACGATGTGACTGTCACATGGACTGCCAGCGATTCGCTTTCCGGGGTCGGGAGCGTCGCGGTCACTATAGATGCGAGCACCTGGATAGACGTGACCGGAAGCAACAACTATACGTTCCAGGACCTGAACGACGGATTCTACGGTGCCCAGGTCAAGGTCACTGACAGAGCCGGATTGTCCGTCACAATGGCCACCTCGTTCTATGTCGACGCGAACGCGCCTTCGGTCACCGTTACCTCGCATGCGGATGGCGGTCACTATACCGGTTCGAACGTGAGCTGGACCGTCACCGACTATTCCGGAGTGGCGAAGACCGAAATCAGCACGAACGGTACCGACTGGACCGTCATCACCGGCACGTACTATGACTTCGGCCTTGCCGATGGTGAGCATACCATCTATCTGCGCCTTACTGACAATGTCGGTCATAACGTGACCGTCGATGTGACGTTCATGGTCGATAACTTCCAGCCGGAAGTTGACATAATCTCCCCCGTTGAGGATGACCTCATGGCGAGCGGGTTTACCGTGGCATGGAACGGAAGCGACGCCCTGTCCGGCATCGACCATTATGCGATCAAGGTGGATGGCGGTGCCTGGAACGTTATCAGCGGCAACAGCACCACTGTCAGCGGGCTGAGCGATAGCACCCATACCATCTACGTAAGGGCGTACGACCGTGCGGGCAACGTGGCCGAGGACCTGGTGAACGTGACCGTCGATGCCATAGCACCGGTCGTCACCATAACCTCGCCCGCATCCGACCAGAGGATGAACAGCGCCGATGTGACCGTGACCTGGACATTGTTCGATGTAAATGACATCGACACCTTGGAGATCAAGGTAGACGCCGGCGCTTGGACCTCCCTGGACGAAGATGCTCTTTCATCGTTGGTCGAAGATCTCTTCGCGAGCCCCCACACCATAACGGTAAGGGCGACCGACATCGTCGGGAACACTGCCACGGACTCCGTTACCATCGTGATCGACCTTACAGCACCTACGGCCGATGTTTCTCCGACGGGAAACGACGTCGCGCTGAACGAATCCATCACCGTGGAGTTCTCCGAGGCCATGGACCATAGTGCCACGACCATCACCGTCTCCGATGTGAGCGGAACGGTGACATGGAACGGGACCGTCGCCACGTTCTCGCATTCGGGCCTGGCGTACAACACGAAGTATACGGTCACGGTGTCAGGGAAGGACCTGGCCGGGAACACGCTCGGAACGAGCTGGACCTTCAACACCACCCAGGTAGGCACCGTCACCGGGACGGTCGTCGACGAGCAGGGAGACGCGCTCGCCGGGGCGAACATCACCATGAACGGTGTGAGCGTGCTGACCGACGATAACGGCAACTTCACGTTCGAGGACGTTCGAGCGGACGAATACGAACTGACCATAGCATTGAACGGATACGGGACGTTGACGATGGACGTCACCCTGATCGCCGCGCAGACCGTCGAACTTGGCGACCTGGAGATGACCGCCCTGAAGGGTGCGGTCGTAGGCACCATCGTGGACGGAGATGGGGTCGGCCTCGCCGGAGCGAACGTCACGCTAAATGGAGCGTACGTCATCACCGGTGCGAACGGCAGCTTCTCCTTCAATAACGTACTAATTGGCCAGCATCGGATGACCGTGGCTCTGGACGGATACGCGATCTTCAATGTGAACGTCAACGTGACCGTTGCGACCGTTCACTTGGGCAATCTCAGTCTGGTGACACTGCCGGGCTTGATCGAAGGTGTGGTATTGGATGAGGACGGGCACGCCATCGCCGGAGCGACTGTTACTCTGAACAGCACTACGACGGTGACGACCGCCGCGGACGGAAGCTTTTCATTCACCGCTGACGCCGGGACGTATTCGCTGAAGGTGGAGAAGGTCGGCTTCAATACGCTCACCATGAACGTTACGGCCATAAGGAACGACACCACCGACCTGGGCGACCTGGAACTGACCTCGTCCGTTGACACCGGGGACATCGAGGGCGCATTGGTCGATGACGAAGGAAATGTGATGTCCAACGTGACCGTGACGCTGAGCAACGGAATGACCACGACCACTGATGCATATGGACGGTTCTCCTTCCAGAACGTCACCGTTGGCAACTACACCTTGACCATCGATGTGGACGGGTATGATCAGCTGACCGAGGTCGTGACCGTTGAAGAGGACGAGACCGCGACCTTTAACGACCTGACCCTGAACGCGGAGGACACGGATGAGAGCGGTGCGAACTCGGGGATGATGCTGATGATCGTCGCTGTACTGGCGATCGCCGCCATAGCGGTCATTGTCGTTGTCTTCCTGAGGAGGAGGCCGAAAAAGCCCTGAGCAGGAAGGATCTTGGTCTTTTTCGAGGATGTCCGACCATCCTCCAGCAATCCTTTTTTATTGTGGTACGGTTCAAATAGCGGGATCCTGATTCTCATCTCGATGGACCGTATCGACAGCTCGGACAACGTCTCCAATGAGCTCCATTACCACGGCGGGAAATGGGCTACGGCGCACGGTGCCTACTTCTCCGACCCGGTCAACGCCAAACCTTTGGTGGATGAAACGTTCCAGGCTGTTGAGAGCTATCGCCCGAACGTCATCGCCGATATCGGCGGCGGCACAGGTTTTCTTCTGGACCAGATACGGGCACGCTTCAACGGCAATTCGCCCCGACTCCTCAACGTCGACGTCTCAAGGGACCAGCTGGACCAATGCATGGGAATGGACGTCATGCTCTGCTCTGCTTTGGACCTGAGAAGGGAATCGTTGGTCAAAGAGAAGGAAAGGCTGATGCTCGTCTCCCGCTCGGTCATGCACTATTTCGGAAAGGACCAGCAGGACCGCTTCCTTTCCTCCCTGCGTTCCGTGATGGAAGAGGGTGAGATGCTGGTGCAACAACCTGCCTCGTTCGCTACGGAGGAGGAGTGCGAATGCATGAACATCCTCTACCCGATGATGGGCGTGGACAAGTTCTACCTAACGCCGGAAGGCCTGCGTGAAGCACATGAGCGCAACGGCTTCGAGGTGACGAGCATGAGGACAGCTCCGCCACTGGACCTGCGCTCCGAGGACCTCGCTGAACGTTACGACCTTTGCGATGATGATCTGAGGAAGATGTCTGGTATCATGCGCAGGTACCGTCTGCATGAACGAGGTTATGAGGTGAACGACCGCAGCTTCCGCGGGCCTTTCACCTACGTCATCGTTTCTGCGCGTGCCGTCTAAGGCAATACCGCCTTCTCGAACACCTTGGTGTCGCCTAAAGGCTTCGTCGCGTCTATGGCCACCTTGGACGTGGTCCCTTCGGTACTAGGGTCGAGCGATGAACCAGCGGCGTTGTTTATGACCAACAGTCCGCGGGACGCCTGGAAGCGCGTAGCTATGGCCCACTCCACCTGCCTGTCGTCGAAAATATCGATGTCCTTGTCTACGATGACAACATGCTTCATGGACGGATGTCCGGTGAACGCGGCCATGGCGGCGTTCATGGCGTCGCCCTCCTTGTTCTTGGTGATCGACACCACGCCGTGAAGCCAGCAGCATCCCCCTTCCGTAAGACGAACGGCATGTACGCGCGGGACGGCCTGGCGCACGGTCCTGAAGATGACCGGTTCGCGCGGCAGCCCCATGAGCAGGTAATGCTCCAGTCCGCCCGGGAGCACCAGCTGGAACACCGCATCGTTCCTATGGTATAGACGGTCGACCTTGAACACCGGCTGCTTTCTTTCCACGTCGTACGTTCCGCTGATGTCCACGAACGGCCCTTCGGAAACGGTATCGGAAGTGAGACGACCTTCCAGGACGTAATCAGCGTCCGCCGGAACCGGTATCCCGTACTTGGTGCGACGGACCTTCAGCCCTTCATTCAACCCAATGAAACGTAATGCGCTGGCGATCTCCAGTTCGTTCGCCTCGTAATCCGTTGACGTCGCAGCTGCGAGCAGGACGGACGGACATGTGCCTATGACGAACGCCACCTTCAGCTCCTCTCCCTTCTCCATGGCCATCTTGTGCATGGTGAACAGATGCCTTGGGACCAGTCTTATCCCGAAGCGGTCCTTGCCCAGGAGCATCAATCTGTGGAAGGAGACGTTGACCTTCCCCTTGAACTCGGCTATGGCCACGCCCGCCGTCACGTACCGTCCGCCGTCGTCCGGGAAGTACTTGGGTATCGGCAGCCGGCGAAGATCGAACGTCTCCTTGACGTTCTCCTCGAACCCGGCCTTCTTTACATCCAAGACAGGCTTCGGTGAGGACAATGCCTGGAGCAACGCCTTGGTGAGCTCGCCCTTCTGCAGCCCCAATGCCTCGGTGACGCGGTCCCTGTCGCTCCAGAGATTGCCTGCGGCCTTCCTGCCGTTCAGGTCCTGGAAGAGCACCGGAGAGCGTTCCTCTTCCCTCAGGATGCGTGTCGGTTCCAGTTCCAATGGCACGTGGCGGTCGATGTTCCTCACGCCGCTCATGCGGTCCAGGAGACCTGTGATGGCCATGAGCATGAATTATCGTCCCCGGATATAACCCATGCGCCCATCGTGTGGCAACGAAAGTTAAAAAATGAGATGGGGATATCAGCGACCGATGTCAGAGAACGACATGGAAGCGACCATCAGGAAGTATGCACTGCAGAACGCTGTGCTTTACGCGGGAAAGGCCAACCCTAAGGCTGTTCAAGGCAAGGTGCTGGCCGAGTCCCCGGAACTGCGCACTCGCACCAAGGAAGTGCTGCCGCTCATAGCCTCGATCGTAGAACAGGTCAACTCCATGTCGGTCGAAGCCCAGCACAAGGAGCTGTCCGAGATCGACGTCACACTGCTCAAGAGGGAGAAGACCGAGAGGCGCATCGGGCTGCCTGAGCTTCCCGATATGGAGAGAGGGAAGGTCGTAATGCGTTTCGCCCCCGGACCCTCCGGACCGTTGCATCTGGGCCATACCCGCGTAGCCATTCTGAACGATGACTATTGCCGCAACTACGACGGCAAGTTCATCAACCGCGTGGAGGACACCAACCCGGACAAGATCGACCCGAACGCCTACGACATGATACCCGAAGACCTGGAGTGGCTCGGCGTCAAGGTCCATCAGACGGTCATCCAGAGCGACCGCTTCGAGATCTATTACGATATCGCGAAAAAGCTCATCGAGATGGGCAGGGCGTACGTCTGCACCTGCCCGGTGGAGGAATGGCGCGGCCTGAAGGAAAAGTGCCTGCCCTGCCCGCACCACGATGAGGACGTGCCCACGACGATGGAGAAGTTCGAGAAGATGCTGGCCGGGCACTACGAGGAGGAGAAGGCCGTCCTGGTCGTGAAGACCGACCTGAAGCATCCTAACCCAGCCATACGAGATTTCGTAGGGCTGCGCATCGTGACGTCCACGCCGCACCCGCTCAAGGGCAGCAAATACTGCCTGTACCCCATGATGAACTTCAGCGTGGCGATAGATGATCATCTGCTCGGCCTGACCCACGTCCTGCGCGGGAAGGACCATCTGAACAACACCATGCGCCAGGAATACATCTTCAAATACTTCGGTTGGAAGCAGCCCCATTACACCCATTACGGCCTCGTCTCGGTGCCGGACGCCATACTGAAGACGTCCACCGTGGGAAAGGGCATAAAATCAGGGGAATACACCGGCTGGGACGACGTGCGTCTAGGAACGGTCCGCGCCATGGCCAAGAGGGGGTTCAGTGCCGATGCCATACGCCACTTTTGGGTGGACTGCGGGATAAAGGAGACGGACATCGAGTTCTCCTGGGACAACCTGTTCGCGTACAACAAGGACATCGTCGACAAGACGTCCAACCGTTACTTCTTCGTCTGGGACCCGATGCCGTTGCAAATCTGCGGCGTTCAGGAGCTCAGTGCTAGAGTTCCGCGCCACCCGGGGCATCCGGAGATGGGCACCCGTGAATTCCACCTCAACGCACCGATAATCGTCAACGTGGTCGAGAAGGACCTGCAGGCGGCCATGGAGGCCGGGAAGGCCCGGTTGAAAGACCTGGCCAACGTGGAGCTCCGTTCCGGAAAGGCCACCTACGTCGGGAACGACCTCTCCTTCGTCAAGGAAGGGGCGAAGATAATCCACTGGGTACCGGACAACTGCGTGCCCGCGTCCGTCATCATGCCAACGGGCGAATCGAAGGACGGATTCGCCGAGTGCATCCCCAAGGAAGAAGAGGGCAAGGTCGTGCAGTTCGAGCGCTTCGGCTTCGTGAAGATCGAGAAGGTATCTCCGAAACTGGTCGCATACTTCACGCACTGATCAGACCAGGAACGCGTTGTACATCAGGCTGATGACGAAGTACAGCACCAGCGCAGAGAAGAACACGACCTCGTACACGAGGCGGCGAACGTCATCCCCGTTAGTTCGTTTTCCTCATATGACCGAGAGAACGAGGTTCGCCACGCCACCCAATGTGAACGCCAAGGCCATCGACGCGAAGGTCACTTTGAGCGAATCCTTCAGTCCGTACTCCCTTATCATGACGGTCAACGCCGAAAGGCAGGGCATAAAGGTCGCCATGACCAGGGCGAACACGAACAGCTGGTCCAGGGTCATCACCGATGCCAGGTCGGCCGTCCCGAAGAGGACGACCAGGAGCTGGAAGGACATCTCCTTACGGAGCAACCCGAATATCAGGGCGATGATTATGATGGCCGGAAGACCGAGCAGACCGACGGTGAAGAAGGACAGCGGGTCCACCAGTGTTTCCAGCACCCCGTAAGCGGACAATACCTCCAGAGCGATGGAGCCGACCAGGAGGATCGGGAACGCTATGACGAAGAACTCCTTCACCCTCATCCATGTCTTCTTCCCCACGTTCTTGGCGCTGGGGACCGTCAGGTCGGGGATCTCCATCATCAGGCTGGACGGTTCGAACTTGAGCACCTTGTGCAATAGCCTGCCAAGCACAAGTATCAGTCCCAGCAGTATGAGCAGTATCACCATCACGTAGATTATTCCGCCGTACCGGCCGATGGTCCCGATGATCACGGCCATCTGCGCCGAGCAGGGGACGGCCATGACGATGATCGTCGCCAATATCAGCTTCTCCCGGCGGGACTCGATCATCCTGGTGGCCAAGATAGCGGGAACGTTGCATCCCACGCCCACGAGCATGGGGATGACCGCCTGACCGTGAAGGCCGATCTTGTGCATTATCCGGTCCAGCAGCACCACTACGCGCGGCAGGTACCCCGAATCCTCCAGCACCCCTAATATCAGATAGAAGAGCAAGATGTACGGAATGACTATCGCCAGTATCGATTGTATGCTCAGGTCCAGACCGTTGGCGATGGCGAACCCTACCTCACCACCGATCGCATGGCTCATATCAGTGAAGAAAGAACCGCTCACGTCAGCCCATAGCCCCAGTAACGTAGCCTCCAGCCATGCGCCGACGAATATTATGGTGGCGAACACGCCGACCATGACCAGACCTAGTATCGGCAGTCCTGTGAGGGGGCGCATCGTCAGGTCCGACAGGCGCTGCTTCGGCGTCCGCTGCTGCGGATTGGGGCGAAGGACCTCAGTGATCATCTTGCCCGCCTCCCCGTAGCGGTCGCGGGTGATGTGCACCTCAAGGTCCTCGGCATGCTCGGCGCGGAACTCGCCCCTGAGCCTCTTGACCTGGTCGGGCATATCCTTGGGGAAGCCGCTGGTAAACTGCTCGTCCCCCTCGAGCAATTTTATTGAAGCGCCGCGGGGAGAGTACTTCAATTGGGAATCGCCGATGCCCTGCTTCATGACCTGCATGTACGCCTCTATGTGCGAGTCGTACCTGACGCGGAACTCGGACGGAACGTATTGGTAACCGATGATGGCGTCCATGAGCTCGCCGATGCCCTCGCCGGTCGTGGCCACCGTTGGGACGATGGGCACTCCCAGCTTTTTTGATAGGGCCTCGACGTCCAGGTCGCCGCGCTTGCGCGCCGCGTCCATCATGTTCAATGCCATAAGTACGGGGAAGCCGAGCTCTATCAGTTGGAACGTCAGCACCAGCGACGGTTCCAATCGGGTGGCGTCCGCCACCACCAGTATGCAGTCGGGCCTTGCCCCGCTCAGAAGCTTTGCCGCCACCAGCTGGTCCTCGGTACCGGGCGTCAGGGAGTATATCCCTGGAAGGTCTGTGACGTTGATGCGCTTCCCCTTCATCACCACCTCCGCTCGGAGATACTCCACGGTCGTGCCCGGGTAGTTGGATGATATCGTACCTATGCCAGTAAGACGGTTGAATACCACGCTCTTACCTACGTTGGGGTTGCCTATCAGGAAAAGTTCCATCGATGCCACCATCACATGAAACGCTTGATCTTGTGCACCGGATTGACGTAGACCATGTCGGCGTATTCCTTGGCCAGGGCGACTCGGCAGTCACCAACTTGCACCAGGAGCGGCCCGTTCATCGGCAATCTTTCCTCGACCGTGATACGGCGTTCTGGCACGAAGCCCATGGCGATTATGCGCCTGATCTTCTGCGGGTCCCTGCACGAAAGGTGGGTTATCACCGCTTCCGTCCCCTCATCGAGAGTGCTGAGCAGTACCGTGCTCTCGTCGCTCCCCCTTAGCTCGTCCATCTTCGGGATCGGGTCGCCGTCCGGACAGTGGGTGGGGTGGTTCATCATCTCGGAGATTCGCTTCTCGCTCTCGTCCGATAGCATGTGCTCCAAGCGGCAGGCCTCCTCGTGGACCTTTGATTTCTCCAGGCCCAATACGTCGAAGAGGAACCGCTCCAGCAGTCGGTGCTTACGCTTTATGTGCGCCCCGATCTCCATGCCATCCTCGGTGAGCAGTGCACCCTTGTACTTCTCGTAAGTGATGAACCCGGACGCGTGCAGCTTCTGCAGCATCTCCGTGACGCTGGCCGGCGCTACGTTCATGTGCTTCGCTATGTCCGTCGTTCGCGCTGGAGCATTGTCCTGGGTCAGCTCCCATATGCACTCCAGGTACTCTTCGATGTTCTCACTTACCATTATTTAGGACCACCTAACATACACTATTTAATCATTATTATCGAACCTAAAACTATCCATTACCATCGAATATTGGGTCACCTAAAGGTCCTGAGTCGCCTTAGTCCTCAAAGGCATGATATGCGCATGGACGTCCACGATGATGGCGCAGGACCGCCCATCATCGCTTGAACTCTGGACAGAGGTCCTGGTACTGGCAATATGAACAGAGCCCCGTCCTACGGGTGGAAAAGTTCTTGCATGACTCGATGGCGGAGATCGTCCTCACGACCTTCGCCTCCAATGCCTGGAGGGCTTGGACGCCCTTCTCGCAGGTGACCTCGCGGCCGTCGGCCAGTGAGTACCATCTCATCAATACCTTGCCAGCCTGGGGGAAGGTCCTCAGAACCCATAGGGAGTACATCCCCAGCTGGGAATCGGCCTCGGCGTCCGTCTGCGTCACGCCCTTGGCGCCCGTCTTGTAATCGCAGACGTAGTACGTATCGTCCACCCGGGTGAGCTTGTCGATCTTGATGTAATATCGGTTCCCGTCCGGAAGCTGCAGGCGCTCGTCGGTCTCCAGGCCCACGATGCTCATCTGGTCGAACGGTTCGTACTTGTCATAATAGGCGATGAGCATCTCCGCTCCGCTCTGGAGATAGTCCGCGGCGGTCCTGTTCTTTTTCACGATGACCACGTCATCGCTCCATCCCCCGTTCCAATGGGAACGGTAGATGTCCAGCATCTCGTCCACCGTCATCGTGCCGCCCTCGTCCACCCGTGCGTGCAGGTCCCGCAAAGTCCTGTGGACCATATCGCCCATGAAGCCCTCTATGCCCTTGGTGAACCTGGCTATCTTATCGATGTACATCAGGCGGTACTTGAAAGGACATTGCTGGAAGACCTGAAGTCTGGAGTAGGAATAGTCGGTCATGTTATCGTTCATCCCTATTCATATCACGGGCTTGTATCCTTCCCCGCCTTTCGAGCATGTTGCCTCATTTCACAGGTCCCTGAAGGGCACGAGGTCGCAGCATGTGCACTCATGGCACATGGTGTCGAACGTCCTGGTGGTAAGTCCGTGCGTCGCCAGAATGATCTTGGTTTCTTGCGAGAGGTGTATCAATCGTTCAGGAGTGACCGGTTCCAGCTTCCCCAATGCCTCTTCCAGGACCGGTCGGTTCGTCTCATTGATCTTAAGGGCGCGGATTGTGGGGACCACGCCCATGGCAGCCAGTGTCATCACCCCTTCCAGGACGTTGCGGTCTGTCTCCCCCATTCCGATTATCAGGTTCGACGTCACCTTTCCCCGGCCGAACACAGTGACCGCGTAACGCAGGAAGTCCAGCTGCCTGGGAAGCTGGAGCTTAGGGCAGGCGATGGCGATTATCCTTGGGTCGAAGCTCTCGATGTTGATCTTGATCTCGTTAGCTCCCGCCAGGCGAAGCCGATCGATGTCCTCGTACGATTCCACGTAAGGCTCGACGCCAATGGACGCGTCAGGAAGCGCACTTCGGACCTTCTCGATGACATAGATGAAGCGGTCGACCGTCTCGTGGATGGAGCCGACGACGGCCGACGTCAACGCCACGCCTTTCATCCCCCCCTTCCTTTCCGCCTCGATTATCAGCTCGAACACCTTATCAAGTTCCAGCGACTTCGTGACATCCTTGTTCAACTTGCGCGATGTGCAGAACAGGCAGTCGAAGATGCATTCCTGACCGAGGTTGAAGAAGGCCTGTTCCGGAGAATGATAGAGCACGGGCCTTAGTTCCAAAGCATCGATGAAAGGCTTTCCCTGCCATGTGAGCGAATATCCTTCAACTCCGCCCATCAGTTCGAAATCGCCGCTCTCACGGGAGATCGCCTTCTTAGCGCGCAATCCATCGAACGCCAGTACGATCGATGCCGAACCGGCGCCGGGACCGGCGGTGGAGCGGCTCAATCGGAATGGCGGACGGAAGTCGGCAGATACCTTGACCGGACCGCCGCATATCAGTATCGCTTTCTTTTGCACCGGGCTCAGAGAAGCTTCCATTTCGCACCGTCGGCCGTGTCCTCGATCTTGATCCCAGCCTCCGCCAGACGGTCACGGATCATGTCGGAGAGGTCGTAGGCCTTGCGCTTTCGCAGTTCCTTACGAATATCGATGAGCAGGACCATGACGTCGTCCAGCTTGTCATCGCCCTTCTTCTGAGAAGGCAGAATATCGAATATCGAGTCCATCTCCTCGAACATGGCGATGATGTCAGCGGCCCCGGCGGCGCTGAGCTCGCCCGAGTCCATCAGGCGGTTCGCCTCGCGCGCCAGATCGAAAAGGTATGAGAGCGCCCCGCGGGAGTTGAGATCGTCGTCCATCTCCGCCAGGAAACCTTCCCTGGCCGTGGCTGCGATGCCCAAGGCGTTGTTGTCCCCATTCCCCTTGTACCCTTTCAATGATCCGTATGATGTGTGAAGGCGTTTCAGCGATGTCGCGGCCTCGACCAGCGCCTCTTCACTATAAACGAGCGGGCCACGGTAGTGGGTGTTGAGCAGATAGAACCGGACCTCCTCGGGCCTGAACTTTGCCAGGACGTCCTTGGCGGAGAAGAAGTTCTTCAGGGACTTGGACATCTTGGCGTCCGCCACCTGTAACATCCCGTTGTGCATCCAATAGTTGGCCAAAGGCTTCTTCGTCACCGATTCTGACTGCAGTATCTCGTTCTCGTGGTGCGGGAATATGAGGTCGTTGCCGCCGCCGTGTATGTCGATGGTCTCGCCCAGGAGCTTCCGTACCATTGCCGAGCACTCGATGTGCCATCCAGGCCGTCCCTTTCCCCAGGGGGAGTCCCAGGATATCTCGCCGGGCTTGGCCGCCTTCCATAGGCAGAAGTCCACCGGGCTGCGCTTGATCTCGTCCACCTCGATGCGGGCGCCGGAGATCATCTCATCCAGCTTGTTGCCTGACAGTTTACCATAATCCTTGACGTTGGTGACGTCGAAGTAGACGCTGCCGTCCGGAGTTACGTAACCGAAACCGGCATTGATGATGTCCTCGACCATGGTTATGATCTCGGGTATGGTCTCGCTGGCCTTCGGATAGAACGTGGCGCGCTTAACCCTTAGCGCATCGGAATCGCGGAAGAACCCTTCGATGCACCTGCGTGATACGACCAGAGCGTCGACGTTCTCCTCGTTGGCTCGCTTGATGATCTTATCGTCGACATCGGTGAAGTTCATGGCCATGGTGACGTCGTATCCCTTGTAGCGCAGGTAACGGGACACCATGTCGAACACCACCATGAAGCGGGCGTGGCCCATGTGCACATCGTCGTATACCGTGACCCCACATACGTACATCCTGACCTTCTTGTCCTCGATCGATCGGAACTCCTGCTTGGCCTTGGCCATGGTATTGTAGATCTGCAGAGTCAGATGGCTCACCCCTGTTTCCCGTTCTTTTCTTCCACGAGCTTCTCCAACCGTTCCAGACGGTGGTCCAGCTCGGAGATGTTATTGGTAAGTTGCATTATTGCGTCGCGAAGCGGATCGGGCAGTTCATCGTGCCGAAGGTCCACCTTTACGGCCGTCCCCTCCCTCTTCACGACACGCCCCGGAACTCCTACCACGGTGGAGTTGGGCGGCACGTCCTTCACGACCACGGAGCCGGCCCCGATCTTGACGTTCTCACCGATGGTTATGTTCCCAAGCACCTTGGCCCCGGCGCCGATGGTGACGTTGTTGCCGATGGTCGGATGGCGCTTGCCCTTGCTGGTGCTGACACCGCCGAGCGTCACGCCCTGGAAGATGGACACGTTGTCCCCGATTATGCTGGTCTCTCCGATCACGACGCCGACGGCATGATCGATGAAGAACCCCGTGCCGATGGTGGCGCCCGGATGGATGTCCGCGCCTGTCAGGAACCGGGCGAAGTAGTTGATGGCCCGGGCGGTGTTGATCTTGCCCTTGACGTACTGGCGGTGCGAGATGCGCTGGAGCAGGATGGCGTGAAGGCCAGGGCTGAAGTAGAAGGCCTCGCGGAAGGACCTTGCAGCGGGGTCGCGCTCCAGAACGGTGTTGACGTCATCCTTCCAGTTCATGGACTACTCTTGAAACAGGTCCGTGCTCAAATATCTTTCTCCGAAGTCTGGCAATATGGCCACTACCTTCTTGTCCGGACCCAATTCCTTCGCTAGTCCGAGGGCCGCATGGACCGCTGCCCCGGAGGAATAACCACAGAGGATGCCTTCCTTCTTGGCCAAATCCCGGGCCGTGCTCCTTGCCTCCTCATCGGTGACGGTCACGATCCGATCGATCATCTGCCTGTCCAATATCTTAGGTACGAAACCGGCCCCGATACCTTGGATCTTATGTGCGCCCTTGCTACCGCCGGAAAGGACCGGTGATGCTGCTGGTTCCACTGCGACCATCAGTGTCCTGAGGCCGAAGGAACGGAACGTATGACCGATACCAGTGATCGTTCCACCGGTCCCGACACCAGCGACGAGACCGTCCGGTTCGGGCACTTCCGCAAGTATCTCTAAGGCGGTGTTCTTCTCATGTGCTCTAGGGTTGGCAGCGTTCTCGAACTGCTGAGGCATGAACGCGCGTTCGCGTTCTTCGCATATGCCCTTGGCCCGGTCCACCGCGCCTTGCATGCCGGCTGACGCCGGGGTCAGTATCAGCTCCGCCCCAAGCGCCTTGAGCAGCTTCCTGCGCTCGATGGTCATGCTGTCCGGCATGGTCAGTACTATGCGGTATCCCTTTACGGCGCATACCATCGCCAGTCCGATACCGGTGTTGCCGGATGTCGGTTCGACCACCACTATCTCAGAGCCAGGCCAAAGTTTACCTTCCCGCTCTGCGTTCTCGATCATCATCAGGGCGATGCGGTCCTTGATGCTGTGCGTTGGATTGAACGACTCCAGCTTGCACAGCACTTCCGCCGCATCATCATCTGGTAACCTATTTAAGCGGACCAGGGGCGTATGCCCCACAGTGCCCAGGATATTGTCGTGTATCATTGTGAACACCTTCTTGATCGGATCCTCGTCGGACCTGAAGATAAAGGATTTACCTCAGGGACCGGCCCCCGGGGCCGTGGGGGATGGGTGACGATCCCTGAGGATGAAGCTTTGCCAGCTTGGAGGAAATACGCCGATCGGCAAAGCTTTCATATTGACCTTCTTAGACCACCTTCCGGATGGCCTTGACCGGACATACGTCCAGGCAGACACCGCAGGCGATGCACGGATCAGACCGGAAATGGACGCTCCAATCGGTCCTGTCCAGCTCGTACGCTTTGACAGGGCATATTGACAGGCATGCTCCGCAATCCGTGCATCTTCCGTCGTCCTTCGTTATGAACGCGTCCAGGTCCTGAACGCTCACCCCTTTCTCGTTCAGGTAGGCAATGCCCGCGCTGATGCTGTCAGAGCTCCCTTCCAGAGAAAGGATCATCCGCCCTCCGTCCTCGGTGATCGTGGCCCTCAGTATGTTGAGGGCGAGGCCGTGCTCGGTCGATAGGCGGTGGATTATCGGCCTATCGACCAGGTCGGGGGAGAACTCCAGTATCAATTTTTTCTTGATCATGGTCGATCCTCCTCGATGCTGCGGACCTCCAGCGTTTTCTGTACCTGCTCCGCCGGGAACGTCGCCACCGGTCTGGTGAGGGAGAACTTACCCTCCTCGATCCAGGACTTGAGCGTGGCCGCGATCTTGCGCGCCTTGCGATAGCTGGACAGGGAAGATGTGCGCACCTCCTTGCCGTTGATATCGATGGTCCCGGACCTCAGCTCCTCATAGTTGATGGTCCTGACCGGCTTGCGCGACCGGGAACGCACGGCATAGTCCAGCACTGGCGCGAATATCTGGGAGTCGCTGATGGACGCGTCCTTCATGACCTGTTCGTCCAGTATCGGGATAGGGACCCCTATTCCCAGGCCCAGGGATGTCCCGTACTTGTGGAAGTACAGGCCCCGGACGTACTCTGGGTCCATCTGCTTCAGGTCACCTATGACGGCCAATGCTCTTGCGGCCGCGCTCGGCACACCGTTCACCGTGGGAACGTTGGTCTTGAACTGCGTCCCTTCCCAACTGACGTACCCTATCCCTCCACCGAGGAATATCCTGGTGCCCAGTCCGATCGTGCGCAGGTTCGGGTCGTTCAGCAGGGGGGACAGCTGACCGGCGCTGCAATAGGTGGCGTTCCCGTTCCTCGGTAACAGCTTGCCCATGTAGGTGTAGAGCGTTCGATCGGACGAATTGGTGGCCACCGCATAGTTCTGGTACATGTTCCTGGGATTGAACAGGTATGCCTGGTTCACATCGGCCAGTGATATACTGGTCTCGATGTTCTTCAGTAAATAGCAGTCCGTTCCATAGGCGGTCGCCTTGAGCGATACGGACCTTCCGGCGACGAGCTCCTCTATCACATGCGCACCACCGTACTCCATTCCCTTGCTGTCGTTGATCTCGGTGGCGCCGATGTAAGCGTCCACGGCCGCCAGGCCCGTGTAGGCCGGGATATCGTTGAGCCACACCTTCTGCATCTTGATCGGTGGTTCGGAATGACCGAAATTGATGAAGGCCCCTGAGGAACACATAGCTCCGAAGGTGCCGGTCGTCACTACATCGACCTCCTGCGCAGCCTTCCCCACTCCGATCTCTTTGACGAGATCGACGGCCTCCTCGGCCGTTATGACAACGGCCTGGCCTTTAGCTATCTTGGTGTTGATTTCCTCATATGTCCTTTTCATCCACATCTCTCCGACCCATGGACCATCGTGATCTCCGAACTGTCCTGGGCTTTTTGTGTAACAATTGTTAATATTATAAAACTTATTCCCAGAAATATTCATAAAAGAATAATTGTTTGAAATGGATGGAATGTAAAAAGTGGCCTGACGCCTATCGTTAATTTAGGAGAAAAACGGAGGCGATCAGACCATGAGATACGTAGGACTGGACGTCCATAAAGAATTTTGCCAAGCGAGCA
>JAJRAK010000038.1 GCA_028682895.1 Methanomassiliicoccales archaeon
GGTGATGTGGCCCATGCCGAGTCCATGGCCTATGCCTATCCGTTCCTGATGTCCGCGTTCATAATGTTCGCCCATGGGGTATTCGGAGGACTGCTCAGGTCGGAAGGGGCGGCGAAACGGTCCATGACCATTATGCTGCTGAGCGTGGCCTTGAACATGGTCTTGGACCCTCTGTTCGCCTTCACTTTCGGGATGGGGATAGCCGGGCTCGCCTGGGCCACGGTATTGTCGACGGCCATCGCCATCGTTCCCGCCGTATACTGGTACTTCATCGGTCGTTCCACATACATAGGGATACGATTCAATGGATTCCGCTTCGACGGCGCCCTCATCAAGGAGTTCCTGAGGACCGGCGTGCCAAAGACCGTGGAACTGAACATAATGTCGGCCATAAACCTGGCCCTCGTCTACTTCCTGGTAGTGTGCGGAGGTCCCGTCGGGGTGGCATTGTACAACACCACCTGGAAGTACGTCAATCTGCTGATGATACCATCCCAGGCACTTGGCGGCGGGCTCGTTCCGATGGGCGCGGCCGCATACGGGGGCGGGGACATGGAGAAGGTGAGGGAAGGATACAACCATTCCCTGATGTTGGCACTAGCGATCACCATCGCCAGCTCGTTCGTACTGGCATTCTTCTCCGAGCAGTTCGCATTCGTGTTCACGTCCAGCGGGAGCGCTGCGGGACTGAGGGAGGAGATGGCCCATACGGTGCGTCTGTTCAGTCTGTTCGTCCCGTTCTATGCCTGGATCAACATCTCGTCCTCGCTGCTCCAGGCCATCTACATGGCGGACCGGTCCATGTACTCCACATTGGTCAGGAACATACTGCTCATCGCAGTGTTCTGGTACACGTCGTCCATCGACCTGGAGGCCATGTGGTGGGGACTGATACTTTGCGAGATCCTTGGGGGTCTCCTCATGGGAACCTTGGCGGAGATAGGACTTCGTCAGAGGACCGTTGCCCTTACGAAAGGCGGGGCCAATCCAGTGATGTGATGATAAAAATGAGATGGTGAAATAAATGGAACGATTGGAAGATATCAAAGAATATTGGACCATGAGGGCGGAGGGCTATTCCGATTCCATATTGGACGAGCTGAGGACGGACCGGCACAGAAGATGGCTGGACCTGATCAACCGGCATATCGACGGTAGGGCGCTGAAGGTCTTGGACATCGGCACGGGACCGGGGTTCTTCCCCATATTGCTGGGAAAAGAGGGGCACGATGTCACTGCCGTCGATTATACCGAGGCGATGCTCGATAAGGCCAGAAGTAATTGTCAAGAGTTTGGGGTCCCGGCGAGGTTGATGCGCATGGACGCTCAGAGCTTGGACCTGCCGGACGATGCCTTCGACCTGATACTGTCCCGGAACCTCATCTGGGACCTGGAAAGGCCGAGGCAGGCCTATAGGGAATGGCTGAGGGTGCTGAGACCGGGCGGCACGATGATCGTCTTCGATGGTAACTACTACCTGCATCTGTACGACGAACAGTTCACCAGGGTTGAAAGGGACAAGAACGACGGGCATCGCTTCATCAAAGGTGTCGATGTCAACATCATGAAGGATATCGCCAAGGGATTGCCCCTCAGTCGGGAGCGCAGACCCCAGTGGGATGTCAACACGTTGATCGAGCTGGGAGCATCGTCCATCGAACTGAGCATGGATGGCGACCGGGTAGAATACAGGTCGGATGAGGGGGAGACCATCTCCTTGCCGTTCGATTTCACCTTGTTCGTCAGAAAATGAGGCTTGGCGATCATGCCTGGTACTATAATATGCAACTGCAATAATTTAAATTAGTAACACTTTTTTAATATTAGTATTACTATTAGCTGGCATTAAAAGGGGATATCAAAGAGAGAACAGGAGAAGATGATCGCATGAACTACGAAGAGATGGACCGATTGAACAGGACGTTGGACGAGGGATCGTTAGAGGCGCTTAGCAAGGTCTATTATGGCCATGAGCTCTGGTTCGAGAAGCCTTCGAGCAAAGGCGACAAGGTGTCATGCCATCTTATGCATGGGCATAACATGAGCATCGATGGCGTCTCGCCCAAGATGTACGTGAACTCGTTCATCTATACGCCTGACAAGAAACGGAAGGTCAAGGGGGACGAGAAGGAGGGGAAGGAGGATTGGCTGGTATCGACCCCGAGGACCGCCGATGGTGACTACACGTTCTACATAGATTCATCCTCGGTATGGTGCAAGGACGCCAAGGGGAAATGGACCATGGGGCCGAAGTCCAAGGTCGCGAAGGTCGCCTATTCCGGGGCGTACCAGCTTGTGGCCAAGAAGATTGTCCCCGTGAACGCCAAGGGCGATTTCAAACCCAGTGCCCACACCACGCTCGATATCATTCCGTCTTCGAGGTCCATCAAGGTCGGCGAGAGCATCGCTTTCAAGGTCAAGTATGAGAAGAGGAACCTGACCGGTGTTCAGATGAAGGCCTATTGCAGGGAATCGAAGAAGGAGGCTTTAGTCGACATAGTGGGCGGGAACGCTACCGTCAAGATTGACAGCAAGGGCACCTGGATGTTCCTCGTTCGGTACCGAGACGAGAGCAAGAAGGTCAGCGAGGAGTACGACGAGACCGTTTTCGTCACCACACTGGTCATGGAGACTGTTTGATCATGTTGCGGGTGATCGCCACAGGGAAGGGCGGAGTGGGCAAGACCACCATTGTTTCCACCCTTTCCCGTCTCCTTTCCAGACAGGGACATAAGGTACTA
The DNA here is from genome assembly GCA_028682895.1 of Methanomassiliicoccales archaeon. Classification (GTDB taxonomy): domain Archaea; phylum Thermoplasmatota; class Thermoplasmata; order Methanomassiliicoccales; family UBA472; genus UBA472. Next base: position 2,742 of record JAJRAK010000038.1, read on the forward strand.
TTGTTCGACACCGACCCGAGCATGAACCTGGCCATGACCATGGGGATACCGTTCAACGATATCGCCACCATAGCCGGGGATAAGGCCGAGATCGCGAGGGAGATGAATGACCATGATCATCGCATTGACGTCGACGAGCTCATCGCCGATCATTCAGCGGTCGGTGACGACGGCGTCCGCGTGGTCATAATGGGGACGGTGGCCTCCGGTGGTTCCGGATGCCTCTGCTCGCCCA
>JAJRAK010000039.1 GCA_028682895.1 Methanomassiliicoccales archaeon
GGCACCTTCATGCGCATGTGCTCCCCGGTTATGGACGAGGCACCATGGTCTATAAGGAGCGCCACCTGGCACTTTGTGAAGCATTTAGCATAATGGTTCAGCTCCCGGTCGATCTCCTCGATCAGGCGCAGCTTGTTCTTGGGGTTGCACTTGTGGCTGATGTCGTCCGTCTCCTCGATATGAAGGAAGACGTCCCTTTCACCTATCATCTGGCTGGCTATCTTTACCCCTTCCTTGTAGCCGGGAACGCGCACCGATTCCATGCCCAGGTACTTTCCGACGCCCAGCGCGGAAGGGCTCTTGGAGATGACGGTCAGGTCGGGGACCTTGGTTATCTCCCTTCTGACGTCCACGGCCACCTGGCCAAGTCCGCCGCCCCAGGGCAGCAATGTGATGCCATGGGTGCACTCCTCGATGCCGGCGGAGAACTCCTGGAACGGGCCTAGTCTTTCAGCATCGATCTTCGCCGGTCCCGGGGGCTTCGGCAGGTCGACGATCTCATCGGCCTTCACGGTCAGCACTCCCTTTCCTCCTTGATACAGGAGCATCTTGGGGTCCATATGGGACAGCTTCGAGCGGTTCTTTATTATCGCTCTCTGCAGGAACATCTCCTCGTCGCAGCTGATGTTGTAGTACCACTCGACGTTCCCGTCACGCACCTTGGCCGGGGTCATGCGGTAGGCCACGCGCCCTTCGCCGATGGGGAGCTCAAGGCCGTAGGCCTCCACCACCCCTCGCGGGATATCGTACGGTCTTCCGGTGAGGAGCTCGATCAGGAAGGAATGGGTGTAGTCCTTGCCGTCGGTCGTGCCCACCTTTCCCAGGCGGGCCACACCGTCCATGAAATCCTTCTTGGCCGCTCTCAACGGGGTCTGGTTGTTGAATATGGATATGCCCTCATCGGCCGCGCCATCCAATAATATCAGGAGCTTCCTCATTCCACAACCTTGCCCCACCCAAATGTCCTTGACGATATAAATGGTGTTTGCCACGTCCTTGTCCGATTCGTTTATCCGCTACGGGAGCTATCCGAACTATGATGAACGCCGCTTCAAGGTCCGAACGCGAGACCGTTCACCGGGTAGGGCTCCCGCCAGTGGTGGGGGAAGGACCGAAGGTGCTCATACTCGGTACCATACCGAGCGTCAGGTCCATCGAGAAGATGGAATACTATGGGAACCCGCGCAATCATTTCTGGAACATCATATACGCTCTTTTTCAGGCAGAGCCTGAGATCGATTACGGAAAAAAGATAAGGTTCATCACGGAGAGGCGGATCGCCCTCTGGGACGTCCTGGCCGAGTGCGACATCAGAGGGAGCCGGGACCAGTCCATCATCAACCCCGTGGTCAACGACATAGAGATGTTCTTCCGGGAGAACAAGGACCTAGACCACATATTCCTCAACGGCAAGGTGGCCGGGACGATGTACGACCTTCTCATCAAGGACAACTGGCCGGAAGGTCGCCCCAGGCCGGTCGCGTACACGTTACCGTCCTCGTCCACGGCCAACGCCATCGGGATGGGCCAGAAGGTCGAGACCTGGGCCATCGTCCGCAAGGCCGTGGAAGAGTACCGACCGAACGATGTCAGATGACCGTTCTAGCTAATGCAACGGCGCACTGTCCGGTGGAGATGCACCCGTCGCCATTGGGCGTCAGGTCGTGGGCCACGAAGGTCATCCCGCTCTCCCCTATCATCTCCTGGCACCATCTGGAGATGGGGCGATTGTAGCTCACGCCTCCTGTCAGACCTATGTGCTGCACCCCCTCGTCCTCCGCCGTCTCGATGGCGATGTCCACCAGGCCGCGCAGCATGGCGTAGGTCATGCTTCCCGCCCTGTCCGCGACGGTGCCCTTGGCCTCCATCATGGTGCGGAACATCTCCGCCGTGTCGATGACATCGCCTTTGCGGACCGTAGGCACCAGGTCCAGGCGTTTCGCTGATGCCAGCCATCTCTCCAACTTCATGGCCGGTTCGCCGTCGTAGCTGCGATATTGGCACACGTTCAGATAGCACGAGATGGCGTCAAGCACTCTGCCGAAGGACGTGCATCTGCCCGCTCTCGGCATCATCTTGCGGAAGACCTCGGCCTCCTCGTCCGGGAAGTAGTCAAGACCACCGCCGGTCATCTCCGCCAGTGCGAAGGCCAGGCGGCGTACGTCGTAGACGGCCTTCTCCCCGCCCAGCAACGGCATCTCCCTCAGGTGCCCGGCACGACGGTGCTCCCTCATATCGGCGAAGAGCACCTCGCCGCCCCAGGCCACGCCATCGTCACCGTACCCGGTGCCGTCTATGGTGATGGCCGATATCTCGGAAAGGTTCGATTCCACCATGAGCGCCGCGGCGTGGGCGTGGTGATGCTGCACCTCCACGGCCTCGATGCCGTTCTCCTCGGCCAACCTCTTCGCCAATCTTCTAGTTGTATGCCCCGGGTGGAGGTCCATGCCTACTGCGTCCAGGCTCTCCGCCCTCATCAGCCTTCTTAGGTACGAGATGCTGCTCTCCAGGAACTCTAGCACCCCCGGCGATGTGGCGTCCCCAATGTATTGCGTGGCATAGAGGCGGCCATCATACGCCAATGCACCGGCCAGGCCCTCCTGCGCCCCCACGCCGACGGCCGTACCTTTGAAGGGAAGTTCGATATGGCTTGGGATGTGGCCTCTGGACTTCCTCAGATAGTACGTACGTTCTCCGAACGATCGAACGACGGAGTCATCACAGCGATTGATGATCTCTCGATCGTGCATCAGATAGATGTCGGCCCCAAGTGTAAGCGCCGCACTCTCATGCAGCACCATCGGTTCCCCGGGAACGTTGGCCGAGGTCATGACCAGCGCGTCCTGCTTCAGATGATGGAATAGCAGGTGCTGCATGGACGTGTACGGAAGGAAAACGCCGATGTTGCCCAGACCCGGCGCGATAAGATCGGTCAGGTCGTTCTCCACCTTGTCCACCAGGACGATGGGACGGTGCGATGACGTGAGCAGCTCCAGGTCGTGCTCGCTGGGAATGCCGTACCTTTTCAAAGCTTCCAGGTCGCGCACCATTATGGCGAACGGCTTCTGCTTGCGGCGGTACCACTGGCGCATATGCTCCAGGCGGTCCAATGTGCAGCACAGGTGCATCCCGCCCCAGCTCTTGGCCACACCTACGCTCCCTTCGGTCAAGCGCATGGCGAACTTCTCTATCGGACGGTCATCGTCCATCCTTCCATCTCCGTCCATGAGATAATAGCGGGGACCGCACACCGGGCAGGCGATGGTCTGATGGTGGAAGCGCCGGGCGTCCGGGTCCTCATATTCCTTTTTACATTCGGGGCAAAGGACGTACGGCCTCATCGAGGTCTTCCCGCGGTCGTACGGAATGCCATCGATGACAGTGAACCGGGCGCCGCAATCGGTGCAGTTAGTGAAGGGGTAAAGGTAGCGTCTGTTCGAGGGGTCCAGCATCTCCTTCAGGCAGGAGGGGCAGACGGCCGTATCGTTCGGTATGCTCATACCGCCTATACCGTCCTGACTGGGAACGATGATGAACCCCATCTCCCTCAGCTTGGCCTCAGGAAGTCCTTCCGTGACGGTGATATCGTCCAAACGGGCCAGGGGCGGTAGGGCGGTCCTCAACCTCGAGATGAATTCCTCCGCGTTCCCGTCGATCTCAATGACCACGTTAGAACCGTTGTTCTGGACGTAACCGTGCAGTCCCATGGACCTGGCCAGGCGATGGACCGTAGGCCGGAAGCCAACTCCCTGGACCACACCCCGCACGGTGATGCGCATGCCCCTTTCCATCTAACCCCAGATATTTATCCCTTGTCAAGGACTAGCTCACGATGCATAAATATCCGTAAGCACGTTCAAGGGGGGATCAGCATGAGCGAAGTACCGGAAGGGCTCCATTACACCAAGGACCATGAATGGGCGAAGGTCGAGAGCGGCGTGGCGACCGTGGGCATCACGGACCACGCTCAGGCGGAGCTCACTGAGTTCGTCTACATCCAACTTCCCAAGAAGGGTCAGATGGTGAAGAAGGGGGAAATGCTGGCCATAGTCGAGAGCGTCAAGAACACAGCCGACGTCTACGCACCGGTCTCCGGCGAGGTCGTCGAGGTCAACTCTCCTTTGGACGACGACCCGTCGATCATTAACAAGTCGCCTTACGTCAACGGATGGATGGCAAAGATCAACATGACGGACAGCGGCGAGACGAGCGCCCTGATGGACGCCGCAGCGTACCGCAAGCACATCGGTGAGTGATCAATACTCTAAAAAAATATTGCGAGCCTGGCACTCCGTTCTCAGCCGTTCGATGAAGGCCTCTTCGGTCTCGAACTTCTCCTCTATCTGCTTCCAGGTGGTGGGGCAGTCCTTGTAATGCGTGCCGACCATCTCATGTATGATTATGTCCACGACCTTGCGGTTGTCCGCATCGATCGTCAAACCGGCCTTTTTGAAGGTCTCTTCCAAATGCCGGAAGTAGCAGGACATGAAAATAGTATTCATTTCATTTGAATAAAAAACATTCTATCCGCTCCCCCGCCCGGAGAGCGGAATTCAGGGTTTTACGCTCCTGCGGCCTCGAGGACCTTGCCGCACTCGCACTTCTTCCTTTCCGCCGGTATCTTCGGCAGCGTCTTGGAGAGCATGGTGCGTATCTTGCCCATGTTCTCGGACATGATCTTCAGGACGGTAGCGGTGTCCACGGGGTGGTCCGCCCAGACGTCGTAGTCGGTGATCATGGCCAAGCTGGTATAGCACATCTCCATTTCCTTAGCTAGGGCGCATTCCGGTGCTAACGTCATACCGATGACGTCGGCGAAGGCCCTGTACATCTTGCTCTCGGCCCTGGTCGAGAACCTCGGTCCTTCGATGCAGATGTACGTGCCTCCGTCATGCACGGGTATCTTGGCCTTCTTCGCCTCCTTGGCGAAGAGGGCGTTCATCTCCGGGCAGAACGGGTCGGCGGCGCCGATATGGACCGTCTTCGGTCCGTCAAAGAAGGTGTACTTCCTGCTCTTGGTGAAATCTATGAACTGGTCGACGATGGCGATCTCCCCCGGCTTGTATTCTTCCTGCAGGGAGCCGACGGCGCAAGGTGAGACGATCCGTTCCACGCCCAGTTGCTTGAGGGCATAGATGTTCGCCCGATAGTTGATCATGTGCGGAGGGATGACATGCCCTTTCCCGTGGCGCGGCAGGAAAGCGACCGGAACGCCCTCAAGCTCTCCAATCAATATCTCGTCCGAGGCCGCACCGTATGGGGTATGGGGCCTGACGGTCTCCTTCAGCTCGAACATGTCCGGGTCATACACCCCGGTTCCGCCTATGATGCCTATCTTGGCTTTCATTTTGATCGTCACGATATTCTGATGGACGTTATTATAATGACGGCATCGGCGGTGCCGATCGGAAAGCGATGTACGATCGACAATTGCTTCCAAGACGACGAACCATGCGACAAAACGTTATTCTACGTCCTTAAAAATCTATACCGGGAACGAAATGTTGGAGAAGAGCGTTGTAAATCCGATCTGGGCATGCCGTGCCTTCCCTGCTTTCCCGGTCGTCTTGGCCGTGGTCAGCGATGGCAAGGGCAACAGCAATGTGATAACCATAGCCCTGGTGCATATGTTCTCCTTCAACCCACCGGTGCTAGGCATCGGCGTATCACCGGCCCGTCACAGCTATGAGATGCTGGAGGCCGCGAACGACTTCTCCATCAACATACCGAGCATGGACCTCGTCGAGGAGGTGCTCTACTGCGGGCAGCACTCCGGGCGCGAGGTGGACAAGTTCGAGGACTGCGGCTTCGTGCCCACGCCGGCCAAGAAGATCAAGTCCCCGGTGATCGCCGAGTGCCCGGTCAATCTGGAATGCGTCAAGCGCCAGAGGATTGACGCCGGTGACCACGTTTGGTATCTGGGCGAGGTCGTGAACGCTGAGATGGCCAAGGACACCGACCGCGAAAAATCATTGATGTACTGGTCCGGGGACTTCCGCGTTCCAGGCGACATCGTCAGGAAACGTTAGGGGAGATCGTCCTTCTTTTCAATTGAACGCCTACCCGAGACCTGCACATTCTCAGAATAGTATAATAAATCTTAAATAAACAGGGGGCGAGTAAATTCCTCGTTCGATGAGATCTCGCTCATCAAAGAAGAATGGGATGTTCGATTAAGGTCCGGGGAAGATTATTGGACGTACGCTCTTGCTGATGCTGATCTCCATCATGGTCCTGTTGAGCGCTTCATCGATGCTCATCGCCTCAGCGTCCGCCGAGACACAGGGTGATTACACCTATGATCTGATCAGCGATGGGGCAGCCGTTCGATCGATTATTCGGGTCCAGGTGGGGACGTTCTCCTTCTCTCGACGATCGACGGGAGGCCGGTCACCGTCATCGCGGACGGGTTCATCGGTAATTCCATGACCAATACCATGGTCACTGCCAACATCACTTCCATGACCATACCGGACAGCGTAACGACCATAGGGGACATGGCGTTCAGTGGCTGCACTTCCTTGGTATCCATCGTCATCCCGGCCAGCGTCACACGCATCGGGGACCAGGCCTTTTATGGATGCCACTCACTGTCTGAGGTCGAGTTCAAAGGCGACAAACCAGTACTTGGATACCAATGGGCCGATAGCACGCCTTATCAGGAAGAACAGGATTCGGATCGGGCCATCACGACCTTGATAATCGCCATAAGCATCACGCTCCTGATCTTTGCGGGCGTCAGTTCATCAGGCGCAAGAAGTGGACGAAATAGGGATCGGGTCACGGCGCGACGGCCTTGGGGAACGAGCCGAACACCTTCAGACAGACCGTGCTCTTCCTGAGGACTTCCAACGCCTTGGCCACCATCTGGTCACGCGGGTCCCCGTCCAGGTCCAGATAGAACACGTACTCCCAGGCACGTCCCCTCCACGGGCGGGACTCGAGCTTGGTGATGTTGACGTCGTTGTCGGCGAACGCACGCAGGCAGTCAAAAAGGGCGCCTGGCTGATTGGCGGTGGTGAACGCCAGCGCCGTCTTTTCCCCCCTCCCCGAGCGGCCTTCCTTCGATAGGACGAAGAAACGGGTGATGTTGTCCTTGACGCTCTGCACGTCCTCCAGCAGCACCTTCATTCCGTATGCGTCAGCCGCACGCCTGCTGGCTATGGCCGCCTCCTCACTGAGGCCGCGCTCCTTCACCATGCGCACCGAACCGGCGGTGTCGAACGCAGGCACCTTCTGCCATTCCGGACGAGAAGATAGAAGGTCGCGGCACTGGGCCAGCGCCTGAGGGTGGCTATATACGCGGGCGATGTCCTCCAGCCACGCCTCGGGGTGGCCGATGAGGCAATGGCGTATGCGCACCATGACCTCGCCAATGACCTTTAGGTCGCTCTGGAACAGCAGGTCGTTGGCTGCCGTGACGCTTCCTTCGATGGAGTTCTCCACCGGCAGCATCCCCAGGTCCGCCCGTCCGGAACGGACGGCCTCGAAGAGATCAATGAACTCGGCGCACTCCAGCACATCGGCGTTCGGAGAATAGGAACGCACCGCGTCCTCGCTGTACGCTCCCCGCACACCCTGGAACGCGATGATCATGTCAGCACCCGAAGAGCTCCTCATGGACCGCCTTCGTCGCCCTCTCCAGGTCGGCCTCCTCTATGGTGAAATGGAAGGCCACCAGCGAGGCGCCTGCGGAGATCAGTCCTACGTTCACTCCTTCCTTGGCCACGGCCTTGAACACACGAGATGCCAGTCCCTTGTGGTGCCCCAGCCCTTCGCCGACGACGCACATCAGGGCAAAGCCACTATGGGTCTCCATGCGTGACAGGTTACCGCTCTCGGTGAGCACCTTCTGCGCCTTGGCCACGTCCTTCTTGTCGACGAGCATCGCTATGCACGTCAGCGACGTCACCACGCTGTAGATGTTGACCTCGGCCTTGGTCATCAAAGAAGCGATATCTTCCAGAACGCCGAGCTTGTAACCGGTGTCCTCGCCGAAGACCTTGACCAATGACATGTTCTTCATGCAGGAGATGGACTTTATGCCGACATCACCGTTCTTGCCCATTCCCCTGATGACCGTTCCAGGCGCTTCCGGCCGGAACACGTTCTTCACCCGGATCTCGATGTTGCCCGCGCGAGCCGGCTCCATGGTCATCGGATGCACCACCTTTGCGCCGAAGTAGGCCAGCTCGGCCGCCTCGTCGTAGCTGAGCGTTGGGATGGGACGGGCCGAAGGCACTATCCTGGGGTCAACGCTCATGAACCCGTCCACGTCCTTCCATATCTCCAGCGACGACGCCCCGAGGGCATTGGCCACGGCCGCGGCGCTGTAATCGCTACCGTTGCGGCCGAAGACGGTGACGCTGCCTTCCGGTGCCCTTCCGAAGAAGCCGGTGATGACCGGGGTGACGCCGTCCTGCAGCGATTTCATCAGCTTCGGTCTTATCATGGAACGGGTGGCCTCCAGGTTCACCGTGGCCGAGCCGTACTCGCCGTCGGTGATGATCCCTAGTTCGTCCGCATCCATGGCCTTGGCCTTCACGCCCATCTCGTCCAACAGGGCGGCCACCATTATGACGGATAACCTCTCACCGAAGCACTGGACGTAATCGCGGATGCGGGGGTTGACCTCCTCTATGTAGCACGAACCGTAGAGCATGCGCTCCAGCTTGACCAGTTTGGCCACCAGTTCCTCCATGGTCTTGGCCTGGCCCTTCTCGGTGCGCAGCGCGTCCTTGATGAGGTCCGTGTGCAGCTTGGTGATCTGTTTCATGAAGGCGTCCACGTCCTCCTCGCTCCTCGTGCGTGAAATGAACTGGACCAGCATCTCCGTCACACCAGTGACGGCGCTCAGCACCACGGCCTTCTTCTCCTTCTCGGAGATGATTATCTCGGCTACCTGGCGCATACATTCTCCGGTCTTGAGCGAGGAGCCGCCGAACTTCATCACCTTCAGAAGCGTCCCCTCCTTTTCACTATGGCCTGCGGCGTCTCGACGAGGGCGCGGTCCGCCTCCTCCCGGGTGAGCCCGGCGGCCAGGGCGATCTGCAGCGCCGTGGCCAGGTCGATCAGGTCGCCTGGTGCGTGCGTATCGGAATTCACGATCATGTGGGCCCCGGCCTGCTGGGCCATGCGGGCCACGTGGCCGTTGGTCTTGCAGTGCGACCCCCTTGACGTTATCTCTAGGGCGACACCGTTGTCCCGGGCGTGCTGTGCCTCCTCCAAGGTGATGAAGCCCGGGTGTGCCAGTATGTCCACCTCAGGGTTCATGACCGCGGCCATGTTCGTTCCCTTCTCGACCGGCTCGCTGATCGTCTCACCGTGAACGACGATGATCTCGGCGCCGCACTTGCGCGCCTTGGCGACCACATCGTCTATGCGTCTGACCGGCACGTGGGTGATCTCCACCCCGCAGAGCACCTTCATGCCCCATTCCGCCGCCAGCTCCGCGTCGCGGCGCCCCTCGTCCACCACGCGCCCCACGTTGCTCAGGGAGGCATGGTCCGTGAACGCCAGCGTCTTCGTGCCCTTGACCAGGGCGCGGCGCGCCAGCTCTATCGGTAGAAGCTCCCCGTCGCTCAACAGGGTGTGGGTGTGAAGTTCTGCTCTCATTTTCTCCTCTCCGCCAGTTTCCGATAGACGTCCTCCCAGTCGATCTCCATCCCCTCGACGGCCACCATCAGGTGGTAGATGAGGTCGGCGACCTCCCAGGCCTGCTCCTTCTTTTCGTGGTTCTTCGCCGCCAACAGCACCTCGGCAGCTTCCTCCACGACCTTCTTCAGGCGCTTGTCCTCATCGGCGAAGAGCTTGCTGGTGTAGCTGCCCTCCACCGGGTTCGCCTTGCGCTCGCGGACGACGTGCAGCAGCTCGGGAAGCACGGCCATGGTCCCTTCCAGATCGCCGTACACTACCTCATCGAAGCAGGACATGCGCTGCAGGTGGCAGGCCACCCCCGTCTGTCTCACCCTCACGAGCAACGTATCGTTGTCGCAGTCCAGCTGCATGGAGACGATGTCCTGCACGTGGCCGGACGTCTCCCCCTTCATCCACTGGGCCTGCCGGGAACGGGAATAGAAATGGGTGCGCCCGGTCTTCAGCATCTGACGGTACGCTTCCTCGTTAGCGTAGGCCATCATCAATACCTCGTTCGTCTCGTGGTCCTGCACGATCACAGGTATCAGTCCGTTGGCGTCGAACTTAGGGCTGCTCATCTCACTTCAACTCCGTTCTCCCGAAGGTAGTCCTTGACATGGCGCACGGTGCTCTCCTTGTAATGGAATATCGAGGCTGCCAGTGCTGCTTCCGCATTGGTCTGCTTCAGCACTTCCAATATGTGCTGGGCCGAGCCGCATCCGCCCGACGCGATAACGGGTATGCCCACCGCGTCAGCGACCGCCTTGGTCATAGGGATATCATAACCGTCCTTGGTGCCGTCGGCATCCATGCTGGTGAGCAGTATCTCCCCCGCTCCCATCTCCTCCACCTTCCTGGCCCATTGGACCACGTCCAGGCCGGCGTCGTTCCGCCCGCCGTGCGTATATACGGTCCAGGAACCGCCCTTGCGCTTTCCGTCGATGGCTACGACGACGCATTGGCTGCCAAAGTCCTGGGCGCACTCGGTGATAAGGTCGGGCCGCTGCACGGCCACGGTGTTCATCGACACCTTGTCAGCTCCCGCGTTCAGCGCCTTCCGCACGTCATCCTTCTCCCGGATGCCGCCGCCCACGGTGAGCGGGACGAAGAGGCGCTTGGCCGTCTCCTGAACAATGTCCAATAAGGTGTGGCGCCCTTCGACGCTAGCGGAGATGTCCAGGTAGACTATCTCGTCCGCCCCCTGCTTCTCGTACAGCTCGGCCAGGTCCGGAGGGTATCCTACATCCTTCAGGTCGACGAACTTGATGCCCTTGACGACCTTGCCGTCCTTGACATCCAGACAGGGGATTATCCTCTTGGTGAGGCTCATCTGCTCTTCACCTTGGGCTTGCCCTTGGTGCTGAGCTCGCTCTGTCGCAGGCGTACCGCCGCGCGCAGCGCCCGGCCCAGGGCCTTGAAGCTGGCCTCGACTATGTGGTGACCATCGTAGCCTCTCAGCACCACGATGTGCAACGTGATCCCGGATGACATGGCGAAGCTGCGGAAGAAGTGCGCGTACAAGGTGTCCGGGCAGTCTAGCTCCGCGTACGGCCTGTCGACGATGTCAACGGCCACTTCGACCAGCGCATCGTCCATCGGTATCAGCGCGGACGCTATGCGCTCTATCGGCGCGTCCCCCAGACATTCCCTGAACGCCTTCCCCATGACTATGGCCACGTCCTCGATGAGGTGGTGGTCGTTGTCCCCGCTCGCCTCCACTATGAGGTCGAGGTCGGCGTAGCGGCCCATGGTCTCCACCATATGGCGCAGGAACTGGTCGTCGCACTTTACGCTGATTTTCCCGCTTCCGTCCAGGTCCATCTTGACCAGGATGTCGCTCTCGCGCGTCTCGCGTCTCAGCTCTGCCTTCCTCTCCACCGGATCATCTCCAGATATCGTTAGCATTCAATTTTCCAGTATAAAGTGATAATCCCACCACGGACTCCTTCACGCCCATCCCTTCCAGGAGGTCAACGTCGCTCAGGTCGGTGATGCCGCCGGACACGATGGTCAGGTGCGGGCAGTTGGACACGAAGTTGCGCACCGCATCGGCGTCAATGCCCTTGGCCTGGCCTTCCACGTCCACGTTGGTGTACAGGACCCCGGCCAGCGGCATGTCCGCAATGTCATGGAACAGCGCCTTGAGCTCCAGGCCGGAATCCTCCTTCCAGCCATGTGTCTGGACCTTACCGTTCCTCATGTCCAAGGCCAATATCATCCTCTCAGGGTGCTTATGGGCCATGGTCCTCATCCACGCCGGGTCCTTCAGTCCCTTGGTCCCGACGATGATGCGGTCCGCACCGCAGTCCAGGAAATATTCGGCGACCTCCGTGGAACGTACGCCGCCGCCGACCTGCACCGGTACGCCGGACGCTTTTATGATCCGGCGCATGACCTGGGCGTTATGACCTTTTCCCAGCGCCGAGTCCAGGTCGACCAGGTGCAGGCGCTTGGCGCCCTTCATCTCCCAGTCCTTGGCCACGGTCAGCGGGTCCGGCAGGACGACCTGCTCCGTCCCGGGCACGCCGCCCACCAGCTGCACCACCTTGTGGTCCAGGATGTCGACGGCCGGTATGATCATCATTTGTTCTCCTCCGCGAACTTGACGAAGTTGCCCAGAAACTCCAATCCTATGTTGGAGCTCTTCTCCGGGTGGAACTGCGTACCGTAGGTGTTGCCCTTGTGGAAGAGCGTGGGTATCTCCCCGTAGTATTCGGTGTGTCCCACGTCCGAATAGTCTTCCGGGGCGCCATGATATGAATGGGCGAAATAGAAGTACGGGTCGCTCATGCGGTCCATGATACGGTCCGACGACCGTACCAGGTTCCATCCCATGTGCGGGATGCGCGGGGCCTTCATCCTGACGACCTTTCCCTGCAAGTATCCCAGTCCCGGGCCGTTGCCCTCCTCGCTCCCCTGGAACATCATCTGCATTCCGATGCATATTCCCAGGCATGGTACCCCGTCGCTCAGGCGGGCGACTATCTCATCTCGGAAAGGCAGCAATCTCTCCACGGACTTGTCGAAGGCGCCCACGCCCGGTAGCACGATGCATTCAGCGTCCTTCAGCAACGACATGTCGTCAACGATGTTCACCGTAGCACCGCAAAGCTCCAGCGCCTTGCGTATGCTGTGCAGGTTGCCCACACCGTAATCGGCCATGGTGATGTTCAGTGGCATTCGGCCATGACCTCCTTCATCTTGGCCAGGAGGGTGGAGTTCATCTCCCTGGTGCCTATGGTCGTACGGGCGCAGTTCTCCAGCTTCCTTATCCTGCCGAAGTCGCGGATGAGCACGCCCTTCTTGGACAGCTCTCTGGTAAGCTGGTCCGACGGAATGGTGGGGCGGAACATGAGGAAGTTAGCCTCGGAAGGGAACGTCTGGAAGCCCAGGTCATCGAGCCCTTTTTGCAGGAACGGTCTCTCCTCGTTGACCACCTTGACGCTCCTTTCCAGGAAGGCGCGGTCCTTCAGGGCGGCCATTGCGACCCTCTCGCCGATCATGTTCAGCGAATAGGGGATCTTCACCTTCTGCATGGCCGAGGCCATCTCCAGGCCCGCGGCCATGTAGCCGATTCGCATCCCTGCCAGCCCGTAGGCTTTGGAGAACGTCCTGGTGACGATGAGATTGTCGTACTTTTCGACGAGCGGAAGGAACGACTTTCCGGTATACTCCCCGTAGGCCTCGTCCACCACAACCGGGCGATCGCATCCCTCGATCAGCGCCTTGACATCGTCCATCTTGAACGTGTTGGCGGTAGGGTTGTTCGGGGTGCAGATGAGCACGAGCTTCCCCTTGGTGGAGTTAATCTTATCGACGTCCAGTTGGAAATCGTCCTTCAGGTCGACCGTCTGTGTGCGGCCGCCGTTGATCTTCACGAAGAACGAGTGCAGCACGTATGCGGGGTGTGCGGTTATGACCGTCTCGCCCGGTTCCATGAAGGTCTTCATGATTATGTCCAAAGCCTCGTCCGAACCGTTCCCGACCACGAAGTTATCGTCCTTCAGGTGATACAGGTCAGCGAGCGATCGTCTCAGCTCGTTGCCGTAAGTGCTCGGGTACTGTCCCACGTCCAACGTGACGCATTCTCTCAGCGCCTTCATTCCCGCAGGGTTGGCGCCCAGGGCGTTGGTGCTGGTGTCCATGCGCAGCTTACTGCCTACGTCAGGATTGTAATACAGCTCTAGGTCGCGGCAGGTGCTTCTTATCCAGTTCTTGTCCATGGAAGCACCTCAGGGGACCATGCGGTCGATGGGCACCAATAATATGCCGGTGGCCCCCATCCGCTTGAGCTTGTTGATAGCGTCGAAAGCATCAGACTTGCTGATGACGACATGAACGGCCACGACATCGTCCCGGCCGATGATGTTCATGATGGTCGGCCCGGCTATTCCTGGGAAGGTCCTCTTGACCTCGTCCAGCGATGATTTAGGCACGTCGGCCATGAGATACTTCTTGTTCTCGGCCTCGGTCACGCTCAGCATGGCGGAGATGATCTCCTGCACCTGCTGCTCGTGGCTATCGTACGCCTTCCGGTTCGCGATGACGACCGCCTGCGATTCGGCTATTACCGCCAGCTCCTTCAGGTGGTTCATCTTCAAGGTGGAGCCGCTCGATACCAGGTCCACGATGATGTCGGCCACGCCCAGGTGCGGCGTGATCTCCGCCGCCCCGGCTATGGACGCGATCTCGACCTTCTTTCCAAGCTTCTCGAAGTACTTGCGCGTCATGTTGGGGAAGGACGTGGCCACGACAAGTCCGTCCGGCAGGTCCTCCGGTCGGCTGACGTCCATGTTCTCGGGCACGGCCACGGAGAGGCGGCAGCGCCCGAAGTTGAGCTCGTACGGAATGACGACGTCCAGTCCGGACTCCAGAACAAGGTCCAGTCCGGTGATGCCCACGTCCACCGCTCCCTTATGCACGAACTTCACGATGTCCTGGGCCCTGAGGAACATCACTGCCAGGTCCTGGCGTTTGACGTTTGCGTAGAGCCTACGCTCGTCCCCGTTCTCGATCTCTAACCCGGCCAGCTTGAGTATCTCGATGGACCTCTCGCTCAGCCTTCCTTTATTGGGTATGGCCAGCCTGAGTGTCATGGTATAGCCCTTGGCGACAACCCATCAATGGACAAATGCTACTTATATCTACTGACAGTCTGGTCACATACGCGCGCCTGAACTGGGCATTATGGCAGGTGTTGTGAAAATGAGCGGTCACTATGGACCAGTGCTTTCAGTAATAATTATAAAATAATCGTATTATCAATCGGCACAGCATGTCAAAAGGCTCCGGCCCTCTCATGGATTGGGAATCGGCACTGGCCCGTTCGCCGTACCGGACCTTGCCAGTTGACAGTTCGCGCATCGTCCGTCATTGGGACAACATTTCGTCCAGGTACGATTGCGAATCGGTAGATCTCATCGATGAGCAAATGTGGGGGATATTGGTCGAGGAAGGACTGGTGCCGCGCAACGGAAATGTCCTGGACATAGGGTGCGGGACCGGTAACATAACGCGATCGTTCGCTTCGGCAGGGGCGAGCGTCCTGGGATTGGACATATCCCCCGGAATGCTCTCCATCGCCCGCAGGAAATGCTCGAACGCGTCCCAGGTGAAGCTGACATGCCAGGACTGGCATGATTTCAACGCCGGTGCCGATTACGACCTGGTGTTCTCCTCCTTCTGCCCGGCGGTCGACGACATCTCGTCGATCCGCAAGATGGAGTCGATGAGCCGCGGGCGGTGCTGCCTCGTCTCACTGAGCGGCCCCTCGGGAGACAGGCTGGTACTGGAACTTCTGGGCGAGATAGGGCATCCCGGGCTTTCCCTTGATGGGTACGACCCTTCATATCCGTTCTTCGCCCTGGATGAGCTGGGACGTCGGCCGGTCCTGAAAAGCTTCAGCATATGCCAGGAATCGGTGGTCTCCGCAGATGACATGATCGACCATCTGATATCCTGCATAGACCTTTTCCAGGACATCACCCCGGCGGTGCGGGGCACCATCGAGGAGAAGGTGCATCTGAGGGCGGACGACGGTCATCTCACGCTCATGGACCTTCGGACGATCAGCGTCCTTCACTGGCGCTCCGCCATGGCCTCTAGTACTGCACCTTGGTGATCCGTTCCTTGGGAACATCGCACCTGACCAGTTTCGGCACCCGGCCGGCCATCCCGATCCTTCCGTTCACCATCACCAGCACCCCCAGCACGCCCTTGGTCCCAAGCACTTCGTGCAGCGCCCGCTCGATGGTACCCTCCTCATCGTCCACCACCAGGTTCCCCAGTCTGGTGGCGCAGGCGTCGGCCAAGGCCACGTCGCGTGATATCACCAAGGCCACATCGGCCTTCCCGAACGAGATGGAAGGGCCGATGGTGCCGGAGGAGGTGCATATGCCTAAAATTCCCCCGGAGGGCGGCACGTCCAGCGCCATCCCCTCGGTCTGCTCCACCCCCGAGTAGATGCCGACAGTGGTGTTCTTGGACGTGCACATCGCTATGTCCCCACCATTGTCCACGATGCAATGGGTGCATCCTTCCTCGGTCATTCGCATGACCGCCTGTTCGGCTATGGCGCCGGCGACCGCGGCCATCGGTCCCACGTTCGCCTTTTCCGATGCCAGGCACATCCGCCGCACCACATCGGCCATGCCGTCGCGCGCCGCGTAAGGTTCGAACGTCGTCTGGAAGAACGGGTCGGCGGCGATGAAAGATTCTATCTCGCGTCGGGCGTCCAGCACCGCCCTCTCGGCTATGGGAAGAAAAGGCTCGGGCGCCTCGATGGTCAGGGCGCTCTCGCGGTATTCGAAATGCTTCCTCATATTCGGAATTTCATGGCCCCGGGCGGACAGGCGTCTATGCACATGCCGCAGGCGATGCACTTCTCCGGGTCGTAACGCACCATCCAGGTAGGCCTCTCCATCGTCAGCGCCTCCACCGGGCAGATGGATATGCATACGCCGCAATGGGTGCAGCGCTCCTCGTTCTTCTCGACGTAGTTCGCCAGCTCCTGTACGTCCACCTTGCACTCGTTGAGGTACTTGGCGGCGTCCTTGATGTTGGACGCCTTGCCGTCGACCTCCATGAGCAGGCGCCCGCCCAGCTCCTTGACCTCGGCCCTGAGGATGTTGATCTTCAGGTCGTAGTCCTTCACCAGACGGTAGACGATGGCCTCGTTGACCAGCTCCGGGCTGAATCCAAGCATGAACTTCTTCTTGGCCATCAGATGGCATCCTCCTTGGAACGCACCTCAAGGGTGCCCTGGCTGCGGTCCTGCGGTAACGGGGCCACAGGTTCTGTCAGAGTGAACTCGCCGTTCTCGATGCGCTCAGAGAGCACCTCGGCGATCTGCCTTGCTTTCAAATAGCTCGATAGGGAGGAGGTTCGCACCTCCTTGCCGAACAGTTCGATGCGCCCGGAACGGAGCTCCGCGTAGGACACCTGCTTGATCGGACGACGGTTTCGAGATTGAACGGAATAGTCGACCACGGGGGCGAACAGATGCTCGTCGCTGACGGAGACGGCCTTCATCATGTCCTCGTCCAGTATCGGTATCGGGATACCGATCCCCAGTGCCAGGGTGGTGCCGTACCCGTGAAGGTAGAGGGCCCTCACGAAATCGGGCGACATGTCGCGCATGTCCCCGATGGTCGCTAGGTTGCGCGCCGCGCCCATGGGCACGCCGAACGACGTCTCCACGTTAGTACGGAACTGAGTGCCCTCCCACGCCACGTAACCGGTCGCACCTCCCAGGAATATCCTGGTGCCGATGCCGATGGTCCTCATGGTGGGGTCGTTCAGCAAAGGCGATAGCTGTCCGGCGCTGGAATAGGTCACGTTGCCGTAGCTCGGTAAAAGCTTTCCCATGTACGTGAACAGCGTCCTCTCGGACGAGTTCGTGCCCGCCGCATAGTTCTGATAGGCGTTGCGCGGGTTGAAAAGATAGGCCTGGTTCATGCTGTTGAGCGACACATAGGTATCGATGTCCTTGCGCGGATAGCAGTCCGTGCCGTTCGAGGTGGCCTTCAGCCTGACAGGCTTTCCGGCTATGAGATCCTCGATGACGTGCGCCCCGCCGTACTCGCTGTGGTCGCCCTGCTTGAGCTCTGTTGCGCCGATATAAGCGTCCACCGCTGCTATTCCAGCATACGCCGGGACATCGTTCAGCGTCACCCGTTGCATGCGGATCGGCGGCTCGGAGTGGCCGAAGTTAAGGAAAGCACCGGAGGAGCACATGGCGCCGAAGGTACCTGTCGTTACCACGTCCACTTCCTTGGCGGCGCGCTCCACGCCCTCGCTCTGGACATATGGTATGACCTCCTCAGCGGTCATCACCACTACGTCCCCGTCCTTGATCCTCTGGTTGATCTCCGCGACCGTCCGCTTCATCCGGCACCCCCTCAGAGGAGCTTCTTGGCCACGGCGAGCTCGGCGTTGAGCACCGAACCGCCAGCCCCGCCCCTCAGGGTATTATGGGAAAGCAACCAGAACTTGATATATCCTTTGCTTTCCCGGACACGCCCTATGGACACGGCCATACCCCTGGCCCTGGCCGGGTCACCTGCTAGTGCGTCCGCTGCGGGCTGGGGCCTGTTCTCCTCCCTGCGGACGATGATCGGTTGCACCGGCGCCGTCGGCAGCTTCAGCTTCTGTGGCTCGGGCTTGAACTTCTCCATGACCTTGATGACGTCCTCAGGGGAGCCCTCCTTGCCCAGTTTGACGACCACCGATTCCAAGTGGCCGTCCACCACCGGCACGCGGGCGCAGCTGGCGATCATCTCGAACTCGGCGTAACGGACCTTGTTCCCGTCAAGCTTGCCAAGCATCTTGTGGATCTCCTCCTCCATCTTCTCCTCCTCGTTCTTGATGAAGGGAACGACGTTGCCTAGTATGTCAAGCGACGGAACGCCTGGGTAGCCGGCTCCGGAGACCGCCTGGTAGGTGGAGACGTAGCATGCCCTCAGACCGAACTTCTGATAGATGGCCTGCAATGGCAATGCCAGTCCGGTGGTGGAGCAGTTGGCGTTGGTCACAATATATCCCCCGTTGGAGAAGGTCGACTGGGAGCGCACCATCTCCAGGTGGTCCGGGTTGACCTCGGGTATGAGCAACGGCACGTCCGGCCTCATGCGGTGCGAGGCAGCATTGGAGAAGACGGCCACGCCGGCGTCGGCCAGGTCGGACTCGATCTCCTTGGCGGTGTCGGACGGAAGTCCGGAGAAGGCGGCGCGGCACCTCTTGGCCACGGCCTTGGGCTCCAACAGCTCGATCTTCATGTCCAGGGTGTCCTGCATGAAGCGAACGTCCTTCACCTTGAGCACCTCGCCCAATGATTTGCCCTCGGACCTCTCGGAGGCGTACAGGCCGCCTATCTCGAAGTACGGGTGGTCCTCTAACAGTTGCACGAACCTCTGGCCTATCATTCCCGTGGCGCCTAGGACCGCCACCTTCGTCTTCTTCATTGCTTCACCTCGAAATACTTCCTTCCTTCCTGCATGATCCTGATCAGATGGGCACGGTCCTCCTCCGAACCGGCCTGCTGTATCTCCTGTAGGGCGGAGATCAGCTTCTCCAGCATGTCCCGGTTGTAGGGGTTCAGATGCTGTATCTCGTAGTATAGGTTGGGGCTTTCCCGGGAGACACCGCTGCTCGTGCTCATCTGCTTTTCGAACGTTGTCGACGAGACCGTCTTCAGCTCCTCGAAGCTGAAACCGGAATTGCGCAACGCTTCGAAGAAGGCCATGTTCATGGCGTGGCTCATGCCCAGAACTACCGCTATGATCTTATCATGATCTTCCACCTGCATCTCCACCACGTTGGCGCCGGTCCCGTTCAGCAAGGGCATGAACTTCTTCACGGCCATGTCCGAACCGCAGTTGCAGACCACCAGGTTACGGGCGAAGATGAACGAGGCATCGGGGCCGAACATGGGGTGGATGGAGCAGACCTGGAGACCTTTTTCGGCTCCCTCCCTCAGCACCTCCACCAATGGCGATTTCACCGATGATATGTCAAATACCAGTCCCTTGGGCTTGAGCTCGAATATATTGCGCAGCATGTCGGCCGTGGCGGAGATGTGGTTGGACACTACGATGACGTCGGCCCATCCGACGCCCGCTTCCAGCGAGCTCACGGCCGTGAACGTTCCGCTGGGCAAAGTATCGAAGACCTTCACCTCGTTCCCGCGCGAGGAGAAGAAGCGGCAGAACCACTGCCCCATCTTACCTCCGCCTCCTACGATCAGCACCTTCTGCGGCTTCATCGGCCGCGGCAGTCGCGCCTGGGCCTCGACGGACTCGCGCACCAGCAAGGACGAGATCTCGATGGCGGCGGCCGAGCTGATCCCTACGTCCTCAGCTCGAGCCAGATATCTGTCGCGCACCTGCTCCTCGACCCGCAGGTCGCGCACGGGCATGGCCTTCTCCACCTTCTGGTGCCCCATGTTCAAGGCTATATGCATGCGCTTCTTGATCAGGTCCAGTATCTCGTTGTCGATCTCTTCGATCTTCCAGCGAATCCCTTCGACGCTATCAGTCAATGACACCACCCCTTATGATAAGGTCCGCGAGTATCAAGGCCGCCCCCGCCTCCACCGCTGGCACCGCCCGCGGCGC
Organism: Methanomassiliicoccales archaeon; assembly: GCA_028682895.1. Lineage (GTDB taxonomy): Archaea > Thermoplasmatota > Thermoplasmata > Methanomassiliicoccales > UBA472 > UBA472. Next base: position 20,250 of record JAJRAK010000039.1, read on the forward strand.
GATGCATGGGTCGTGCCTTCCCTCTATCTTCAGTTCTGTCTGCTGGCCGCTCTCAAGGTCCAGTGAGCGCTGCCCCTTGGCGATGGATGCGGTCGGCTTTATCGCCACGCGGAACACGACGGGCATGCCGTTGGTGATCCCGCCCAATATTCCGCCGGCGTCGTTCTTGGCCGTGCGCACCTTGCCGTCCACTAGCACGAACGGGTCGTTGTGCTGCGAACCGCGCATCGAGGCCGCCCGGAACCCTGAACCGAACTCCACGCCCTTGACGCCCGGGACGGAGAACATCATTTTAGCCAATTCCCCTTCCACGGTATCGAAGAACGGTTCGCCCAGTCCCATGGGCAGCCCGTCAACGATGCACTCCACGACACCGCCGACGCTGTCCCCGTCCTTGGAAGCGTCCAGTATCTCCTGGCGCATCCTATCTGCAAGTTCCGGTGTCGCCGCCCGCACCTCGTTGGAACGGGAGAGCACCGCCTCGGAGGCGCTGCGTTCCTCCTCGTCCACGACCTTCCCTATCTGACGAGTATATGCGGAAACGCGCACGCCCCTTTCCTCCAGCAGCATCTTGGCTATCGCGCCCGCGGCCACCAGCGCCACCGTCATCCGCCCGGAGAACTGCCCTCCCCCGCGCAGGTCGGTGCACTCCGAATATTTGCTTCGGGCCGTGAGGTCCGCATGCCCCGGCCGGGGTACGTTCTTGAACCTCTCGTACTTGGACGAGTCAGTGTCCCGGTTCACCACCATCAGTGTGATCGGTGCCCCGGTGCTCCTTCCCTCCATTACGCCGGAGACGACCTCCACCTTGTCCACCTCGGCCCGTGGCGTCCCGATGCCCGGCGACGGCCTTCTCAGGTCGACCTCGTTCTGGACGCGCCCGATGTCTATCGCCATGCCCGGCGGCACACCGTCAAGGACGGCGCCCACGCAGGGCCCGTGGCTCGCTCCGAACAAGGTGAGCCGAAGCTCGCTGCCGATGGTGTTCAAGGTATCATCTCCATCTTAACGCCCAACGATATCATGTCGCTCACGAAATCAGGGTATGAGATGCGATAGCAGTCGCCATCGCTTATCATCGTATCGCCCTCGGCCACCATGGCGGCCACCGCGGCCGCCATCAGGATGCGGTGGTCCTTGAACGAGTTCACGGCCGCCCCCCTGAGCTTGGCCCTGCCCTTGATGACGCATCCGTCCGCCGTCTCCTCTATATCCGCTCCCATGTCCTTGAGGAAGTCCGTGGTGGCGGCGATGCGGTCGCTTTCCTTCAGGCGCACGTGCCCCGCGTTGAATATGCGGCTCTCGCCCTTGGCCTGGGTGCATAGGACGGCCACCATGGGGAACAGGTCCGGGGCATCTCCCAGGTCTATCTCACGGCCGGAAAGGTCGTTGGCCGAGCACTTCAGTCCATTGCCGTTCCATTCCACCTTCGCCCCCAGGTCCTTGAGCACTTCCAGGAAGTAACGGTCCCCCTGCCGGTCGTTCGGGTCCAGGTTCTCCACGGACACCTCGCCGGTCAGCGCTCCTGCGGCCAGCGGGAACGCCGCCGACGAGAAGTCGCCCGGCACCGTATAATCGATCGGACGGTAGACCTGCCCCCCGGGAACGGCGAAACCGTCCGAACGGGTTGCGCATCTGGCGCCGAAGCGGGACATCATTTCCATGGTGATGTCCACGTACGGTCTGGACTTGAGCGGCGTGGTCAGGTGGATGACGGTGTCGACATCTTTTACGGCCGATGAGATGAGCAATGATGATATGAACTGCGAGCTGACGTCGCCGCGTATGCTCGTCTCCGGTCCACGGTTAGGTCCGGCCACTATCAGCGGCGCCAGTCCGTTGCCGCGGCTCGATTCGCACCTGACACCCATCGCCTTCAGCGCGTCTATCAAAGGTTGCATCGGCCGCCTTCGTATGCTCTCGTCCCCGGTCAGAACGGTCGTTCCGTCTATGAGGGAAGCGACCCCGGCCATCAGCCTGATGGTCGTGCCAGAGTTCTTGGTGTCGATGATGTCGTCAGGGCAGCGCAGTCTCCCGCCGCTGATGGTGATGTCCCCCTGGTCCGTCACCTCGCCCCCGAACGCCCTAACAGCGTCCAAGGTGGCCAGCGTGTCCGCTCCTTTCAGCGGGCGGCGCAGGACGCTCTCGCCCTCGGCCAACAGCGCCAGGGTCATGGCCCGGTGGGTGTAGCTCTTGGACGGCGAGGAGATGACGCTCCCCTCCGCATTGGACCTAGAAACCTTGAGCCTCATTCCGTTCCTCCTTGGAATATCTCGACCGTTATGGAGCCGGGGCCCATGGCCGCGGCCACCTCCTTTTCGTTACCTTTGACCAAGGCGGCCACCGCCGGTCCGGTGCCGGAGATGCCGGCCCCAAGCGCCCCTGCCATCATCGCCTTTATCGGCAGTTCCTGGTCCAGTCCCAGGGCGGCCCCGTAGCAGAGGCTGTTCAGGCACATCGCGTCCGCATAACGTCCTTCCCATGCCATCTGGAACGCCGTTTCCACCACAGGTCGGTACAGGGCTATGCGATCCCGGGGCAGTCCCGCCTTGCGGATCATCCTTTCCGGCACGTTGATGACAGCGTGCGGGCACACGGTCCACACCTCTCTTTTCAAAAGCACTCGGGCCAGGTTGTCCGTGAACACCACGCCTCCCAGGAGGGAGGCCGCGGCATCGTCCATGGCGCCGGTGACGGAGACGCCCGCCCTCATCGATATCTCAGCATTAAGGCGGAGGATATCAACAGCCCCCATCTTCTGATCGAGCGCGTCCAGTGTGGCCAGCATCACGGCGTTGGCCGCGGCGCTGCTGCTCTTCAGACCGCGGGAGACAGGTATCTGTGAACGGACGCGCAGCACCGCCTTTCTCTTCAAGGAGAATCGCTCTAGCACCGATGAGACGCACATCTCCACCAGTTCCGTCGGCTCTCCTTCGAGGCCGTCCAGATGCACCTCGGTCCCGTGACCGGAGGAAAGCTCCACCTCCGCCCAGGTGCTCAGGTCCACTCCCACGGCGCAGCCTTTGCCGGCGGCGATGGCGTTGATGATGGTCAGCGCCCCCCGTGCCTGTCCCCGGCCTATCAAGGCAGCGCCTCCCGGAAGGCCCTTTCCATCACATCATACTCAGCGGCCTTTCCGGTCCAAAGCTCGAAGGAGGCCAGGGCCTGATATATCAGCATGTCCTTGCCGTTGATGGCCAACGCTCCTTTTTGGGAGGCTTCCGCCAATATCGGCGTGACAGTGGGATTGTAAACGGTGTCCATCACGAACTGCCCCTGCCGCAGCACATGCGGGGCCACCGGGGATTCCTGCGGGTACCCTTTCATGCCCAACGGCGTACAGTTCACGATGATCTCGTACTGCTTCTCCTCCAATACGCGCTTTCCCACCGCCGTGACGTTTGTGAATGCCTTGGCCAGGGATTCCGCCTTGCCCATCGTGCGGTTGGTGATGTCTATCTCCGCACCCTTTGTGGATAGGTACGAAAGGACGGAACGGGAGGCCCCGCCGGCGCCCAGCACCAGAGCGTTCTTGCCTTTCACATCGACATTGTTCTTTTCGAACGTTCTCTCTACACCGATCACATCGGTGTTCTTCCCGACCAGCGTCCCGTCCTCGTTGATGACGGTATTGATGGCGCCTATCCTTTCCGCGGCGGGATCGATCCTGTCCAGCAAAGGAACGATCTCCTCCTTGTGCGGAATGGTCACGTTGAAACCCCTGATCCCCAGGGTATATACTATGTCCAGTAGGTCCTCAAGCTCGTCCTTCATCGTCACCCATTTGAGGTATATACCGCGTACGGCCGTCGCCTTGTAGGCGGCGTTGTGCATCTGTGGTGACACGGTATGGTCCAGGGGATATCCGACGATGCCCGTGACCACCGGCTCCTTGCCCAGCCACTTCATCGTCTCCAGATCTAACTGTCCCGGGGCGGTCTCACGACCGGCCACAGGGGCGGCATAGGCCAGGTAGTTGCCCAGGCGATGCGCCAGGACCCTCGTCACCATTCCCAGCTCCCCCATGCCGATGACCGTGTATCTCTCCCGGGTCAGGTTGAACCAGGTGGTCGCCTCCACCAGCTGGTTCAGGTCCCTCATCGTGCGCACGTTGTAGGCGACTTTGGCCATGTCCGATCGTGCCGAACACTCCACCAGCGATTCAATGATGCGGGCGATCGGCGGGGTCTTCTTGGTATCGTGATATGAGATGATGATCTTCGACGGTTTTAGCAGGTGCGTGCGGGCGATGAGCGGGTGCCCCAGCTCAAGATCGATGTCGAACCCGGCCTCGGCCGCCCTCCAGAGAAACTCCCATTTCTTCTCCATCGGACCATCCCACGCGCCACCTTGGTCCTTCTCCCTTAAAGTGGCGATGCGCCTGATCTCCAGTGATCCGAACGGCGAAAGGTCGTCCGGCAGCGAGGTCATGGCATCGAAACGGAACTCCAGGCACTCGGCCCCTTTAGCTAGAGCTTCCTGCGCCACCGCCAATGCCGAGGTCACGTCGACCTCTGAGATAGCCACGCAAGTTCTCGTCATCTCTCTAATACGCTCTCCTTCACCGCGTGACCGAAGTGCCTTCCACCTTTCTCAAGACGCACCAGCACATTGTCTCCCGGCTTGATCTCCGACACGGACAATGAACCGTCCTTGGTGCACAATCGGATCGTCTCGGCGTTCTGCAATATGGTCGTGAACATGGCCCCGTCCACCTCCGCTTCCAGCAGGAGCAGCGGCCGCACCTCGACCTTGGCCCTCCCGACGACGACCGGTCTAGTTCTTCCGTCCCGGTCGACGGCCATGAGCTCCACGCCGCCCTTGACCTCGGACAGATATTTCGTGCGTCCATCGGAGCCAAGCACATAGGCGTGCACCGCCCCTGCGTTGACCCTGAACGGCCGCGATGATACATAATGTGAGTCCATGGCCTCGCTCTGCACCAGGAACAGGCAGGCTGACTGCGAGCCGACCAGCATTCCTTCGCCGATGCTCAGCATGGAGCAGGTGTCGACGCAGACGCGGTCGCCGACGTTGACCGGACGGACGCCCTTCACCGTGGCCTCGACCAGTTCGACATTGGAACTGTCAGAGCGCGCCAGCGCCGAGAAATGAGCCAGCGACGTCGGGTCCTTCACCGTGATGGCCAGGCCGTCCACACCGGTCTCCAGGGTGGCCGCGAACAGCTTCGCCTCATCCACGGTGGAACAGGAAGCTATGACCTTGGTGGTACTGCCCTGGAACTCGGCGATGAGGTTCTCCAACGGGATCACCTTCCAGTCGTGCGATTCCACCAGTACGTAATCGTGCTTGCCCTTGAAGCGCGACGCTTTCTCCGCATCCTTATGGTCACGTATAGTGAGCACTACGCCCACCTGCTTCCCCTCGGCGAACAGCTCGTCACCCTTGCGTATGATGGGATAGTACCGGGCCACCTTCTCCAGGGAAGCGTCCTCATCTCTGAGGACTATGCTGGTGTATCCCGCCTCCAGGGCGGACGTTACCATTCGCTTCCTCTCCGAGGCGGAGGGAAGGTGGTCCGCCCTTACCCATATGATCTTGCCCTTCCCGGACATTGTATCACTTCAGGAGCTGCATGGCCTCTTCGACCTCCATGTCCTCCAGCACGATGCCGCTGACCGCCTTGGTTATGCCGATCACGTTCTTGTGCTGGAAGATGTTCCGTCCGATGGAAACGCCTTTTCCCCCGGCGTCGATGGAGTCCCTTACCATCTGCAGCAATTTCTCGTCCGAGTCCATCTTCGGTCCGCCGGCGATGACCACGGGCGCCTGGGCGCCCCTGACCACTTCGCGGAAGGTGTCGATGTCCCCGGTGTAGCTCGTCTTGATGATGTCCGCTCCCAGTTCCGTCCCTACGCGGGCGCAGACCTTGAGGGCATCGGGGTCGTAGGCATCCTTCATGTCCTTACCACGAGGGTAGATCATCACTAGAAGTGGCATGCCCCACTCGTTGCAGCGGCGGGAGATGTCCCCGAAATCGGCCAGCATCTCGTTCTCGAAGTCGTTGCCGATGTTGACATGAATGGAGACTGCGTCCGCACCTATCTTGAGCGCCTCCTCCACGGTGGTCACCAGCGTCTTCTGCTCGGCACGCCGGCTGAACTTAGTGCTGGCTGAAAGATGGACGATCAAACCGATGTCGCGGCCGAACGACCGGTGGCTGTACGGGATTATGCCCTTGTGTAAAACTACAGCTGTGGCACCGCCCTGCGCCACCTTGTCTATGGTCGACCGCATATCAACTAATCCGTCGATGGGCCCCATGGTTATGCCGTGGTCCATCGGGACGATTACCGCCCTTCCGGTGCCGCGGTCCATGATGCGCTCCATCCTAACGCTCTTACCTAGCACTTTTTCCACCTTCCTGCCGTGTCAATTAATAGCACGCATATAAGGGTTGCGTCATCAACGGATATGTTTCGTCAGGGATATAAATCACTGGTCGAAATCATTCCTTCTATATGCCCCAAGTAAAAAGGCGACAATGCACAATATGATGCTCAGGCAGGCGAGGTACGCTCCCAGCTGAATATCAGTGGATTGGAAATACCATTCGTAATCCTGAGAGTCCATCAGCATCTTGATCTGGACCACCCAGAACGCCACTCCAAGCGCTTGCCCAAGGATACCGATGGGGTGACGCCAGTTGTATATGGTTCCGGTAACGAATAGTACGGCTGCGAGCACGAACAGCCACCTGGTCGAGCCTAACAGGTCCCACATCCACATATCGTCCCGCCAAGGGGCCAGGAACGCAAGGACGCCCATTGAGATGGAGAGCGTGTGGACGTTCTTCGCGGAGAATGCACATCCCAGGACGTGGGAAAAGACGCCACCGCGCTCCTTATCAGCATCCCGGTCTGGAAAGTCAGGCACAACGCCATGCATCCATCCTTCCTCTGTCTTGTCCATTCGCCTTCCCAATATTGCAGGTCCTCCTTCGCTAATAAATTCTTTCTCGTTCTTCCAAAAAGGATATACATATCACATCAACAATGAACGATTTTGAGCAACAAGGGTTTTATTAGTCATCCCGGCAGTGGGGTAACCGATGTGGAAATCCCTCTCCAAGCATTTCGGCAAGTACCCGTCACAGGCCAAGGTGGCCAAGCTGCTTTTGGTGAACGGTCTTAAGGTCAAGGAGGGCCGCGTCTACTGCGGGGAGATAGAGGTCGCCGACATGGCAATAGGCCGCGCGGCAGGCGTCGACCGTCGCATTGTCCGCTCCGCCATCGATACCATCGAGGGCAGCACCGAGCTCAAGGGCGTGTATTCTCAGCTCGAGCCTTTCGCGCTCCTGACCAACGTGGCACCTGCCATGGGCTGGACGTCCCTGGAGATAATCCCCACCGACGCCAGGATTCCCGGAATAATCGCTGAGGTCACCGCGGTCATCGCACGCGAAGGCCTGTCCGTAAGGCAGGCGGTGGTCAGCGATCCGGACCTATCGCCGAACCCGCGCCTCTTCGTCATCACCGAAGGGGCGGTGCCGCCTGAGCTGATACCGGCCATCCGGTCGTGCAAAGGCGTAGGGTCCCTGGTCATCCACTGATACTATGGCCGCCGGGCATCGATATGCATATCCGTCGCTCATCGTTGCCATAATTGCTGTATCATTCGCCTCAATATTCGTCCGCTGGAGCGACGCCGATCCTTTGGCCATCGCTGGCTACCGCATGCTCTTCGCCTCCATCATCCTGGCGCCATTTGCTATCCGGGAGATGAGGTCCGCCGAGCGGATGGACCGCAGGACCATCTCCCTCGTCACCGTCACCGGCGCCGTGCTCGCCGTGCACTTCTTCACCTTCATCTCGTCCCTTCAATACACGTCCGTGGCCTCCAGCACCATCCTGGTCAACTGCCATCCTCTGATAGTCGGCGCGGCATCGGTCCTTCTGCTGAAGGAATCGTCGCGACGCGTCATGGTCGGCGTTCTCATCGGCTTCGCCGGCGTGGCGGCCATAGCTCTCTCCGCCGGCTCGTCCGGCCAGGCGCTCGGCGACTCTCTCGCTCTCATCGGGGGGTTGATGGCCGCGATATACCTGCTTTCCGGCAGGGTCCTCAGGCGCTCCCTCGGCATATTCACATACGCCTTCCTGGTGTATCTCTCCGCCACCGCCTTCCTGTTCTTGGCCATGATCATTGGTGGGGTACCCTTATGGCCATATTCCATCGACGAACTGCTGGTATTCTTGGCCTTGGCAGTGGTCTGCACTATATTCGGGCATACGGTCTACAACTGGTCGCTGAAGTATCTTCCCGCACCGGTGGTGAGCACATCGCTGCTGGGAGAACCGATACTGGCATCACTTCTGGCCTTGCTGTTGCTAGGGGAGGTGCCGGGGTGGACCGTGATATTGGCCGCGCCGTTGGTGCTCATCGGCATACTGCTGACGGCAATTGACCGTTCGCAAGAAATGCCCCGTCCTGAGAAGGACGGTTAATGGTATGACGCAATGTCCCTTACGCTGATACCACCTTGCCTGGCGCGCTGTATCGCGCACACGGTGGCACGGGCGCCGTGCACAGTGGTCAGGAACGGGATCTCTAGCTCCACCGCAAGGCGCCTCATCATATAGCCGTCGCGACGCGAACCGGACGAGTACGTCGGCGTGTTTATTATAAGGTTGATCTCACCGCGCCGCATCAGGCCCAGCGCGTCCGGTGTGACGTTCTCCGCCACCTTGTAGACGGTCGTCACCGGCAGACCGTTGTTGCGCAGGTAAGTGCTCGTGCCTTTCGTGGCGAAGATGGTGAAGCCCAGGTCGCGCAGGTCCTTCACGATGGGGAATATGTTCTCCTTATCCGTGTCCGAGACGGTGACATAAACACCGCCCTTCATCGGCAGCTTGTTTCCAGCCGCTATGAGCGCCTTGTACATCGCCACACCGTACTTCTCGTCGATGCCCATGACCTCTCCGGTGCTACGCATCTCCGGTCCCAGTATCGAGTCGACGCCAGGCAGCTTGAGGAAGGGGAAGACGGACGCTTTGACGGCCACGCTCTTGAACTCGGCCATGCCCACATACCCCAGGTCCCTGAGCTTCGCGCCCAGCATTACCTTCGTGGCCAGCTTCGCCAGCGGCGTCCCGATGGCCTTGGATATGAAGGGAACGGTCCTGGAAGCACGCGGGTTGGCCTCTATCATGTAGACCTCGTCGTCCTTGACGCCCAGCTGCAGGTTCATGCAGCCTTTGATCTGGAGGGCGAGGGCCACCTGGTGGGTGATCTCCACCACCCTCTTCATGACCTCCGGGCTGATCGTCTGGCACGGAAGCACCATGGTAGCGTCACCAGAATGCACGCCCGCCTCCTCGATATGTTCCATGACCCCGCCGATGAACACGTCCTCGCCGTCGCAGACCACGTCCACGTCCAGCTCCCTGGCATGGGTGAGGTACTTGTCCAAAAGGACCGGGTGCTTCTTGGAGACCTTGACCGCGGTGGCGATGTACTGCTTCAGTTCATCTTCGTTATAGAGGATCTCCATGCCCCTGCCGCCCAGCACATAGGACGGGCGCAGCAGCACTGGATAGCCGATGCGGTCTGCGACCGCTTTCACTTCCTCGTATGAGTGGCCGGTGCCGGACTCCGGTTGCCTGATGTTCAGCTGGGTCATCAGGGCGGACCAGCGCTTACGGTCCTCGGCCACGTCCATCATGTCCGGGCACGTTCCCAGCACCTTGCACTTCTTGCCCTTCAATGCCTCTTCAAGAGGGACGGCCAGGTTGACGGACGTCTGCCCTCCGAACTGCAGGATGATGCCATCGGCATCCTCCCTCTCTATGACGTTGATAACGTCCTCCAGTGTGAGCGGTTCGAAATAAAGACGGTCCGAGATATCGTAGTCAGTAGATACGGTCTCGGGATTGTTATTGATGACAATGGCGTCCACGCCTGCCTCCTGGCAGGCCATGACGCCATGGACGCAGCAGTAGTCGAACTCGATCCCCTGCCCGATACGGATGGGGCCCGAGCCCACTATGATGACCTTCTTGTTGTCGGAACGGGGCACCTCGCACTCGGTGCCATAGGTGGAATAGAAGTACGGAGTTTCAGCCTGGAACTCGGCGGCGCAGGTGTCGACCATCTTGTAGGTCGGAACGATGCCGTTCTCCATCCTGATCTTCCTTATCTGCCCTTCGGTCCTCTTACTGAACTTGGCGATGCTCTCGTCCTGGAAGCCCATGCGCTTGGCCCGGCGTACCAGCTCCGGGGTCAAATGGCCAGTGGCCAGCTCCTTCTCCATGTCCACGATGTTCCGGACCTTCTTGACGAAGAACGCATCCCATTTGGTAAGGTCGGCTATCTTCTCATCGGTCAGACCGCGCCTTATCGCCTCGGCGATAGCATAGAGCCGCTTGTCGCTGGGGGAGACCAGCTCGCTCTCCAGCTCCTTGTCGTTCCACACCTCTGGCTCCAGGTCGATGCGGTCGATCTCCAGGGAGCACACGGCCTTCATGAGCGACTCCTCGATGGTACGGCCGATGGCCATGACCTCGCCGGTGCTCTTCATCTGCGTGCCGATCTTCGTCTCGACCGTGCGGAACTTATCGAAGGGCCAGCGCGGTATTTTGGCTACGACGTAGTCGATGGTCGGCTCGAAGGCGGCGAACGTCTTGCCAGTGATCTTGTTAGGTATCTCGTCCAATGTCTTGCCGATGGCGATCTTGGCCGCCACCCTGGCTATTGGATACCCGGTGGCTTTGGAGGCCAGCGCGGAGGACCTCGATACACGGGGGTTCACCTCTATGACGCGGTATTCGCGCGTGACCGGATTGAAGGCGAACTGGACGTTGCACCCGCCCTCGATGCCAAGGGCGCGGATGATCTTGATGGAGGCGGTGCGCATGCGCTGATAGTCGACATCGTTCAGCGTCTGGATGGGCGCTACCACTATGCTCTCACCGGTGTGGATTCCCATGGCGTCCAGGTTCTCCATGGTGCAGATGATGATGCAGTTGTCGTTCTTGTCCCGCATCACCTCGTACTCGAGCTCCTTCCAGCCCAGCACGCTCTCCTCGATCAGCACCTGGCGGATGCGAGAATAGATGAGGCCGCGGCCGGTGATGGGTATGAGCTCCTCCTCATCGTAGGCAACACCGCCCCCAGTGCCTCCCAGCGTATAAGCGGGCCTGATGAGGACGGGGAACCCGCCCACATGGTCGACGGCCTTCCTGGCATCTTCGATGTTGGTTACTGTGACGCTGCGCGGGATCGGCTCCCCTATGTTGAGCATCGTCTCGCGGAAGAGCTCGCGGTCCTCAGAGAGCGCTATCGCCCGCGGTTGTGTCCCGAGCAGGCGACAGTTGAGCTTTTCAAGATATCCTTTATCGGCAAGCTCGGAGCAGAGGTTGAGCGCCGTCTGTCCTCCCATCCCGGAGAGCACTCCCTCGATCTTCTCCTTGCGGATGATCTCGGCGATGGTCTCCACGTTCAACGGTTCGATGTAAACGATATCGGCCATCTCCAGGTCAGTCTGGATGGTGGCCGGGTTGGAGTTCACCAGCACGGTGGTGTACCCCTCCTCGCGCAAAGAGCGGCATGCTTGGGAGCCGGAGAAATCGAACTCGGCCGCTTGGCCGATGACGATGGGCCCGGAACCGATGACGAGCAGCTTGCCCTTGCTCATCTCTTCGCCTCCAGCATCTTCTGGAAATCATCGAAGAGAAAGACGGTGTCCCTCGGTCCAGGAGAGGCCTCGGGATGATATTGTACGGAGAATATCGGCAGTTCCCGGTGGCGCATGCCCTCGACCGTCCCGTCGTTGACGTTCACTTGTTCGACCTCAAGCCCAGAGCCTTGTATGGTCTCGGGGTCCACGGCATACCCATGGTTCTGGGAGGTGATGAACACCCGGTCCTTGTACTTCACCGGCTGGTTGGCGCCGCGGTGGCCGAACTTCAGCTTGTAGGTGTTACCGCCGAACACCTGGCATAGCAGCTGGTTGCCCATGCATATGCCCATTATCGGATAGTCGTCCTTCAGCTTCTTGAAGTTGGATATTATCGTCTCTTTCAAAGCGGGATGGGCCGGGTCGCCCGGTCCGTTGGATATGAAGAGCCCATCGATCTCATGGTCCCGGAAGAACTTCACCGGTGTATCGTAAGGCAGCTGGTAAAGGTCGAAGCGCTTTGAAAGTTCGCGCACGATGTTGTTCTTGACGCCGCAATCGAACAGGGCGACCTTCTTGGCGCCCTCCTTGGGGAAGTGAAGCACTTCTTTGGTGCTCACGTCGCCTACCAGATTGCTGTCTGACGGGTACGGCATCTTGCGCAACTTTTCCAGATAGCCCGCCGGGTCGTCGTGGACGATGGCGCCCTTCATCGTCCCGCCGGTCCTGATCTTGATGATAAGTGCGCGTGTATCGATGCCGGCTATGCCTGGTATCTTATTATCTTTCAGGAACGAGTCGAGGTCCTGATGTCCGTAGTAAAGGCTGGGTGAGTCGCAAAGCTCCCTGACCACGTATCCGCTGACCTGGACCTTGTCCGATTCTATGTCCTTGGGGTTAACGCCATAATTGCCTATGAGGGGGTAGGACATGGTCAGAATCTGGCCACGGAAGGAGGGGTCGGTCAGGCTTTCCTGATAGCCGGTCATCCCTGTGCTGAAGACCACCTCCCCGGAGGTGTTCCCCATAAAACCAAATCCCGTGCCCTCCATGATAGTCCCGTCCTCGAGCACCAGGAAGCACTTTGCCATCAGAAAAACACGGTAGCAGTATAGTATACTTAATCCTTACTGAGCGCCCGATACTCACCAGTCGTTAAATGTCTGGCCGGCAACAGCAAGTCCATTGTTACGATAATAACGGTGTTAAAATGTCTAAAAGCAGACTACAACTGAGACAACCATAAATCATGGGTAAGGCATCATGCCGAGCATGAAGGTGCTTCACCAGGACCGTTTCAAGGGAGAGATCAAGATGCAGGTGGAGGTAGCCGATGACCTATGGCACCTCTACAACATCCTGACGCCTGGTGACCTGTTGTTCGCCTCCACCTACCGCAGGGAGGAGGCCAAGTCCGACAAGATCCGTGCGGAGAGGGGTGAGAAGAAGCGCATGACCCTGGGCATCCGCCTGGAGAAGGTGGAGTTCGGGGAGTTCGACAACCGCTTGCGTCTTTTAGGCGTAATAGAGGAAGGGCCGCAGGACGTGGGGTCCCATCACACGCTATTGATGGAAGAGGGAGAGGTGCTGTCGGTCATCAAGCAGCAATGGAAGCCCTCTCAGTTGGAGCGCGTCCGCAGGTCTGTGGAGGATTCAAAGAAGCCCAGCGTTGTCTTCATCGCCCTGGACGATGACGAGGCGACCGTGGCTGTGCTCCGCCAGTTCGGTGTGAAGCGCATGGCGGACATATCCGCCGGCGGGCACGGAAAGATGTACGAAACGAAGGAGGAGGGCGATTATTTCGGTGAGGTCATCGCCAAGGCGAAGCAGGCCCACTCCCCCGGGGTGCCTATCATCGTCCTCGGTCCGGGCTTTGCTAAGGAGACCCTCATGTCAAAGGGCAGGGAGAAGGAGCCGGAGATGTTCTCCAAGGCGTTCCTGTACCACACCGGGCAGTCGGGAATGACCGGTATACAGGAGCTTATGAAGAGGGGCATGGGCGCGGAGGCGCTCAAGGACTCGCGCGTGGCCGAGGAGACGGAGCTGGTGGAGAAGTTGCTGGAGGCCGTTGGCACGGACGGTCTTGCCACGTACGGACCCAAGGAAGTAAGGGAGGCGGTCAAGGCAGGGGCGGTGGAGCTCCTGTTGATACTGGACTCCCTCGTTCGAGAGGGAGACATTGAGGCGATGATGCGCTCGGTCGAGGATTCCCGGGGCCGTGTGACCATCGTTAGCGAATTACACGAGGGAGGAAAAAAACTGGAATCTCTCGGTGGTATCGCCGCCCTTTTAAGATATAAATTGACGTAATTAATTATCTAAATAATAATTGAAAAATTGCCATTAAAATATTAGTTAAATATATAATATTCAATAATTATTATACCTCAATTGTTATTTATGTAGACAATCGTCGTTATTAACAATAGAAAAATTGATAGTTACAACGATGTCTTTTTTCAGAGGGATTTGAATTAATACAGATCAATTTTCTCACAATTTAACTGAATCTCATTTCAAATATCCTCTGGAGCGAATTTACATCCATGAGTGTTCATGTCCTTGTCCGGAACATCGCCGAAAGAACTGGCGAAGGTCATCGGGGAGAACATGGGTAATAAAGGTCGATCATGCCAACACACCCATGAACGGTGCTAACTTGGCCGCGCAAATGATCCATTAAAGGTTGGGTGGATAGAACAATGCTCTCAGACCAAGGAGAACAACGGTTGTTTTAACATGAGCGTGAAGGCGGTCGAACAGAGTTCGATGGAAAAACCGAACGAACTAAGCTTCGAACTTCTGGCGGGCTGGTGGACAAACACTATACAGGCATTGGTGGATACTGCTGGCAGTGAAAAAACAAAATCGCTTATGCGCCCATACATCAGGAATGGGCAGATAGCTGCTGCATTGAACGTTATTGATGGTTTCCATTTAAAGGAAAGGGACGAATTCAATTTCACTTTCGCGATCACCGCTTGCCACTATTTTTACGTCAGAGAGATAATCACCGATGCGGACATAAAAGAGAGAGGCGTCATAGCCAGGGTGGACCGATGCCCTTTCAAGGACGGTCCAAAGGAAATTTGCGAAATAGTCTGTGGTGAGATCTATAAGAACTTCAACGAGGTCTTCCACATACCAAAGAAATTCGCTTTCATGTCATATTTGGCGAGAGGCGATGCCGAGTGTGTATGGATAAACTATCCTGATTCGTGGGACCGTCCTAAAATGGAGGCACTGGGTGAGACCATAGCAAAACCTCTGCTCACTCATATCCCGAAGCAACTCGTTGATGACATCTCCGTTCAATATCTGGGGGAGATGTGGGTCATGGCCACCAGGGCCCTTGGCGACCATTTGGGTGAAGAACGAACGACGGACGTTCTCGAGAAATATATGAGGGCCGCGGGAATGACCTTCGGTTCAAGGCTGAAGGAATCTAATAAGGGTCGCGCATCCGGGCATGAACTTATCGTAGATGGAATTACGTCGGTACATAACGCTCTAAGGATGATCGAATCAGTTGGACCCTCTGACCTGAATTATTATGAAGGCATGGTCAAGGATTGCCCTTTCAAGGACGCACCGACCTCCATATGTTCTCAACTGTCCGCATTTTGTTCAGGAATGTGCGAGGCCATCGATCCGCACTACGAGTTCGCATACCAGGGAATGATGACCAAGGGTGATACGAACTGTCAGTGGACCATCAGGAAGAAGGGCGCGGTGGTCGTCAAAGACGAAGCTATCTCGCAGGACCCGGTCAACGTGCTCAAACTTCGTTTCGCTAAAGGCGAGATCACAGAAGAGGAGTATGTTCGAAAGATGGCATTGATCAGGGAGCTCGGACATTGATCACGAAATCTCTTCATCATGCCAATGCGATCATCCTGTTCAGTTTCATATCTCAGAGCTGTCCTGAGATACGTTTTCCCCGGGCAGTTGTAGTCTTCCCAAGACTGCTAGCTTAATTATCATATGAGAGAATCGTATTTATCGTTCGAGCAAATGACCTCACCATTGAACGATAAGGACAAGGACCTCTGGACCAAGCGACTGCTATGTCAATGGCTGGAGGGCGCGCAGCAGGCATTGCTCGATTCAGTGGGATATGACGAGGCGGTCAGGCTCCTGAGGCCTCATGCGTTTAACGCAGGGGCGGCGGGAACGCAGTTCGCCAGGAAGCGGTTGGGATTGGAAGGCCATCATCTGGAGGACCTGTTCATCTCCATGAGGTTCGCCCATTTCGCCATGGGAAGGGAGGACACCCGCATCAGGGTGAGTGACATAGGAGGATACATCGACTTCTTCACCTGCCCTTTCGAGCGCTGCACGCACCTAAACTGCGTCTTCGTGTGCGACCTTATCGGGCACGGCGCGCTGCTCGGGTTCGATCCCGATTATGATTGGCACATGATACAGTCCATGTGCGACGGCCATGAGTACTGTCGGAAGGGATGCATCAGGAAGGGTCACGGGATAGAGGAGATGAGGAAGGGTTCAATGACCGCCGTGGAGACCCCGCGGTTCATAATGGACGATGAGGAGGTCGCCTGGTTCGCCCGACAATATTATGGCGAGTTCTGGGCGATATTCGTCAGGTGCCTGATCGAGGCATCCGATGGCCGTCATGCCGTGGCGGCGCTCAGGCCACACATGAGGCAGAGCGGCATCGCGTTCGCGCTGGAGGCCGAGGAAATCTTAGGTACGGAAGATGGTCGGGCCATGAGCGATGTCCTTGACATGATGTTCGATATTCTTGGGATAGATGGCATATGGAACGACGAAGGGATGACGTTCGAGGTCAAGGAATGCCCGTTCAGCAGGGCGGAGGAGATCGGGGACCTGGTACTGGTGTTCCTCGACGCCGTGGTCGAGACGCTCAGGCCGGGTGCAAAGGTCGCCTGCAGGGAACGGATGTGCCACGGGGACTCTAGATGCCTGTTCCGATTCTAGTATGCCCCATCCCTGCAGTGCTCATGGAAAACATTATCATCTGAGAGAATTAACGATAGATACCATCATCAAGGACCTGGTCCCGAACGGGGTCCGAAGGTATTGCCGGTGATAACAGGATGGTCGACAGGACGAAGGGGGTGTCCATTCATGACGAGCGAAGAGGATAGATGCTGGGAGCTAGCATGGAACGACCCCACAGTCCGATTGTTGAAGCGCTTCCATTACCACAACATCGAATGCCTTAGCGAACTGGCCGGGGACAAGTTCTATGACATGATCAGGCCGATGGTCCTGCCTTCGTCCATGTCTGCCTCCCATATCGCCAGGGAGACGTTAGGCCTTCAAGGCAACGACCTGGAGACGAACGCCAGGCTCGTCACCTTCGGCAATGATTATTTCGCATACGCTACGACAAGATTGGTGTCATACGAAAGGGCGTTCGTGAAAAGGGTTGACAGGTGCATATTGCAGGACGGCCCGCCCGAAGCATGCTTCCATTGCCGGTCGGGAGGGGTCATGGAGTGCAGCTCGACGAACCCGGAACATCAGATGGTGATGACGGCGACCATGCCCGACGGGTTCAGGGTCTGCGAGTATTATATCACGGACAGGAAGCACGCGATAAGCGGTCCGAAGGACTATGGAAAGAAGATGAGGGACCTTCCGCCGAATCCGGTCCCTCCTGAGCAAAGGGTCCGTTTCACTCGGGAGGTCTTGAGCTGGTACATGTCATTCGTCATGCAGGCCATCATCGACAACTTCGGGATCGATGAGTACCAAAACAGGATGAGGCATCGCCTGCTCTATGAGGGGATGAGGTATGCCGTCATAGATGCCGGGAAGGAAGGGAACGCGTCCGACCTGGAGAAGATCGTCCTGGGAGCGATGAAGGTGATGGGCATGAGCTTTAAAACGAGAACGGAAGGGGGCTCATCGTTCATCACGGTCTCCTCATGCCCGTTCTCCTGTTTCCCACCGTACTTTTGCCAGATGATCGAGACGTTCTTCTCTGGCGTGTGCAGATGGGAGGGGAAGGACAGGGAGATCGTCCAGCTGCTCAGGATCACCGAGGGCGGCTCCCAGACATGCCAATACGTCCTGAGATTGAAGGCGTACGAGAGCGTCAGATGGTCCGATAAATGATAGGCATGGACGACAAGCACCTGTAAGGCGAAGGATAAGCGAGCAGGTCAGAGGTACGATATCTTTTTAAACCCACAGATGAAAGCAATTTCTTAACAATCGACGGGGGTACGTTCGGTGAAGGTGCTGTTCTACAGCGGTTCGTTGGGCATGGGTCATGTGAACCGGGACCTGGCCATCGCATCCGAGCTGAGAAAGGCCCGGAATGACCTTGATATCATATGGGTGGCGGGCGAGCCGGCGCTCACCAGACTGAGAGAGGTCCGAGAGAAGGTCGTCACCTCGTCCGAGGACCTGCAGAAGGAGAGCGAGGTGCTCGAGAACGTCTCGAACGGGTTCGATTCCGACATGTACAGCTATCTCGTCCAATGGGACAAGAACTGGCAGGGCAGCTATCGGAAATTCCTGAAGATACTGGCCGAGGTCGAGCCGGACCTGATAATCGGCGACGAGGCGTATGAGGTCATCACAGGCTTCGCCAAATGGCCGGGGGATAAGCATTGGCCTCTTGCAATGCTATACGACTTTCCGATGTTCCAGTCCATCACTGGAAGCGTCCGGGAGAGGTTCATCTGCTATATGGGGAACCGTTATTGGAACAGGGGCTTCAAGGTCAGGTCGTCATCGGACCTGAGCATCTTCCTGGGAGAGAAGGAGGAGATCCCGGACGTCAAGTACGGACCATTCAGGTACAACGTTCGGAAGGTGGCCTGGGAAAGATGGAAGTTCGTCGGCAACGCCATACCTTTCGATCCCACCCAGTACGCGGACAGGGCGAAGGTCAGGAAGGAGCTGGGCTATCCCGAGGACGAGGTCCTGATCATAGGCGCCGTGGGCGGTACCAACGTCGGCAAGCCGATGCTCGAGCTATTTGGAAACGCCTATCCATTGCTGAAGGCCAGGCTCCCGAACCTTCACATGGTCCTTGTATGTGGACCGCGGATCGATCCGGGCACGGTCAAGGTTCCCGATGGCGTCGAGGTGCGCGGTTATGTGCCTGACCTGTTCAAGCATCTCGCGGCGTGCGACCTATGCCTCACGCAGGGCGGAGGGGGCACCACCATGGAGCTCACCGCGCTGAGGAAGCCTTTCATCTACTTCCCCCTCGAGAAGCATCTCGAGCAGCAGATATACGTCAGTAAAAAACTGGAGCTGATGCACGCCGGGACGAAGATGGTGGCCAGCCAAACATCACCAACGCAACTGGCGGAAGCAGTCATGAAAGAGCTCAACCGCCAGGTCGATTACCGTACGAGCGGCATGAACGGCGTGAAAGGTGCGGCTGAAGAGATATTGGGGCTCATGAACAAGATATCAGCCGCTGAGTGAATGATGGCCGAAAAATCTGAGGAAGAAGGGAGCGAAGCAGATGACTTCGCCGTAACAGCGTTTCAAGAATGGCTGAGGATAACCGCTCAAGGGTTCCAGGACCATTTCGAATTGGAGAAGGCCACCGAGATCATGAGGCCTTACTCGATCAACGCAGGTATTGCTCTAGCGAACAATGCGAGCAAGATGCTTGGTTTGGAAGCTAAAGGCATCGAGAATCTGGCATATGAATGGGAGTTCCTTGATTTTAGCGTGGGCATCGTAAGTCAAACCGAGATAACAGAATTTGGGACCAGGACCATCGCTACATCCTGTCCTTTCCATAACGGACCAGCAATATTATGTATCAATCATTTTGACCAAGGGCCAGATGCTTGGGCACATTTCATGGTCCCTGAGATCATGCATGGAAAATTCATCGAGGCTCTTTATGAAGGGAAAGGGCGCTGTTTCGGGCACTGTTCCCAGATATCCGACCTGGGCCGGATACTTGGAGCGAAACCCATCAAGACCATCAAGATCACGAACATGGACCCGGTAAAGAAGAGGGCCGTGCAATCATTGATCCTAACCGATTGGTGGGAGTTCTTCCTGTCCATGTTCGTGGACCAGGTGGGTTCGCAGAAGGTCGTGGAGCTCCTCGGACCAAAGTTCTATGATCTTGGAGCACAAGACTGGAAGAGGTTCAACGAGGAGTATGGGATCGGAACCGGTCATGTGGAAATCAACGAACTGATGGAGGCCTTCTCAAAAATGTTCGGACGGGAAAGTAGACCGATCGTTCAAAAGAAGGATTCATTACATGGAGAGATCCTGAAATGCCCATTTTCCAATTGTCTCGTGGAGATGTGCTTGCTCATAGGAGAATATCTGAAAGGGTTATGCCACGAGGCAGACCCGGGTTCTAGGTTCAGTTACGTAAAGATGATGACCAAAGGAGATCCGATCTGCATATGGAGGATCGATAGAGGGGTGGGAAAAAAGGAAATGGAGGGCAGTAGGAACAAGGACGACCTCATCTACAGGCTCAAACAAAGACTGGTGAACGGGGAGATAACCAAGGAGGAGTACAAGGAATTGTATTCCCTCATCACCGAATGATCCAAACGAATTTATCGTTAGTCGATCGAACGATCAAGGAAGGCTCAACAATAGGAACGATTCCGAGGTTGGAGTGGAACAATGGACGCCATCGGTAATTCCAATAGCAAGTCCGATTTCGATCTGGAAACATTTAGGAACTGGGTGTTGATCACGGCCCAGGCCTTTCAAGATGAATTCGGTGAAGAGAAAAGTTTGTCGATCCTTGAGCCATATTCAAAAAATGCGGGTATCGCCATAAATAACAACTGAGAAAAGATCTACCCCAACCTATCTGGAATCGAAGGCATGGCGAAGATATTTCATTTAACAATGAGTTATATGGGGATAGACATTCGATCGTATTACAACGATCTCGGATTTTATTTTCAGATCACGGATTGCCCTTACAAATCAGGACCACGTACGTTTTGTTTCATGCATATGTGGCAGTGTGCTCGTTTCATGACCATGCAATTGGGAGTGGACCTCGATCCTCACATAATCAAGATGCTGAGCTCAGGGGATGATATTTGTTTAAATATCTGGACTTCCGAAAAGGACCCCATGGTGATGCTCAAGGCCGAAACGACGAAGGTAGTAATCATGAACTCC
Organism: Methanomassiliicoccales archaeon; assembly: GCA_028682895.1. Lineage (GTDB taxonomy): Archaea > Thermoplasmatota > Thermoplasmata > Methanomassiliicoccales > UBA472 > UBA472. Next base: position 41,017 of record JAJRAK010000039.1, read on the forward strand.
CTTCCCCTCACCGAGCAGCATAGGTTGTACTCGTTATGGGCCACCGATCTATGGGAGTTCTTCCTGATGGCTTATTCGGACCAAGTGGGACCAGAACGCTGCCTGAACGCTCTCAGGCCGCTGTTCACAGAATCCGGCTCTAAGGACCTGGCGCGAATAAGAAAAATGTGTAAAGAAGGGCACGAAGATGAAGACATGCCCGAGATCATCGGTCTCATCCTCTCTCAATTAAGGATCAAGAGCGAGATTATACGAAACACGGAAGGCAATATCGAGGCAAGGGTCTACGAATGCCCATTCTCCAGCGCTCGGAAGGACATGTGCGAACTATTCCATGAATATCTTGAGGGCATGTTGCATGGTGTAAGCGACGGATGCGTACTGGATTGCCAAAGGCGATCCGAAGATGCCGACCACTGCACGCTCATCATCGGCGAGGTCAATAAAACCGATCCGGTCAAGCCTACGATGGACGACGTCCTAATACAATTAAAAATGAGGCTGGCAAGAGGGGAGATATCAAAGATGGAATACGAGGAACTGTTGAGCATTATAATGAAAGGATGATGATCATCAAAAGATCTGGTGTGTATGCCATTAATAAATAAACTGTTCGAAATAATTTGTCGCAACAGAATACCGATTTTCAATTGTCATTGCTTATTTTTACATAAATTGCTAAGGGAGTTGGGTGAGGTCGATGAATGTCCTTTCTCCGGCTCACCTCCTGAGATCTGACCGCAATGTGAGTCATTCCTGGACGGCGTCTATGAATCCGTTTTCCCCGACTTCAGGTTCTCATTCGATCGCATGATGACCAAAGGAGACAAGGTCTGTCATTGGTTCATCACAAAGGAGACGGGGACTATAACGGTGAAGTCTGAAAAACGAACAATCCCCGACGATCCATCAAAGATACTGGCGATACGATATGTTAAAGGTGAGATCACCAAGGACGATCTCGAGGAGAGGATTAGCAATCTCAGGAAGTTCGGATTGGTAAAATGATCTCCTATATGTCACGATCATCATTTTACGAATGCCCATTGATCGATCCTTTCCTACCCGAATGCAAGTTTAATTACTCAAACCCGTCAATTTAATCATGCCTATGATCGACAAGCATCCTGAGATCACCGTGGAGCAATTCAAGATCATCCGGGAAGCATTGATAGAGCGATGAGCACTCCTCGGTGAAATTATTTCGAAAACAATCAATAATCAATCCTTTATTGAAATTTGATATAGATATTTATCACAAATAGGATAGGTTTATCCTCCTAATGATAATTCTTAAATACCCTAAAAAATTATATTTTTCATCCGAGGGGAAAAGTAGTGACCTTTAAGATCCTGTACATAAGCGGCAGCATCGGTCTCGGTCACGTCACAAGGGACATATCTATCGTGAACGAGCTGAGGAAGAGGAGAAAGGACATCGAGATCGTCTGGCTGGCGGACACGCCTTCCACCGCATATCTAAGGGCGGCAGGTGAATCTGTCTTGGCGGATATGGAAAAGGAGATAGCTTCTCCCAATGACATATGCGATGAACAGGCCAGAGAATATACGCTCAATCTCAATACATGGTTCTTGGCATACTATTCGACCTTTCCGGAAAGGGTCAAATTGATCAATAGCATCGTGGAGAGGGAGAACATCGACCTCATCGTCGGCGATGAGACATATGACCTGTATTGCGAGATAGCTAAGAATCCCAAGCTGAAGATACGCCCGTTCCTGCTGATACTGGATTTCATAGGCTGCCATCTTCATGATGGAGTAGAGAAGAAGATGCTACCTGCCATCATGTTCAACACTTGGACCTATAGGCACATAAAGAACTTCCATGACAAGGAGGACACGATCTTCATTGGCGAGGTCGAGGACGTCGTCGATGAGAAGTTAAGGTTCCTGCTTCCAAGTAGAAGGGAGGCAGCTAAAAGGTACACCAAGGTCGTCGGTTATACCCTGTCCTTCAACCCAGACACTATTCAGAGCAAGGCGGAGCTCAGGAAGAAACTCGGCTATGGGCCTGAACCGCTGGTGATAGTCACGGTCGGCGGCACGGCTGTAGGAGCGGCCCTATTGAACAAAGCTGCTGAAGCATATCCGATCCTCAAGAAAACGATCAAGGACCTCAACATGGTCATCGTAGCCGGGCCTCGTATCCCTACGAACTATGTCAAGGCGAACGACGGTCTAAAGGTCCTTGGTATGGTGCCTGATCTCTACGAGCATATGGCCGCAGCTGACCTCGTGGTCTGCTCCGGTGGGGGAACCACCACGCTTGAGCTGCAGGCTTTGAACAAACCATTCCTGTACTTCCCCCTATTGGAGCATTTCGAACAATCGATCGATGTGGCCTACCATCTTGAACGTAATAACATAGGGGTGAAGATGGACTACTCCAAGACCTCACCTGAGGACCTGGCGAAGGCGGTCATAGACAACATCGATAAGAAGCCCAACTATCCGAAGCTTTCATGGGACGGGGTTCAACGCATCGCTGGGCACATAGATACATTGGTCACTCGCATCGAGAACGGAGAATTGAAGGTTGCTTGAACACGGACCCGGGTCTTCATGAAGCACCTTCGCCAAGGATCAATGCTGACCTACGAGCTCGAACTCATTCTCCGTGTGGCATATCCGCCCGACCTTCATCTCATCCCTCGTTCGAAGGCCAATCATTATCACCCTAGACCCGAGTCATTCTCACCATTAAATGGTCAGGTACAGGTCCTTTGAAGGGGGTGTTAACAGCATGAACGAAAAAGAGAGGCTGATGGCGGTCCTGGACCACGAAGAGGTCGACCGCGTTCCCTGCGCATGTCCGTTGCAGACAGGTACTATCGACCTGATGAAGGCCTCGGGCGCTTACTGGCCTGAAGCGCATGTCGACGCTGATGCCATGACCAAGCTCGCTCGGGCGGCCAGGGACCTGGCCTGCATCGAGAGCATCAGGGTGCCGTTCGAGGTGAGCGTGGACGCCTCCGCTTTCGGCGCTCCCACGGACGACCGTCGCCTGATACGCCAACCTTTAGTTCTCAATCGCATGGTGAAGACCGATGTGGACCTTTTCAACCTAAAAGTGCCGGACCCATTGATGGACGGCAGGGTCCCGGTTGTGCTGGAGGCGATAAGGACATTGTCCAACGACGTGCCGGACACCCCCATAATATGCGGTGTGATCGGGCCGTTCATGCTGGCTTGCCAATTAAGGGGGGAGCAGCTACTTATGAAGGATCTGAGTGAGTCGCCGGACATAGTGCGCACCCTTCTGAACATCACCACGGAATGGGGGATCGATTTCTCCATCGCCGCCCTGGAGGCAGGGGCGGACATCATATGCATCGTCGACAGCGCGGCCACGGGTGAGATGTTAAACCAGAGCATGTACGATAAGTTCACCTGGGCCTACGAGAGAAGGATAGCCAAGGCGATACGAGGGCACGACGGCCGATCGATACTGCACATCTGCGGGGACACCTCTCGTAACTTGGAACTGATGGTCGAAACGAACGTGGACGGGATAAGCGTAGACCATTGCGTCCCGATGTCCCTGGCAAAAAGGATATTCCACGGGCGGACGGCCGCCATCGGGAACATCGCGCCCATCACCACGCTGATGACCGGCACGCCTTTGGAGGTGGCGCAGGAGACCCATGCCTGTCTGGACCAAGGAGCTGACGTCATAGCCCCCGGATGCGGCTTCGCCCCGGAGACCCCGCTGGAGAACATGAGGGTCATGGCCCGCACCACCCGTTCGTATGTACGAAGGGCCGGGGGGCCGGGGTGATACCATGGGTTCGCGAGGTGACGCGCTGGGGATCATCGCCTGCCATATGCTGGAGGACGAACTGGTCCATGTGCTATCCGGCGATGAGAACGTCACCCGGTTGCTGATAGTCGATTCCGGGGTCTCTAAGACCCTAATGCCCAAGCTGCGCTCGCATTGCGCGGGTAAGGCCTTGGAGACGGTCCAGGAGGAAAAATTATCTGAGATGGAGGTCCGAGGAGAGGGCAACATCCTGATTTGGCAAAGACCGATCAACCTACATATAGCCCCGGAAGAGCTCAAGGATGAAGGCCTTAGATGCATCAATGCCGTCAAGGACCTCTGCTCCTCCATCCTGATGTTCTACGGCCTGTGCGGCAACGCCTTCAGGAACCTGGAGGCGCTGACACAGGGCATCGATGTTCCGGTGACGATATTGAAGGACGCGAGCGGACAGGTGGTGGACGACTGTATGGGGGCGGCCGCCGGAGGCGTGGAGGCATATCTCAAGCTCCTGAGGACGCACCACGGCGCCTTCTTCCTCAGCCCTATGTGGGCATCCGACTGGAGGCGCTTCTTCGTGGACATCATGGTGCTGCATGACCCCAACGACCTGGAAGGCGCCAGGTACATTTTTCAATACATGAACTACACCACGGTCACCATGATGTGCACCGGACTGGGGGGCAACGACGAGTTCCACAAGGACGTCGGCGAGTTCTCAAAGGCCTTCAACCTGAAGATGGAGGAGTTTCCCTGCAACACCTCGGTGGTGGACAGTTCGTACGCCCGGGCCAAAGGCCGCATGCATCGTCATCAAGAGCTATAGTCCAATATGTACCGCTTTATCAGGAGCAGCGTTGGCACGATGGTGATTATGAGCAGCACCGGCAGGACGATGATGAACACCACGAACTCGTTGTAGGTGAAGTACTCCCGGATGTGCCCGCTCAGGCTGGATACCATTATCACCACCACAATCCCGAAGATACCTATGAAGACTGAAATCGATTCCATGATGCGCACGAAATACGTCTTGAGGAACTGGTCGTGGTCGGATATCGATGCATGCAGTTCGCCCATGACCTTTCCCAGTTCCTTTTGCGTGGAGTTCAGATTTCGCCTCAGCTCCTCCATGTCCGTCTTCATGTTGTCATAGGTGGAGATCAGCTTCGATTCGATCTCACGAGGTGAGATAACCTCGGCGGAACCACCGGTCTGGTCCTCGGCCTGAAGGATGCCCAACCCCGCTTGGTTTATCTGCACCCTCCTGGAGTCGGCCGCGCCGGAATTATAGAGCGTCTCTTCCACCAACCCTTCCGTCCTCAAACGGTCCAAGACACGGCATACCTCGATATTATCAAAATTTCCCGCGGAGGCGACGTTGCTGATGACATCCTTCGGGTCCATCCTGGCCGGGTAGACCTGCCTCAGGTATCTCAACAAGGCTTGGCGGATATCGCTCTCAGCCAATCTCATCGCCTCGGGTTCACCAGGATGAGCGTTCTGATGCTCAATACCATGACCACGACATAGATGATGATGATGACCGGAACGCTGATCAGTAATATCCAGTAATGCTCACTCTCAGCGTAGCTAAGGCTGAGCCCTATCGTGAGTATCAGAATGACGACGATGGCGAAGATGCTGACGAAGACACCGAAGGTCTCAATGACCCTTAGGAAATAGGTGCGTATGACCTGATCGTGATCGGAGATGCGTTTCCTCATCTCCACCATGTCCGCCTCCAAGGTCTTCTGGTCAGTGACGATGCCCTCCCGCATATCGTTCATGTCAGAACTGATGCGGTCATATGTCTCGACCAACCGGGTCTCGATCTCTTTTGCCGACACCACCTCCTTTTTAGCGCCCTTCTCCTCCAAGGCCTGTAGGTGATCGATGCCGTTCGAGGTGATCTTGTAGCGATAGGTGTCGGTCTTGCCGAAAGGCGCCTTGATGACCGATTCTTCCAGCAATCCACCCTCCTTCAGCTCCTTGATGCTCTGTGACACTCTATCGATGGTAACGTCTTTCAGCATCTTCTGCACCGACGAGATGAGGACGATCTCGTCCACCTTGATGGGATAAAACTCTCTGAGGCTACGCAGGACATGCATCTGAACATCGTTTTGGTACGTGTGCTCGACCAATGTACCCCTCTCCTCTCCGTTCAGGTTTTGTGAACATTCGTTATCAAACATTATATTAATAATGCTCAGAACGGCCCAAGGACCACCATTGTTCGTAGAAATTCAGGTTTCGAACCTACGGGAAAGGGATCGATCGTGTCATAAAACGATTGAAAAGGTATATCGCTCAGCCAAGGCCTGATTCCACCACATTACGGTTGAAATCCTTTGAGTTAGATACGATGAACGCCTCACAATAGCGCATTTCGCTGCTGGCATTGATCGACCGATACGCGTTCAATCCACATATCTTCTCTACGTAATCTATCATCCTCATCTGGGATTGGTGTTCCCGTAGCGCTCTGACCTTGATATCTATGCAATCGGTGATATCGATCAGGGCATTGGGGACGAATGGTGTCCAAACCTCATACTGGAAGATGGTCATCTGACCGTTGGCGCCCTTCAGAGCCTCCGAGGCTATCTTAGCAGTCGTCCAATGGTCGGGATGGTTCTCACGGGGATGAGGGACAAAAAGTACGTTGACCTTGCGTTCAGCGATCGTCTCCTTTACCTTTTCTATAGCGGCAGGGGTACAATCCAGACATAGGTCGGACGTCTTATTGAACAGGGCATCCTTTATCCCAAGCACCCTCAGTCCCTCCCTTGCTTCCATTTCCCTCATGGCGATCATCTCTGCCGCAGTGTGGTCAAGGTTCCCAAATCGGCCATCGGTCATGTACTCCACGGTCACCTTCGCCCCACCGATGACCAGTCGATGTATGGTCCCCCCGCATCCTAGGACCTCATCGTCCTGATGTGGGGCAAGGACCAATGCTCTAATGTCATGTTCCTCATCTATTTGGACGATATCTGGCAGATGATAGCGTCTCTCAAACTCGTCGCCTATCCTCGCCGCTACGTCATCCCACAGGCGATTGACCTGTTGGATATACTCATATTGATCGTTCCTCACCTTTTTCATAGGCCCGATGTCCGAGCGAATCAACAGGATTGTTAGTTTATATATTTTATCCTTTTAAGGATAAATCAATGACATTTGTACAAAATTTCGATTGTGAAGACCTAAATGGGATAGGCGTTCATCGACGGTATTATCATTTCAAATGGATTGCTAGATTCATCGAGCGACATCGATCATCAGGACGATTATTTTAATGGGTCCTCAATTTCCGTACGTACGTCTACCTTTTTTTCTTAATTTAATTAGGTTCACTTCGATGTTAATATATATTGATACAATTTAATTAACAATCATCAAGGTAGAAAAGGACGGCGGTCGCCAACTTGACAGGAATCGCGAAAATGGAACGAACGCCGATCGATATAGGGTTGGTAAGTGATCCATCCACATTATAGACAGATCATCGACGGATAATAAATGAGCGAAGAACTCATCAGCAGATTGCAACAGGCGATCATCAGCATGGACAGCGATATCGCTGTAGAGTTGGCCAAGGAGATCGTTCAAAGCGGCGTTCGTCCGTCCTTGGTCGTCGAAGGCTGCCTGGTAAAGGCCATGAAGATGGTCGCGGACAGCTACGACCGTAAGGAGATATTTCTGCCTCAGGTGTTAGCATCGGTGAACGCGTACTATGCAGCATTCGATGTTCTCCGTCCCTGGCTGCCGAGGATCGATGCCAGGGCAGGTCGGTCGGTCCTCATCGGTGTGGTCGAAGGCGACATACACGACATCGGCAAGAACCTGGTACGGGTGATGATGGAAGCATACGGCTACGAATGCTACGATCTGGGTCGGGACGTGCCCACGGAGGTGTTCCTGGAGAACATATCAAAGCATGACCCGCCGTTCATCGCCCTCTCCACGCTCATGACCCCCACGATGAGGGGGATGAAGGATATCGTCGACGGGATGGTGGACGCCGACATACGCAAAGGCAAGCTGGTGATCATCGGCGGAGGGCCGGTGGATAAAGCGTTCGCCGAGAGGATAGGTGCCGATCATTATGGTCCCAATATCAAGGACGCTATAGTCTGGATGAAGGATATGAGGGAAAAGGAGGCCGGCCGATGAGGTGCATGACATCTATGCAGAGGTTCGAGGCGACCATCAAGGGGGAGGCTCCTGACCGTCTGCCATCGATACTGTACTTCCAGTCGGCGGCGCAGCATTCCGCCATGCGCGACGATGTCACCTGGCAGGAGCTTCTGAACAGTCCGAGCAAGCTCAGCCGGAACGTGTTGCAGCAGAACACCCGTTACGGGGCTGACAACCTCTTTCTACCGTTGGACTTCAGGGTCACGGGTGAGGCGTTCGGCAGCACATGCGAGTACGCGTTGAAGTGTGGCTTCGGCATGAGGATGCCAGTGGTCAAGCACAGGGTCCTCGGCTCCAAGGATCGCATAGATGATCTGGCAGTCCCGGACCCGAGCACCGGTCGCGGCGGTGTGGTGATCGAAGCGATACATATGCTGAGCAAAAGGTGCGGGGGGACCGTTCCAATAATCGGCTTCCTGAACTCCCCGGCCGATGCGGCGACGGATATCCTTGAAGGGGACTATTCGTCGGTGCTGCCACTGATGGTAACGGACAAGGCCGCCGTGCACAAGCTGTTTAGCATGATCACGGAATACAACATCGAGTTCGGCAAGGCCATGCTCGATGCGGGCGCGTCCGCCCTGGCCACGGTGAGCGGAGGGTTCAACGACATTACGCTCAGTCCTGAGCAGTATCATGAGTTCATCGCTCCCTATCACGCCCGCATCGTCAAACGCACGAACGCCCCCTACTGCTACCATCAATGCCAGGATGCCACACCGTTCCTGGATGACATGGTGGACACCGGCTGCGGCGCCATATCGTTCAGCGAGAAGGTGGACCTGGCGGCGGTGAAGCGCAGATACGGTCCAAAGGTCATCCTGGCCAGCGGCCCGGGCGTCTCCACCGAGAGCAGCATCATGTGCAGCGGTACGCCAATGGATGTGCAGGAGGCGGCGTTCCAGGCCATCTCCGTTGCCGGGGACGACGGCCGCTTCTGGCTAAGCGCCGGATGCGAGGTCCACCATACTGTTCCGGAGAGGAACATATTGGCGCTGACATCATCCCCGACCATTTATGCCACGTTAAAGTGAAAAGGATGAACGGCAAAGGTATAAACTGATTCGGCCATCCCAAGGAAGGCATCGGAGGTGAGATCGATTGAACGTTTCTAAGCTCAGGGTATTGGCGGTAGATGATGAACCGGAGCTTTGTGCCATCTCTAAGGAGATATTGGAATCGTTCTATGGTATGAACGTGAAGGTGGCGTCCTCCGTCAAAGAGGCGCTGAAGGTGCTCCAGGAGGAGAAGTTCGATGCCATCATCTCCGACTATCAGATGCCCGGTGCCAGCGGGATCGAGTTCGTACGGGAGCTGCGTTCCTCCGGGGACCGCACCCCCTTCATCCTTTTTACCGGCAGAGGCCGGGAAGAGGTCGTCATATCCGCCGTGGACAATGGCGCGGACGGATACGTGCAGAAGGGCACGGACATCAAGGCCGCGTTCACCGACCTGGCCCAGAAGATACGCAACACCGTCATCCGGGTCAGAGCGGAGATGGCGCTCGAGGAGAGCGAGGCCCGCTATCGGTCCATGATAGACGGCTCGCCCCTGGGGATGTTCCTCACCGATGAGAAAGGCTATTGCATATACAGCAACCCGAGATGGCAGGAGATGACCGTCCTGGACAAGGACGGCGCCCTGGGCTTTGAATGGATGCGGGGCATACACGAGGATGACCGCGATGCGCTCAAGACCAGATGGGACGAGGCCGTCGGGAACAGCACGAGCATCACATACGAGTTCCGCTACTGGAGGGGCCGTCAGGTCCGATGGATATGGGGGCACCTAGCCCCGGTACAGGATGCCCTATGTCATACCACTGGATTCCTGAGCACGAACCTCGACATCAGCGACCGCAGGAAGGCCGAAAGGGCGCTCGTAGAGAAGGACAGGGTGATGTCAAAGGCCTCCTCCTTGGTGAAGATCGGTTACTGGATATGGAGCGGCGAGGGGGACCTGTACTATTCTGAAGGGCTGAACAACATCCTCGGGATCCCCGAGGGGAGCCAGCTTCAGCACGACCGGCTGTTCGCAGCCATCTATCCTGAGGACCAGCCAAAGTTCATCCAGACGATGGACACTGCCATGAAGAACCGGGGCGAGTCCGAGGTGGAGCACCGGATGGTGCGCAGCGACGGTTCTATCATCACCGTCCGAACCATGTTGGACGTGACCTCGTCAGGCACAGGCCGGCCGCTGTTCATCCTTGGCATGGTCAAGGACATAACGGAAGAGAAGAAACAAGGGCAGAAGGTCCAGGAGAAGGAGGACCTCTACCGCATCGTCTTCGACACAGTGGCGGAAGGCCTCGTGGTGAGGGACTCCCAGGGCAAGCTGATCCTCTGCAACGCCGGGGCGGCCAAGCAGTTCGACGTGGAATCAGGGGAGAAGTTGGTGCAAAGGGGGATCGATGAGACGCATCTCGTCATGGCGGATGGAAGCCCGCTAAGGCACGAGGACCTGCCGACCTCCCTCACCTTCCGCACCGGTTCGCCCATCAGCGACGAGGTCCGCGGTATCAAGAAGAAGGACGGGAGCGTGATGTGGGTCAAGACCAATTCCGCGCCCTTCTTCAAGGACGGGGTGGTGCAGGCGGCGATAGTCTGCCTCACCGATATAACACAGATCATCGAGGCCGAGAAAAGGATACGCGAGAGCGAGGCCAAGTTCCGGTTGATCGCCGACAACATGACCGATTACATCACGGTCCTGGACACTAACTTCCGCATCACTTACGCAAGCCCTTCGGTGCACCAGCTCCTGGGTTACACCAGTGAGGAATATGTAAAATGTTCCCTGTCCGTTCTGTTCACTCCAGATGCTCTCCAGCAGATAAATGACCGGGTGGCAAAAAAGCTCGAAAGGGAGATGAGGGGAGAGGGCCGGCCAGACCTTCCCGTCTATTTGGAGCTGGAGATGGTCCGCAAGGACGGCTCTCATAGATGGGTCGGGAATACCATACGTTTCATCCGTGACGATGGTGGCAAGTGGGCTGGCTTTATCGTCGCTTCCAGGGACGTCACCGAGAGACATAGGATGGACGAGGAGCTCAGGAGGAGCGACAAGCACTTCGCCATAGCGCAGTCGCTGGCAAAACTGGGTAGCTGGAAGTACGATATCGCCTCCGATACGGCCACCTGGACACCGGAGACGTTCCGCATATTCGGCCGTGACCCAAGCCTAGGCGCCCCGAACCTGAACAGCCTGTACGATTATTTCGAAAAGGACGACCTCCCCAAGTTCAGGGAGGTGACGAGACTGGCGCTGGATGAAGGAGTGCCGTACGACATCCGCGTCCGCATCGTCCTGGAGAACGGTGTCAGAAAGACCATACGCATGATCAGCGACGTCAAGACGAAGGACGGCGTCCCGATCGAAGTGTGGGGGGCATTGCAGGACGTCACCGAGCAAGTGGCCGGAGAGCACGTGCTAGAGGAGGCGAACCGCAAGATAGGTCTGATGACCGGCATCACCAGGCACGACATCAAGAACCAGCTGCAGGTGCTCTCAGGTTGGTTGGACCTGATGAAGTTGGACGATCAGAAGAACCAAACGCTGCTGGAGAAGGCGTTCAAGGCCCTGACCAACATGCGGGCCCTTATCGATTTCACCGCCGAATATGAGTCACTGGGAACGAAGGCGCCTCACTTCATAGACGTGGGGAAGGAGGTGTCCAGAATAGCCAAGGAGACTCCGATGGATTCCCTTGCCATCATCAACGAACTGCATGGGGAGGAGATACTGGCCGACCCGCTCCTGGTAAAAGTGCTCTACAATATGGTGGAGAACGCCAAACGGCACGGTGGGAAGGCAACATATGTCCGGTTCCGTTCCGAACTGGACGGTGAGATGCTGAGGCTGATCTGCGAGGACGACGGTGCCGGGATCAAGGACAGCAGGAAGGAGGCGATATTCGACCACACAGGCTTCAAAGGGCATGGGTATGGCCTCTTCTTCACCCGCACCATGCTGGCCATCACCGGTCTCTCCATATGGGAGGAAGGCCGCTTCGGTGAAGGGGCCCGATTCGTGATATCCGTGCCGAGGGACCGCTGGCGGCGGACAAATGACCAAGGGAACGGATGATTACGAAACACTTTAGTATGAAACCCTTCATTTTTGCTTTCATTATTACGGAAATCATATGGCTGAGGTGAGGTAAGTGTCGACAAGGAGACTTCCCTCCTGTTCTCTTGTCGGAAAGTGTCCGTCTCGGCCAAATATGAAAAACCCAATGCCGGAAGGCGTTCGACGGTGAACCGTATCCATAAGAACTAACAAATGAGTAATGAGGCTGACAGAGATGAACCGGTCGGAGATACTTGCCAAGTTCGATAAGTGCCCCTTGATAGCCTGCGATACCACGCTCAGAGACGGTGAGCAGGCCGCCGGCATTGTGTTCGCCAACCTGGAGAAGCTGAGGATAGCCAAGCTCCTTGACGAGATAGGTGTGCAGCAGATCGAGGCGGGCATTCCGGCCATGGGAGGGGACGAGAAGATGGCGGTCAAGAAGATCGCCTCGCTCGGACTGGACGCCTCGGTGCTGGGATGGAACCGGGCCAACATCGAGGACGTAGCGCAATCGATAGATTGCGACGTGGACTCTGTCGCCATCTCAATGTCATCTTCCGATATCCACATCAAGAACAAGCTGATGAAGACCAGGGAATGGGTGCTGGAGAAGGTCGTCGAGAGCGTGGAGTACGCCAAGGACCACGGCCTGTACATCTCCTGCAACGCCGAGGACGCCTCTCGGGCGGACCCCGCGTTCCTCATCGAGTTCGGTCGGGCGGCCAAGGACGCTGGTGCGAACCGCCTCAGATATTGCGATACCATAGGGTTGTTGGAGCCTCGCCGCGCTTACGATGAGATCAAGGCGCTCAGGGAGGCGGTCGACATCGATATAGAGATGCACACCCACAACGACTTCGGCATGGCAACGGCCAACGCCGTCGCCGGCATCCAGGCGGGTGCGAAGTTCGTCAGTACCACGGTCATGGGCATAGGTGAGCGTACCGGGAACACCCCGCTGGAGGAGATCGTCATGTGCTCCAAGCACCTGCTGCACATGAACGTGGACATCCGCACCGACCGCTTCCGTGAGATCGTGGAGTACGTAGCGAAGGCCGCCGGGCGCGAGATACCTGGATGGAAGCCCATCGTCGGTACCAACTGTTTCGCCCACGAGGCCGGCATCCACACCGACGGTGTGATCAAGTACCTGAGCAACTACGAGCCGTACACCCCTGAAGAGGTCGGACTGACGAGGAAGATCGTCATCGGCAAGCACTCCGGGCGGCACACCATAAAGCAGATACTGTCCCAGAAGGGCATCGATATCGACGACGAGCTGGCGCAGAAGATACTGGACCAGGTGCGGGCGAACTCGATAGCTCTGAAGAGGTCGCTCTCCGAGAACGAGCTCATCTACATCTACCAGGACTTCATGGTCGGCGACAACCAGGTCATGCGCCACTGATCTGGGTCAGTAACCTTTCCACCGGTCCCGGACCAGTTCCATGATGTGCACCGCCACGTCCGTGGACCTCATTCCAAGGTCCCTCTTCTTTCCATCATGGGTGTGCAGTATCAACCTCAGCTCGCCGCGCAGGATGGCGTTGCCGATGACCGGTTTCAATTCAATGCTGGATATCCTGTCCAACGGTATGAACCCGTTCAGGTCCGAACGGTCGTACATGGGGTGATGGAAGGCCCCTATTCCGTTGGTGAAGATGGCGATCGGCTCCGTGCAGCCCTCATAAAAGACCTTGTTCCGGGTCATGCTAACGTACGATAGGCCGGCCATAAGGGTCGTCACGCCAACCGTGATTATGACGTTCGCATAGACCATGAACGTCAGGAGCGGGAACGCGACCAGGGTCAGCAGGAAAACGGTCTTGAACTGGCCTGCCATGCTCCTCATGGTCTCCGTCTCTTCGGCGGTGGCGGCGACCATCTCCAGCAGCTCACCGGGGCGGCCGCCGAACGTCCCGTTGGAGGCGAAGCGGACGACCCTCAATCCGTCCGGCACCGCCTCCTCCTTCGGGTATAGCTTATCCACCCACCTGCCGCCCAGAAGGCCGATGGGTATGATGACGGCGATGGCGATCATCATCAACGGGGTCCACGCGCCGAACATGATCGACGCAGCGTCGATGATGCCCATGGAACGGAAGTCGAGCCCGAGGCCCCAGAGGAGGGCCGCGAAAAACAGCTGGACCACGATGGAGACGGGCACGATCAATAGCCCCGCGAACGTCCTGATGATGCTCCACCTCGTGGATGCGGGCCTGCGGACCAGGATGAACGGCAGCGTGAGGGACACCGAGATGGCGCCCATGGCGGCAAATGTCAGATGCCCTCCAGGGAACTGCGAGATGTCCCCATCGGGAACGAGGAGGCATATGACGAACGCCAGCAGTGCCCCGATGTGCACTATTCCCAATCTTTCGCCCAGTCCTGTGAGGTCCATGCGCCTCTGCTCACGCTTGTACATGGAGAACGTGCGGTCCAGGAAAAAGATCGCCAATATGCCCATCGGCAACATCAGTACGGCCAGGGTCACAAGCCCGCGGTCCCCGTTGTTGAATCCATGGACGCTCAGGAGGCCTACTTCGTGTTCGCCATAGGAACAGACGGTCGTGCCGTATACGTCCATGAAGACCTGTCCCCGTCCGGTAGCATCAGCGCGCCAGGCGGGCACTTCCCTTCCGACACGGTATCCGACGACGGTCCCTCCATCATCGATGACAACATAGTAATCGGCCGTCGCGGTGTCGTATTCGCCGCTTGAGCTCAACGGGATGACACGGGAGACGTTCCCATCGTACACGATCATGAGGTTGGTCCCGTTGCGCACGCAGGGCAGTTCGTCCGATCCGACCATCTGCAGGTCGTACACCGGCTCATCGAACGACAGGTCCAGGATGGTGGCGTTCTCATCTCTTTGGAGGTCGAAGACGGTCAGGCGGTAGCTGGTGTTACGGTGTATGACGCCGACGCTGTCAATGTCCACGCCGAACTCCATCTCCAGCGGCGTTCCGTCCACTGAATATGACACCAAGACCTCCCCGGACTTGACCAGTATCGCCTCTACGGTGCCGTTCTCGTACAACGCAAGAAGGTAGTCGGCACAGAAATCACATCCCGCCTCGATAACGCTGGAGTTCAGTTCACGGGTCCAGGCGATGGAGCCGGCCTCGTAGTCGAAGGCCAATAGCCTCTCCCCGGTAGCATTGGTCTGATGGATGATGATGTAAGGGGCCATCCAATAACTGTGGTCCCACGTGTCGGCCATGCCAAGCAGGTCGAGGTCGCCATCAAGGCTGAACGAGGCGTCAACATCACCGTTGACATCGATACGTTCGACCGTACCGTTAGGATAAAGGACGGACAGCTCGCCATGGCAATCTCCTATGACCATGTCCACCACCGGCCCGGTGATCAGGGGCACCGCCCCATCGCGGTCCAGGACGTAGACGCCGTCCGTCGTCAGCGCATACGGGTCGGTGTCCGCCGCCTTCATGATGACCTCGACCTCAAGGTCCAGAGGCACGGTGTCCGCCTCCATGTGGTCCGTGGTGAGGCCCGCATAGGCCATTGTGCCAAAGAACGACACTGACAATATCGCTACGCATATGGAGATGAAAATGGTCTGCTGTCCGAAGGTCCTTATTGACAATCGCTTCCCCCCCGCTTGTCTCAGGGGGATGGGGTACTGAGATTACATAAATATTCTGTGAATTTTTTAATTTTAAGGACCGAGCCTCCTCAGCGCGAAAGAAGCATCAGCTGTTCCTGATGGCCCCGTTGATGGCGATCTCGGCTATGTCCACACTGTACATGGTGGAACGGATGATCGAATCGAGCACCATGTTGGTTATGATGGCATCGCGGCTGCTCTGGGCATGAAGGCCCTGGCCGACCTTCTCGCACTTCCGCACCACTCTGCCGCCCTCATCGATCACAGCGTTGGCCTTATCGATGTCCTTGCGGAAGAGCGCCTCCATTCCCTTCTCCAGTACGCTCATGGCCTCG
Source organism: Methanomassiliicoccales archaeon (assembly GCA_028682895.1). Lineage (GTDB taxonomy): Archaea > Thermoplasmatota > Thermoplasmata > Methanomassiliicoccales > UBA472 > UBA472. The sequence goes on from JAJRAK010000039.1 coordinate 57,047, forward strand.
GCGCTCAACGATTTCAGCTGGTCCGCCCCCTCCAACTTCTCCTCGTCCTCGGCGCTGATCAATGCGTTCCTAGCTATGCGCACGGCATGGTCGCCTATGCGCTCGATGCTCCTGGCCACCAGCATGAGGTCGTTAGAGCCAAAGATATCTATGCCCATGCGCTCCCCCATCTTCCGATCACGGGCGACAAGGTTGTTCTGCTTCATGGCCATCCAATAGAGCCGGTCCACGTCGGTGTCGCGGTCGATGACGTCCTCGGCCAATCCTTTATCCTCCAGACGCAACGCCTCGATGGCATCCGCGTGCATGGAGCGGACGATGAGGTGCATGCGGCGTATGCATTTCTCCAACGGAAGCTCTACCGGGTCAGAGAGGTCGTGCATGATGACGCTGTTCGCCGTCTCCTCAACGATCTCCGGGCCGATGGCCAACCTGGAGAACTCCCGTACCGCGCCCTTTGTCGAAGGTTCCATCCGTTCCTTGGAGCGTACCGCTATGACATTGTATCCTACCAGATAAGCGCCTATGAGCTTTCTGGTAAGATGCTCGGCGCTCTCCTCGCCATTGGTCCATATCTCCTTCGTCAGGACCTCCCGGCGCCTATCAGTTTTCGTGTCTAGTATGATGGTGCCATCCGGCTGTATGGCTATGGAGACCTGGTCGCCTGCTTTTAGATTGGACGAGTCGGCCCATTCCTTGGGAAGTGAAACGGTCAAGGTGGAAGTACCGGTCTTCTGTACTCTACGTAGTTCGGCTTTCATTTCGTACTCACCATCAATTGAATATACTTATTACCTTAATGTACTTACAATATATACAGAATATGTAAAAAATATTCTGCTTACAGGACACTATTGCAGATGCTCACAAGTACCAGTTCATTTTTTACACGTTCGGAATGTATTCTATTTCGCTAACGAATATTAATCCCCATTGTCGTAACCTGTTTCGTGGAACAGAACCGCGGAAAGAAAGGGACGAGCCCATCCATTGGCTTTCATAGGAATGCCATTCTCGATCCTCTACAGTATGATGGCTCGCCCACTTCCGCAACATTGGAATTAATTGAAATGGAGTTGTAAAGATGGAGAACAAGATCAAATACGCAGTGATCGCCGTGGTCGCGATCATCATTGTGGCCGCTATCGGCCTCGTCTTCCTTAACCAGGGCGATGATGGTTCCGAGCCGGTCACCATCACGCAGAAGGGATCGGACACCATGCTGGAGCTTTGCCAGTACTGGGCCGAGGACTTCATGGCCGAGAACGATGACGTCACCGTTGAGATATCCGGCGGCGGAAGCAGCACCGGTCTGACCGCCCTCATCGCCGGAGAGGTCGACCTGGCACAGGCATCCCGTCAGATCAAGAGCAGCGAGCTGGCCAGCGCCAACTCCAGCGGGGTCGAGCCGGTCGAGTTCAAGGTCGCGATCGATGGGATATCCATCGTCATCAACGACGACTGCCCGGTGGAGAACCTCACGATGGAGGAACTGCGCGGGATCTATAACGGAACGATCACCAACTGGAACCAGGTCGGCGGGGACGATCATGCCATCACGCTGTATGGACGCCAGTCGACCTCCGGCACCTACGAGTACTTCTGGGAAGTAGTGCTGAAGAAGGAGAACTACTCTGCCAGCATGAACATGCTGTCCGGCAACTCGGCCATAGTGGCCGCTGTGCAGGGCGATGAGTACGGGATCGGTTACGTCGGCATCGGGTATGCAGAGGCCACTGGTATCGGCATCGTCGAGCTGAAGGCCGACGAGAACTCGACCGCATACTCGCCCTTGGACGAGGCTGCAGTTTTAGCTGGCGATTACGAGCTGAGCCGATATCTGTACATCTACACCGATGGAACGCCCACCGGAGCGATAGCGGACTGGCTGGAATGGGTCCTGACCGTTGACGGTGGTCAAGCAGTCGCCGAGGAAGTAGGGTTCTACGCACTGTCCAGCGATGTGATCGCAGAGCAACTGGCAAAGCTGGGCTGATCCAGCTTCAAACCCCTTCCCTTAACTTTATTTAGGGCACATCCAAGGAGCGTCACAAATTGGCATTGAAATTACCGGTCAGGAACAAGCAGGGGCGCGGGAGGCGCCGCAACGAACACGTCCCGTCCCGCGAACGGGCCATACGTTACGTTCTGATGGCAGCCACCTGGATATCCGTCTTAGCATTGGCCGCGGTCTTCACCGAACTGCTCCTTGGCGCTTTTCCAGCGTTCACCAGCATCAATATCGTCGACTTCTTCACCGGGACGGTATGGAACCCGTCCCATCCCCTCTATCCCCTTTACGGTGTCTTACCTTTATTCGTGGCCACCCTGATGGTGGCCTTCGCGGCGGCGCTCATCGCCATCCCGATCGGACTTGGATGCACAATATATCTGGCAGAACTTGCCAGTCCCCGGGTCAAGGCCATATTCAAACCGGCCATCGAGATATTGGCCGGTATACCGTCAGTCATCTTCGGCTTCTTCGCTCTAGTGATACTGTCCGAATGGATCGCGATGGTCTTCGACCCGGTGAACAAGCTAAACGCCCTGAACGGGGCGATCATGCTCGCTGTAATGATGATTCCCATAATGGTCACCGTGGCCGAGGACGCCATCAACGCCGTTCCGAACAACCTGCGCGAGGCGTCCCTGGCATTGGGGGCGACCCGGTGGGAGACGGTTCGGCACGTGGTGCTGCCTTCCGCTCTGTCCGGGATCGTGGCCGCCATCGTACTGGCCTTCGGAAGGGCGGTCGGCGAGACGATGACCGTCCTGATGGCCACCGGGAACTCGACCCTGCTCAGCTTCGACTTCCTGCGCTCCGTGCAGACGATGACCGCGGCCATCGCCATAGATTTCGGTGAGGTGGCGTCCGGTTCAGATCATTACCACGTGCTCTTCCTGGTCGGGCTGATGCTCTTCGTCATAACATTCGTGATCAACTTCCTGGCCGATTGGGTCGTACGGCGCTTCCGGGAGGAGTACAAATGAACCGAAAGCACAAGGAGATGCTGTACTTCACCGCGTTCCGCGCCTGCGCCCTGCTGGTCGTTCTGGCGCTTGTCATATTGGTCGGATACATGGTCACCGGCGGTCTGGGGAAGATAAGCCTGGAGTTCCTCACTGAGATGCCCAGGCGGGCCAATACCGAGGGGGGCATACTCCCGGCCATCATGGGCACGTTCTATCTCATGGTGATCGTCTTGGTCGTGTCCGTCCCTATCGGCGTCATGTCCGCCATCTACCTGGTGGAATACGAGCAGAGCTCCTGGATGGGAAGGATGTTCAAGCTCGCCGTCTACAACCTGGCCGGAGTGCCGTCCATAGTCTACGGACTGTTGGGATTGAGCATATTCGTCGGTTATCTGGGATTCGGCTTCTCCCTCATCTCTGCCGGTCTCACGCTCAGCATAATGACGCTGCCGCTGATGATCACCGCCTCCCGGGAGGCCATATCGGCAGTGCCGCAGTCGGTGAGGGACGCGTCCACTGCCTTGGGCGCAACGAAATGGCAGACGATATGGCATCACGTCCTGCCCTATGCCTTGCCGGGCATATTCACTGGAATAATACTTTCTGTCTCTCGCGCAGCGGGCGAGACGGCCCCGTTGATGTTGACCGGAGTGGCCATGTCCTTGCAGACCTTGCCGGACAGCTTCTTCGACAGCTTCATGGCGCTGCCCTATCACCTGTTCTACATGGCCACGCAGTCATCTGACCTGCTGGCCACGAGACCTCTGCAATACGCCACCGCACTGGTCCTTCTGTTGCTGGTGCTGGGGATGAACATGGTGGCCATAGTGATGAGGAAAAGATATCGCGACAAGTACAAGTGGTAACATGACAACAGCAATTCACGCCGAGGACCTGAACGTCTATTTCGACAAGAACCACGCCTTGAAGGGCGTTACAATGGATATAAACAAGAACGAGGTGACCGCCGTCATCGGACCGTCCGGTTGCGGCAAGTCGACGTTCATACGGTGCATCAACCGCATGAACGACCTCATCACCAACTGCACCGTCAATGGGAAGGTCATGGTGGACGGGACCGACATCAACGATGACGATGTGGACGTGGTCGATGTCCGCCGCCGCATCGGCATGGTGTTCCAGAAGCCCAATCCGTTCCCGAAGAGCATCTACGAGAACGTGGCCTACGCCCCTCGTCTTCACGGCATCGTCGAAACAGTGGACGGAAAGGTCAAACGCAGGAAGCATACCAAGCAGGAGCTGGACGCCATCGTCGAACGCTCATTGAGAAGGGCGGCATTGTGGGAAGAGGTCAAGGACCGCCTGGACAAGGGCGGGATGACGCTCTCCGGGGGACAGCAGCAGAGGTTGTGCATCGCCCGGACCCTCTCGATAGATCCGGAGATCATTTTGTTCGATGAACCATGCTCGGCCCTGGACCCCATAGCCACGTCAAAGATAGAGGACCTGCTGGTGGACCTGAAGAAGGATTACACCGTGGTCATCGTCACCCACAGCATGCAGCAGGCGGCGCGGATATCGGACCGCACCGCCTTCTTCTACATGGGCGAGATGGTCGAGATGGGCGACACCAAGCAGATATTCGAGAAGCCGGCCAGGGAGCTGACCGAGCAGTACATCACCGGGAGGATGGGTTAAATGGTGCCAAGAGCGACGTTCATGCACGAGCTGGACATACTGAACGAAGAGATAACCGAGATGGCCAACGCGTCCAAGAAGGCCATCGAGAAGGCGGTGCAGATGATAGCGGAGAACGACCTCACCCTGAAGGATGAGGTTAGGCAGCTGGACCGTCACATCTACGAGATGAACGAGAGGATCGACAACCACTGCCTGGACATAATCGCCCTTCATTCGCCGGTGGCCAGCGACCTGCGAATGATATCGACCTGCCTCAAGATGGTGGAGGACCTCAACCGCTTCGGCCGTTATGCCCGTGACATCGTGGAGCTGATGGACGACTTCGAGGAGGGCAAGGCGTTCAAGCGGTTCGAGTCACTGCGCACCATGGCCTGTCTGGTAGTAGGCCTCGTCGACGATGCTGTGTACTCGTTCCTGCAGAGGGACGCGGAGAAGGCCTCTCATCTGCATGAACGGGACGACGCCGTGGACTCTTTGTATGACACCATATTCCGTGAGGTGCTGACCTACATGATGGAGGACCCCAGGAAGATCACGGTGGGCATCGACCTGATACTGGTGGCCCGCTACATGGAGAGGGTGGCGGACCACGCCTGCAACATCGGCGAGTACGTGTACCACATGGTGACCGGGGAGCGCCTGGACCCCACGAAGAGGACGGGGCATGTGGAACCGGTCGTCGCCTGCAAGCTTTTCGACCATCCCTCGCCACGCACGGAGCTGGACGAGAAGTAGTCGTCAGTATGGATAGAATGCGAACAGCAGCAGCCCCAGTCCGCCCAGCACCCAGGTCAGCCTGCTCATCTCCTTCCTCCGTCCGGAAGCGGTCATGACCAGCGGGTACGAGATCAACCCGACGGACATTCCGAAGCCGATGTTGAAGGTGAAGAGCATGAAGGCGATGGTGAGCACGGCCGGTATGGCCTGCGTCATGTCCTCAAAATCAATGTTCTTGATGGGCGAGGTCATGCTTATCCCGACGACCACCAGCGCCGGAGCGGCTATGAGCGCCAGGAACCCGGTGGGGATGCTGGAAAAGAACGGCGTCAGGGCCAGCATGGCTAGGAACAGCACGCCGGCCACTATGGCCGTCTTGCCGGTACGGCCTCCCTGCTCGATGCCTGTGGCCGATTCCACGAACGTCCCGGTGGTGCTGGTGCCGAAGGCACCGGCCAGCACCGTGGAGGCGGCGTCGACCTGTATGGTCCTATCGTTCTTCGGCAGACGACCTTCATAATCGAGGAAGCCGGCCTTGGCGCTCAGTCCCAGGATGGTCCCGGTGGTGTCCATGAAGTCCATCAGGAAGAGCACCAGTATGATCGGTATCATGTTCACGGCCAGCGCCCCGGAGATGTCCATCTGCAGGAACACCTCTCCCCAATCGGGGATGGGGCCGAAGAAGGACGGTACCTCCGAAGGCAATACCGTGCCATATCCCATGCCCCCGACGATGAAGCCCAAGGCCATGGTGACCACGGTGCCGATGAGTATGGAGCCGACGACCTTCTTCAGGTGCAGGAAAAGAGTGACGGCTATGCCGATGACCACGATGATTATCTCCGGTTGGGCCAGGTCTCCGATGTCCACCGGTGCGCCAGGTATGCCAGGCACGGATATGCCGGCGTTGGCCAGGCCTATGAACAGAAGGAAAAGACCGATGGAGACGCCCCATACCGATGTGAGGAACGGCGGTATGGCGTTCAGGGCGGACCTCCGCCATCCTGAAAGGGAAAAGATGAGGAAGAGCACACCGGCGATGAACACCGCGCCCAAGGCAACGGTCCAGGCGATGCTCATGGCCAATACGACGGAGTAGGCGAAGAAGGCGTTCTCGCCCATATACGGTGCCATGCCGAACGGACGTTTGGCGATGATTCCGCACATCAGCGTGGCCACGCCGGCCGTCACGATGGTGGCGACCATGGCGGCCCCGAACGGTATGCCCGCGGCGGATAGGATGACGGGGTTGACGATTATGATGTAGGCCATGGTCATGAAGATGGTGGCCCCGGCGACGATCTCCCTGCGGTTCTCCGTTCGGTACATCTTCCAGCAAAATCGGTACTTGGATATTTTTACCTACCGATAATTCTGGCACGCTTCCAAACCGGACGGACGAACAAATGCCCATGCTTCGTTAGGGGCGAAAAGACATAATACCTATGAGCGCCCATAGTTAGGCGATCAACATGGACGGATGCAGGATGAAGGCCCAGAAGGCCGTGGACGAGATGGGGGAGCAGATGGGCGGGTACGTTCCGCCGACGTTGAACCATATCAAGAACCATCACCCTTCGCTAGCTATCATAATAAAGGACATGGACCGGGTCATCAACACCGACGGCGCCCTGGACCGCAAGACCAAGCGCCTGATAGCATTGGCCTGTGTGGCCGTTCGCATGTGCGACGGTTGCGTCTATCCTCAGGCGAAGGTGGCCAAGAACATGGGGGCCACCAGGGACGAGATCATGGAGGCGCTCAACATCGCGGTGCTCACCGGTGGTGTGCCTACCTGGTCCAACGCCAAGGCGGGGATAACCGAGCTGTTCGAGGAGTGGGACGCCGAGGACGCAGAGAAGGCAAAGTTGAAGGCGAAGAAAGCACCGGTAAAAAAGAAATCCGCCGCTAAGAAGACCAAGGCCAAGTGATTGGCCAGACATCTTTTTTTCTTTCCTATTTAACACTTTATTATTTTAACAATTTTATTCATTACAAAGAAAAGCTTATATATTGTTTTTTCATCACTTCACCCTGGAGAAATAATTTTGGCCTATAGACCTAACAGGAACAACAGGGCTGGGAAACCGAAGAACTACAGGGACAGGGACGCACCCTCCACCAGGGTCGGAATGCTGAACCAACGTCGCATGAACGAGTTCAGGTACGATGTCCGTGAGTTGTTCGTAGAAAACCAGATGGACCCTGACCTAGCCACAACGTTCCTGGCGAGCATCATGGCCAAAGCATCCCGCGCCAGCATAAGGGATGCGAAGGACTTCGTTCGCGATCAAGAGGATGCGGCCATCATCACCAAGCAGGTCGCCGATGGCATCTGCTATCTTTTGGACCGTTACACCAAGTATCAGAGCCAGCAGACCGGGGAGTAAAGGTTCCCGGTCGCTCCATCCATAACCCGTCCAAGGCCATAATGGCAATGGTGCCACTATCTATTTACTACAGTTTCTGTCTTTTCACATCATAGGTGTACACATCTCATCGCTGGTTAGGATGATATCACTTATAATTTATATATAATAAATAATAATTATTTTATAGCGATCCATCACTATCCCAATCGGAATCCCATGAATAATTATTATTGAACATTTGCGAAGATTTATGACCATATGGTTCCATGCTTATCCAATGACAATGGGGGATGGGAATTCAATTGGCGTTCCTCGAGTGGAACGGTTAGTGGTGCAAAACTACCGGGCTTTAAAACATCTGGACCTTAAATTGCAACCTATCACCTTCTTCCTTGGTCCAAATGGATCTGGCAAATCGACAATTTTCGATGTGTTTGCGTTCCTTTCCGAATGTTTTACGGTCGGTCTAAGGAAAGCGTGGGAAAAACGCAACCGGTTCAAGGAGCTCAGGACCAGAGATCAGAATGGGCCGATAATCATTGAATTGAAATACCGTGAAAATAGGACCAATTCATTCAACCCATTAATCACGTATCATTTGGCCATCAATGAAAATGATAAAGGGCCATATGTAGAAGAGGAGTTCCTTTCTTGGAAAAGAGGATCATATGGAAAACCATTTAAGTTCCTCGAATTTAAAAAAGGGGAAGGATCAGTAGTTACGGGAGAACAACCCGATGAAACAGATGAGCGGCGTCCAGAACCTCTCAGTTCCTCTGATACGATTGCAGTGAACACTCTAGGTCAATTGAAAAACCATCCCCGTGTAAGCGCTCTTCGGAGTTTCATCACCGATTGGCATCTTTCTTATCTCTCTGCAGACGCAGCCCGAGGTAAGCCCGAATCGGGCGCTCAGGAGCACCTGTCGACCAGTGGGGATAATCTTCCAAACGTCATACAATATCTGAAAGAGCAACACATCGAGATTTACAATGAAATAATGACAGCGCTATCCAAGCGCGTTCCCAAGTTAGAAAAGATCGATGCCGAAATACTTCCCGATGGTCGCCTCATGTTGCAGATCAAGGACGCTCCATTTAGGTCTCCCGTTCTAGCAAAATACGCTTCAGACGGAACAATAAAAATGCTTGCATATATGACGCTGATGGGTGATCCCAATCCCCCACAGCTCGTAGGCATAGAAGAACCGGAGAATTTCATCCATCCCTCATTATTGACCGACCTGGCTGAAGAGTTCAGGAAAGCATCCCAACGGACACAATTACTTGTCACGTCCCACTCACCATTTATCGTGAACGAAGCCAGACCCGATGAGGTCTATGTTCTTTACAGGGATGCATCAGGTTTTACTCAGGCAAAGAGGGCGAGTGATATGGAAAACGTTCTTGATCTAATCGATTCAGGTGGTAAGCTCGGTGATCTCTGGATGGAACGTTTCTTCGAAGTTGGATACCCCTCGGACGGAATATCACGAAAATAAAAAAGGGGGCGTACTATGGTCAATGATCAAACACCATACCTGGAGTTCTTTGTCGAGGAACAATCGATGGGGGCTGCCCTGAGTAACATCCTTCCGAAGATCTATTCGGATCAAACAGCATGCTGGGTTATTAGGGAGTTCAATGGGAAGACTAATCTTTTAAAAAATTTACCGTACCGGCTGAGGGGTAGAAGAAAATCCATGCAACGGTGCCATAAAATCATTGTGATGGTGGACCGTGACAGGGATGACTGCCATGAATTGAAAGGTAAATTGGAGACGATTGCTTCCCGCGAAGGGCTAATTACAAAAACCAGCGCACCGGGAGGTAACTATCAGGTCATCAATCGAATCGTTATCGAAGAGCTGGAGGCGTGGTTCTTCGGAGACCCAAACGCGATAATAATGGCTTATCCAAGAGTCACGTTAAAAACTTTATCGAAACCCGCATATCGGAACCCGGATAATATCATAGGTGGTACTTGGGAGGCTCTGGAAAAGATACTGATATCTGCAGGATATTATTCAACTGGAATGCCTAAGAAAGAGGTTGCCGAAAAGGTATCACGTCATATGAACATCAATATAAACAGCTCACACAGCTTCAATGTCTTTGTAGAAGGTATTAGAAATGCACGGCTACCTGAATAGGAACGCAGGGCTATCTTCGGCAATCCGTCATTCGACCTGTTTTCCTGTTCCAATATCGAGTTCTGTTCTCGATTCCTAAAAAAGGAAAAAAGGGGTTTGAGGCGACCTTTACAGGTTGCCCAGAGCGTCAGATACACCGGACACCGCGGCGGCTATTACGAAGCTCACGGCGATGAGCACGCCGGCCATGATGATGGCCACGGAAACATTGCCCTTGGCGATCTCGGACATCTCATCGATGTCAGTGGTGATCCTGTCCAGCGTCTTGACGGCGATGAATATGGCCAGGATCGCGGCCCCAAGCCCTATCAGCAGGTTGACAAGCCCGATGCCCAGGCCGATCAGCATGTCGCCGATGGCCTCATCGGCGCCGATATGGGCAGTTACCTGCAGCACTCCCGACTGCACCACGGTGGCGATGGAGATTATGACCGCGGCCATCAATATGCCTACGGCGACGTTACCGTTCTTTACTTCTTTCCACTCGTCCACTCCCTTGGTCAAGCGGTCGAACATCTTCAGGCCGATGTACACGGATGCCATCGCCAACGCCAATCCCACGACGAACTGCAGCACGGCGGCTGCAATGTTGATCAATTCAGAGTCCATGCTCATTATAATCCCTTGAGGCCATCTGGCCTTCCACCCGGACCGAGGGTTAACGGATATAAATCCATCCGTTCAACAAAATAAACGTATGGGGGCGCCCAGACGACCTACGCTCCTTGACTAAAATTGATGAACAGTATCAACGCTCGAACACATCAATGTCGACCTGGATATGCATGTTCGATAGGTTGGAGATGGTCGGAAAACAAATGAAGAACGTCAATCCCTCGTTTATGATGTAATCCGTGCTTCCACCATCGATCACTGACCATTCGCTACAGAACTGAAACTCTCCCCCGTTCATCATGTCTGATAAGTTCTCATCATCCATGACGATGATCGTCGAGTTGGTCGAATTGATGAATATTCGATAATATTCATCATCTCTCGGTTCGATGAGCATGTAAGAATATGGGCCGCTCGTTCCACTATGATCATTTGCATGACGATGTTCAATTAAGAGTTCCGAATCCCGAGCTGGGTATAGGTCGTAGGATTCGATGTCCTCGATCCCGATCTCAATTAGGTCATAGGTCACGTTCGAACCAGGTGCGACATAATTCACATGATACTCGATGTTGGTCCAAGCTCCGGTATAGGATATGAACAATCCACGATATTCGTCGTCGAAAGCGCCGTAAATGCAACGCTGCACCTGCTTGACGCCCCATTCAGTGATTATTTCAGCGTCATCTATGAAGCTGCCCCACGTAAGGACCTTTGGTAAGATCGGGCGTATGTCTTCGGCGTTACCTGTGAAATTATAACCTATCCCAGCCGACCATCCACTTCCAGGCGCTTTATTGATGAAGCACTCATAGGTCCCATTTATCTCGGTCCCATTATGATCACCGGTCGCCCTATAGGTCAACCAAATGTCACGACCCTCGGGCAGTGCGGGCCCCTCCGGTTCGTTATTTCCTCCGATGATGAAGACCGCCCCTATTGAGGTTACCATCAGACCTGCAACCATCAGAACGACCCATACCTTCGTCCCCTCCTCCATATCTTCCCCGCATGCGATTAGTTCGGTACGGGATAATCAAGCTTGTCCTGATCTTCTAAAGAACGATAGGAAAGGATTTGATAAGGTGAGTTCAAGCCCCTTTCGCTGCGTTCCAGGCCTGCTCCAGGTCCTTCCTTTCCACGGTCCGCAGAACGTACTTGCCGTACTCCTCGCCTGTAGCTCCGTCCGAACGCCCGGTGATCTTAACCTTCTTCTCGAACTGCGCGCAAAGGTCCAGGGCCATCTCCAGCCTCTTGGCCTTGTCAACGAACCCGACGTGGTTCAGGAGCATGGCCGCGGCCTTGATTATGCTGCTGGGGTCGGCGTACTGGGCACGGCCCTCGTCCACCATGCGTGGGGCGGAACCGTGTATCGCCTCGAACATCGCGTAGCGCGAACCGATGTTGGCGGAGCCGGCGGTGCCTACGCCGCCCTGTATCTGAGCCGCCTCGTCGGTGATGATGTCGCCGTAAAGATTGGGAAGCACCATCACCTTGAACTCCGCCCGGCGGTAAGGGTCGATGAGCTTGGCGGTCATGATGTCGATGAACCAGTCGTCCCATTTGACCTCAGGATAATCCTTCGCAACGCGCTCGGCGGTGCTGAGGAACCGTCCGTCGGTCTTCTTGATGACGTTGGCTTTCGTGACAACGGTCACCTTGTTGACGCCTGTCTTCCTGGCATGTTCGAACGCCAGGCGTATGATGCGCTCCGTACCTTGCGCGGTCGCCACGCAGAAATCGATGCTGATGTCCTCGTTGACATCAACGCCCCTACTGCCAAGCACGTACGCGCCCTCGGTGTTCTCCCTGTAGAACGTCCAATCGATGCTCTGCTCGGGAATGCGCACCGGGCGCACGTTGGCGAAGAGATCGAGCTCCCGGCGCATGGCCACGTTGGCGGACTCGATGTTAGGCCAGCCATCACCCTTCTTCGGCGTAGTCGTCGGCCCCTTCAGGATGACGTGGCACTTCTTCAGCTCCGTAAGGACGTCGTCCGGGATGGCCTTCAGCTGCTTGGCGCGGTTCTCGATCGTGAGTCCGTCGATGGTCCTTATCTCGACCTTACCCGAAGCTATCTCGTCCTTCAGAAGTTCCCTGAGGATGCTCTCGGCGTGCTTGCAGATGAACGGTCCAATTCCGTCCCCTCCAACGATGCCGATGATGAGCTTATCCAACTTGGCGTAGTCGGTCCATCCGGCAGAGGCCTTCATGGTCTCCACCCTTTCAAGCTGTTCCTTCAGGATCTTGCCGAAGTGCTCTTTGGCCGCTTCAATGTCAGAGTTCATCTTGACCAGTTGAAGGCAATCGATGGGCATTTAATAGTTTTTTGGCCGAATGGGGCAGATCGATGCAAAACAGGTGTACCTATGGTGTTATGAAAGTTCAGCGCCCGGATGGGATAGGCGGAGGATCTGATCGACAATACCAGGGAGAGGGTTATTATGGGATGGGCCGATCCACCGGGCGCCTTAGCCTTTAAGGCATATTAAGACCTGCATTTATGGGCTTATAAACCCTTGCATGTGAGTATCAAACGTATAGAATGATGTAGCAATTCGTCGATGTCGGAACGCATGATGAGCGTTCCCAGATTGGTCATCGCCGGGGAAAGGAGCGGCACTGGCAAGTCCACCATAACCATCGGCCTGCTTATGGCTCTGAAGAAGAGAGGCATCAACGTTCAACCTTTCAAAGTGGGTCCGGACTTCCTCGACCCGATGCACCATTCGATGGTGACCGGGAGGCCGTCGCGCAACTTGGACACTTGGATGTTCCCCTCCTATGTCCCGCAAGCTCTCTCTAACGGCATGGTCGGGGCGGACATGGCCCTCATCGAAGGGGTCATGGGAATGTACGACGGGTTCGACGGACGTTCGGAGGAGGGCAGCACGGCACATCTGGCCAAGACGCTCGATGCTCCGGTGGTGCTTGTGCTAAGCGCCAAGGCTACAGCTCGCTCGTTGGGGGCGGTGGCCATGGGCTTCCGCGACTACGATAGGGACGTTAAGCTCGCCGGTGTCATCTTCAACAACGTTGCCGGGCCGAAGCACATGGAGATGCTCAGGGACTCCTTGCGCGGAGAGATACCATGCATCGGCGGAGTGCCTAGCACCGATGCAATGGGATTGGAGAGCCGGCATCTTGGGCTTGTACCTGCGGCGGAGGTGGCGGACAAGGAAAGGTACGACCTCATAAGGAGGACGATGGAAGAGAACATCGACGTCAATGCTCTCATATCGTTGGCGAACGCCGCCCCTGCTATGGAACTGCCCAAGCCTTTGGACCTCAGCGTGCCGGTCCGGGCCCGTTTGGGCGTCGCCTTCGATGAGGCGTTCAATTTCTACTACCAGGACAACCTGGACATACTGAGGGCGGAGGGGGCGGAGATCGTCCGCTTCTCCCCTCTCCGGGACGACCTTCCCGACGTCGACGGTATCTATTTCGGCGGGGGATATCCAGAGCTCTTTGCCGAGGGGTTGCAGAACAACGAGAGGATGCGGACCGCTGTTCGCAGCGCAGGAGATGGCGGCATGCCGATCTATGCGGAATGCGGCGGTCTGATGTACGCATGTTCAGAGATGACCGACCTCGAAGGAAGGGCATGGAAGATGAGCGGCCTGTTCGATGCCAAGGTCAGCATGACGCCTAAGCTGGAAGCGCTGGGATACGTGGAAGCGAAGGTCATCAAGGACAACGTTCTCGGGAAGGTAGGCGATGTCACCAGGGGGCACGTGTTCCACTATTCCAAGGTGACCGGGACGAGCGAGACCGAGTTCGGATACAGCCTTAACAAGGTCAAGGGCATAATCGGTGATAAGGACGGTTTCACCAGAAATAACGTGCTGGCCTCATATTCGCACCTGCACTTCGGTTCCAACCGAACGTTCGCCAGAAACTTCGTGGACGCATGTGCGTCCCGAAAATAATTATATAATATTATTATAAATAATTATCACAATGCACGTTTCATATTAAACCAAATTTCGGTTCTATGGAAGATTATGATAATTATTTATTAAATAGGTGTTAAGAAGGATTTACCAACGGCAGCTCCGCCGATGGGCTACGGTGACGCCCGCCCGACCAAAGCTCCCTTTATGCCTTCCCCTGCTTGGCCACGGCATCCATGGCCTTTCCGATGGCGTCCTGGTCCCCGAGGTAATAGCTCCTCAGCGGTCGCATGTCATCGTCCAGCTCGTAGACCAGCGGGACGCCGGTGGGTATGTTGCGCGAGACGATCTCCTGGTCCGGAACGTTGTCGAGGTACTTCACCAGGGCCCGCAGCGAGTTGCCGTGCGCGGCGATGATGATCTTCTTATCGTTCCGCAGTTCGGGAACGATGTGATCCTTCCAGTAAGGCACGAAGCGGGCCACGGTGTCCTTGAGGCACTCCGTTCCCGGGATGTCCTCCTCGGCCATGTTGGCGTAGCGGCGGTCGTGTATGGGATGGCGGGGGTCGTCAAGCTCCAGTGTCGGCGGACGTACGTCGTAAGCGCGGCGCCAGAGGAGCACCTGCTCCTCGCCATACTTCCGAGCCATCTCGGACTTGTTAAGCCCCTGCAATGCGCCGTAATGCTTCTCATTGAGGCGCCAGCTCTTCTGTACAGGGAGCCAGCAATGGTCCATATCGTCTAGTACGATGTCCAAGGTCTTGATCGCCCTCTTCAGGACGGAGGTGAATGCCATATCGAAGACGTATCCGTCCTCCTTCAGCAATCGCGCGGCCTCGTGCGCTTCGGCGACGCCTTTCTCGGAAAGACCAACATCGGTCCAGCCGGTGAAACGGTTCTCCTTGTTCCAGGTGCTCTCTCCGTGGCGAAGCAAAACTACCTCGATCATTGTTCTCGCACCCTCATGTCCGGCCCGGGACTAAACTGTTTCGTTCGTCCAGGGGGGCAGCATCAACGGCGGAGCATCGTCCAGGTCCAGCCAGAAATTTATGCAATCCCTTAAATTCCTGGATGCTTTAAGACGTAGCTAAGGTCCAGAAGGACCGCAGTGAGGGAATGGACTTGTTCAAGATTTTATGCAAGACCGGGGCCATGTTGATGGTCCTGGTGATGATCATAGGATGTTTGGCCATCGTGCCAAACGATGCCAGTGCGGCGTCGGAGGACTGGGTGTTGGAGGGCGAGGACACGATCGAACGGATCGCTTACGCCAGCTGTGAACTGCCCGACGGACGGATATTCGTAGTGGGGGGGAACAACCTGACCGCCAGCCTCATAACGAACGAGACCTGGCTGTTCGATCCCCAAACCTCCGAATGGGACCAGGTGGCCGATTGCCCCCTGATCATAGAGTCAAGTGCGGCCGTGGCCATGCCTGACGGTAAGGTGTACCTGTTCGGGGGAATGGTCTCCATGACGCTCATCACCGATCTGCTGATATATGATGTGGCGACGGACACCTGGAGCAATGGAACTGCCCTTCCTCAGAATACCATCATGTGGGAGGCGGCGGCCATCGATGACGAAGTGATCATGCTCGTCGGAGGGTTGGACGGTGACCTACTTTCGGACACAACGGCAAAATGCTTCCTCTACAACACGGCGAACTCCACCTTCTATCCGGCACCGGACCTGCCCGATGACAGGTTCTGGGGGGCGATGACCGTGTTCGGTTCGTAC
>JAJRAK010000040.1 GCA_028682895.1 Methanomassiliicoccales archaeon
CGACCCCCGTTTTCGGAGGGGGTGCGATCCGTGAGGTCTATCCCCCGGCGCCGGGCATGGTCCGCGAGGGTCGAGGCGGGAACGCCGAGCTGCTTCGCTGCGTCGGAGATCGAGCGCGCCTCCCGAGGGCTTTCACTATACGAATGGTAAAATCGAATTCTATAAGCGTTTTACCCCTGGCTAACGAGGGCGTCTTTTTACTGGGCGATAATGTCCCTGAGGTCTCCTCCAGACTGTGGGACCTGCGATATTTTAATAATGGTGACCGATGTTGAGGCCGTTTGTCTGGATATAATGAGCGATAGCCCGCGCCCTTGACAGGACCGAGGCGTCTCAATATCTTGAGGAAAATTCGAGATGGCCCTTACCATAGAAGAACAGATCAAGGCGATCCAGGAAGAGATCGACAAGACGCAGAAGAACAAGGCCACCGAGTATCACATCGGCAAGCTCAAGGCCAAGATGGCCAAGCTGCGCGAGGATGTAGAGAAGCGGAGGGCCTCCAGCGGAGGTGGTGGCAAGGGTTATTCCGTCAAAAAGAGCGGTAATGCCACCATAGCATTGGTCGGGTTCCCCAGTGTTGGTAAGTCAACCCTTTTGAACACACTTACCGGTGCTGGAAGCGCGGTGGGCGCATACGATTTCACCACCCTGGACGTCGTTCCCGGTGCCTACGAGTATGAAGGGGCAAAGATACAGGTCCTGGATATGCCAGGTCTGATCCGGGATGCCTCGAAAGGAAAGGGCCGAGGGCGAGAGGTACTGTCCGTCGTCCACTCATCCGACCTGATCCTTTTCGTCCTGGACTTCTACGATACGAACCTGCAGGTGCTGGTCCGCGAGCTGGAGAACGCTGGGATGCGCATCAACACTCACGCGCCGGACGTGGTCATATATCGGCGTGAGATCGGGGGTGTCGATGTCAAGGCCACAGTCAAGCTGACCAAGCTGGACCTTGAGATCGCCAGGGCCATGGTCATGGAATACGGCCTGGTGAACGCTGAGGTGGTCATCCGCGAGGACGTTAACATGGACCAGCTCATCGATGTCCTGGCCGGCAACCGCATCTATCTCAATGCTGTCCTGGCCATCAACAAGATCGATATCTCCGATGAAGCATATCTCAAGGAGATCCGCATCAAGTTCAAGGACTGGGACCCAGTGTTCATATCTGCTTTCAAGAACATCGGCATCGACGAACTGAAGGCCAAGATATTCAAGAAATTAGAGCTCGTCCGCATCTACATGAAGAAGCAAGGGCAGGATGCCGACCTGGATGAACCGTTCATAGTCAAGAACGGTAGCACCGTTGGCGATGTCTGCGATTCCATGCACCGCGTGTTCCGGCAGAACTTCAGATATGCTCTCGTATGGGGCAAGAGCGCCAGGTTCCCCGGTCAGATGGTAGGGCTCGAGCACAGGCTGGCCGACGGTGACGTTCTATCTGTCATAATCAAGCGTACCGGTGAGTGAAGGGGAACGATTATACCTTTCATCCACCATCGTGGGCCGATCAATATGAAAGGCTTTTCTACGCGTTCGGTGCACGATGGGGACCTGTCGTTACGCTATGAAGGGGCGATAAACACTCCGATCTTCCAGAGCAGCACGTTCGCTTTTCCTACTGATGATCCTAGGACCTGGAATGGCGAGGTGCCGGAAGGGACTTACATCTACAGCCGCAACGCCAACCCTACCGTGAAGGCGGTGGAGGACAAGCTGGCTTCGCTCGAAGGCGGCGAAGAGGCATTGGCGTTCTCATCCGGCATGGGCGCCATCGCCACCACGCTACTTTCATTTCTCGGGAAGGGCGATAACATCGTGTCCATGCAGGACCTGTACGGAGGGACGTACAATCTGCTGAAGAACGAGATGCCCCGGTTAGGGATCGAGGTTAAGTTCGTTCCTACCACTTCGCCGGCGGAGCTGTGCGCGGCCATCGATAAGCGCACCAAGGTGGTATATCTTGAAAGCCCCACCAACCCGATGCTGAAGCTGATCGACATCAAGGAAACGTGCCGCCTGGCCCACAAGAAGGGATGCAAGGTGCTCATCGACAACACATTTGCCACGCCCATACTGCAACGCCCGCTCTCCTTGGGGGCGGACGTGGTCCTGCACAGCGCCACCAAGTACCTGAACGGTCACTCGGACGTCATCGCCGGTTTCGCGGTCGGTTCCAAGGCCGATATGGCCTTGGTGCACCCTAGGCGCAAGTTGTTCGGCGCGATAATGGACCCGTTACCCGCGTACCTCGTGGGAAGGGGGATGAAGACCCTGGACCTGCGTGTCCGGCGCCACGATGCCAATGCCATGGCCGTGGCCGAGTTCCTGGAATCCCATCCCAAGGTCACGAAGTGCCTGTATCCCGGTCTCAGGTCCCATCCGGACCACGAGCTAGCCAAGGCACAGATGGACGGCTTCGGGGGCATGGTATCCTTCGAGGTGAAAGGTGGACGGAAGGCAGCGGAGAAGGCCATAAAGCGCTTCGAGGTCATCTCCATGGCCGCCAGCCTGGGGGGCGTGGAGTCTCTGGCAAGCATGCCGGTGAACACCTCCCATACCGCCTTCAGCAAGGAGGAGAGAAAAAAGCTGGGCATCGGGGATGGCATGATCCGCCTTTCCGTAGGCATCGAAAACGTCGAGGACCTGTGCCAGGACCTTGATCGTGCGCTGCGCTAATCGATGATGCCTTGAACGAAGACCTCCGAGGAGAGGCCCCATTCCCTGACCATTTCGTCTGCCTCGTCCAGGCAGTCGAAGGGCACCAGCAGCATGACCACGTCCCCATGGTATGAATACGACATCAATCGGGAGAACATCTGTTGGCCGCGGTCGATGGACCCGCAGGACCAGACCACACCAACCAGTCTTTTTCCGTCATGGCGCCGGGCCACGATGTCAGGGGATATCTCCCAGCCTTCCGGCCTCATCGGAAAACGCTCGAGGTCCACCTGCAGGTCGGTGAACCCCTTGCGATCAAGGTCGACGGCCCACATCCTTAACAGTCTCTCTCGGTGCTCCTCATCCTCCGGCATGGTATGGAATGCATAGTGCCAGCGGATAATATTGATTGTGCCCGCCGGTCCGCGCAATGTTTATTATCGTCCTTTCCTTCTCACGCCACATGATCCAAAGGCCCCGGGGGACCAGGGATTTCGGCCCGGAGGAGATGGAAGTACGCCGGTTCTTCGAAGGGATGATGCGCCAGGAGGCCGTGCTGCACGGCTTCAGGGAGATATCCACACCTATCTTCGAGCATACCGAGCTTTTCACCCTGAAGTCGGGTCCGGGGGTCATCGAGGAGATATACTCGTTCAAGGACAAGGGGGACCGGGAGATATGCCTCCGTCCCGAGCTCACCGCTTCCGTCATTCGCTTCTTCGTGAACGATCTTACGACCTTGCCCAGGCCGCTGAAGATGTTCTATTTCGGCCAGTGCTTCAGGTATGAGCGTCCGCAGGCCGGGCGCTACCGTGAGTTCTTCCAGTTCGGGGCCGAGATAATAGGCAGCCCCACGCCGGAGACGGACGCTGAGGCGATAGGATTGGCAGCTGCCATCCTGGAACGCACCGGACTGAAGGACTACCGTATCCGTATAGGGCACATCGGTATATTGCGCGAGCTGCTGGCCAAGGCCGGCGTGCCTGGGGACAATGCGCTGCCGATATTGCAGAAGCTGGACAAGAAGTCCTATCCCGAGGCCGAGGAGCTGATGGCCCAGGCCGGAATGGGCGTCATTGATATCGCGAAGATCATCGAGACCACCAAGATCACCGGACCGGTTTCCGTATTGGACTCCTACGACGGACAGGCACGCGATTACATCCGACAGGTATGCGACGTCCTGGTGGCCATGGGGTTCAGCAACATCAGCGTCGATCTGGGAGTGGTCCGCGGGCTGGCCTACTACACCGGCATGGTGTTCGAGGTGGACGCGCCCAAGCTGGGGGCCGAGAAACAGATTTGCGGCGGCGGTTCCTATTCACTGTCAGAGCTGTTCGGCGGAGAGAAGGTGTTCTCCACCGGGTTCGCCATAGGTTTCGACCGCACTTTGCTGGCGTTGCAGACCGAAGGTGTCGAGTTCCCACAGCCCAAGCTGACCGCTTATGTGGTCCCTGTCGGCGACACGGCCAGGGAGAAGGCGTTCCAAATAGCCTCTGAACTGAGGCGGGCCGGTATCTCCGCGGACGTAGACATCATGCGTCGCAACATCGGCAAGAACTTGAAATCAGCTGATTCGGCGAAGGCGCGCTACGCCCTGATCATCGGTGACAAGGAGCTGGAGAACTGTTCCGTCACGCTCCGTGACCTCTCCAGCGGAGAACAGCAGTCAATAGCGTTCGCCGATCTGGTGCAGAAATTGAAAGATTGAGGCGCTTTGGGACCGGGGCTGGATTTTGGGGGGGATCACAAGGAGTTTTGCAATAGGAGGAAAGACGCCTCCGGTCCCTAACGCTTAGGACGGTGCATTTAGCATCTTATATATAATGCTTTACTTGGTGCATCTTAGCTATTATGATGCATCGTCAATACCTCAGCTGACGGGCAAGGGCCTGCTGGTCCAGCACCCAATTGACCATGGCGTCCGCCTTGGTGATGGTCGGGTTCTCGCGGTGCACATGGGTGACCTTGGCCGAATCGAAGCCCTCCAGGATCCTTACGGCCTCATCGTACAACGGTATGAGGTTCTCGGCCTTGACGCGGTACTGTCCCTTCAGCTGTTTTATCGCCAGCTCGGAGTCCATGAAGACCTCCACTTCCGTGGCGCCTCGTCTCTTGACCTCCTTCAGACCGTTCAACAGTCCGTGATACTCGGCCTCGTTGTTGGTCATCGTCCCTAGCAGGTTGGAACCGGAACCGATCTCCTTCCCGGCGCTGTCGCAGATTATGAAAGCGTAGGCGGAGTTACCCGGGTTCCCCCTCGAACCGCCGTCGGTGTAAAGCTGGAGCTTCATCGGCCGGTAATATCATTGGTAATAAATCCAACATATCATGCGAAACCTTGACAAACTGACATAATATATCGTCAACTCCGAAAAAGGGATGGACGGCGATCTGATGGACCGAGATACCATTTTAAAGGTGGCCAAGGTGGCCCGGCTCGAACTGAACGAGGGGGAGATGGAGCGCTACGCCAAGGACCTTGAGGACATCCTTGACAGCTTCTCGGTGCTGGACGAGGCGCCTATGAACGAGACGTACACCTTCAACCCCATCCCGGTGGTCAACGTGCTCAGGGAGGACGAACCCGGCCAGGACATAGACGACGAGCTGTTGCGAAAGCAGCTCGAGACCTATGAGAGCTATGTAAGGGGGCCCCGGCTCTCGTGAGCGCCCACTTCACGTACGACACGTTGCTCTCCGTTCAAAGGAAGCATCATCCGTTCGTCGACCTGATCGATAGCATGAAGGAAGGAAGGTTCACGTTCTCGGCCAAGGACAACCTGTGCGCCGAAGGGTTCCAGGCCCGGGCCGGGTCGGCCATACTGGACGGTTACCGTCCCCCGTTCGATGCCACTCCCATCAAGCGTCTGAGGGCCTCCGGTGGCCTGTTGCTGGGAAAAACAGCAATGGACGAGTTCGGGTTCGGCACGTTCTGCACGAACTCCGCCCATGGTATCCCTCTCAACCCGTTCGATGTTACTCGCAGTTGCGGCGGTTCGTCCGGAGGGGCGGGAGCGGCAGCATGCCTTCTCCCCGGGCACCTTGCCATAGGGGTTTCCACCGGCGGTTCGATATCCACACCGGCCTCCTTCTGCGGCGTGACCGGACTGACGCCCACATACGGGCGCGTGTCCCGTTACGGGCTGATCGATTACAGCAACTCACTGGACAAGGTCGGGCTGCTGGCCCGTTCCGTCTCTCTTATCAAGGAACACCTGCCCACCATCGCCGGTCCGGACCCCAAGGACCCTACGTCATGCGCGCA
>JAJRAK010000041.1 GCA_028682895.1 Methanomassiliicoccales archaeon
ACGGAACACTGGCCAACAGCGATATATGCATCGGATATGGGATACTGATAGAGGCCGAGTTCGGATCTTTGACCATCCGCAGCGTTCCCGGTCAGGACGAGCCTTACCCACCACTGACCGATGTGATCGCCAACCAGACCACAATGGTCTTGCATAATGTCACCGGGACGATAGTAGGTTTCCTCTTCTCGGACAGCATAGAAGGGGCCAATCTGCCAGGGTTCCACATGCATTTCATCAGCGAGGACCTTTCGTACGGAGGTCATGTTCTGGACTTCTCTGTGGACGATACAGTGATGATCGCAAGCCAGCTACATAGTGTCACGGTGACGATGATCGACGGTTGATGACGTCCGTGTAGGTGTCGATGGTCCGCTTGGCCATCTCGCCCCAGGAGAACGACCGCATCCTTTGCTGGGCTTCCCGTCCCAGCTCCATCCTCAGATCGTCGTCCTTGTCCAGTTTGAGGATGGCATCGGACAAGGCCTTCTCGTCCTGCGGTGGTACCATCAGTCCCGCGTCCCCTACGACCTCCGGCAGTCCACCGGTATTGGACGCGATCACGGCCTTGCCATATGACATGGCCTCGGCCGCGACCAGACCATACGCTTCAAGGACCGATGGAATGACGATCATGCGGCACTCCGAGAGCATCTTGGCCTTCTCCTCCTCGGTCACCCATCCCATGAAATCTATGCGATCGGTGAGACCCAGGCTCTGGCTCAGGCGCTCCAACTGTTTGCGCTCCGGCCCTTCCCCACATATCTTCAGCTGCGCGTCATTATGGGCCATGGCCTTTATCAGGTACTCCAGGCCCTTAAGCTTAACAATACGGCCCAAGGAAAGTATGTAATCACCGTCCTTGGTCGCGGTCTCGGGAATGTCCACGCCGTTGTATATAGTCACAAGACGGTCTTTTGAGAACCCTCGCGCGGCCACCTCGCTTTTCATGAAATCGGAGACGCACACCACCCGGTCGAACTCCTTCAGGTGACGGAGGAACATGCGGTCGTTCAGCTCGCTCAGGTAGTACACGATACCCATTCCCTCGCCCAACGTGTTATGGCAGGTGTAGACCTTGGGGCCTTTGAACTGCAGCACTCCCTTGGTGAGCGAACCGGCCCAGCGGTAGTGAAGGTCCACCAGGTCCGGTCTGAGATCGTCCAACGCCTCCTTCACCCCGGATATGCGAGCATATGGCGGGTTATAGATGTCGAAGAATCGTGTAGGAAGGCGGACGACCGTGTAGCCGTCCATCTCCTCCCTTTCTGCCGTCCCAGGCAATCTGCTCGTAAGTACGAAGACCTCGTGGTCCTTGCCCAGGCGACGACATATATGGTGTAGGCGGTGCTCTATGCCGCCCATGAAAGGGTAGTGGAAGGCGTTGACCTCAACTATGCGCACAGATGGACCCCGCTCAGAGATCGACCCGGCGGTTCAGTTCCATCGGCATGTACATGGGGCGGAACGGCATGTCGCCGATCTCTGACCTGACCTTCTCGATCAATTGGGCCAATGTCATGTCCACGTTCTTGTTCTGTGCCCTATCGAACACTACCAGGTTGTCAGATTCCATTTCCTTGTCGCCAATGACCACGGCGTAACCGACCCAGTCCTGCTTTGCCTCGCGTACCTTCTTTCCAACGGTCTCGGAGCGGTCGTCCAGGCTGACACGTATGCCAGCACTCTGAACCTTCATTGCCAGCTCCTTCGCTTTCGCCAGATGGCCGTCGGTAACGTTCATGAAGCGCACCTGCTCCGGCTGGATCCAAGTGGGCAGCGTCCCGACCTTGCCCTTTGCCTCCATCTGCACCGCCGTGTCTAGTATCATGTATAAGTAGCGCTCGATGGTGCCGATGACGGCGGTGTGCAATATGATGGGGTACTGCTTCTTCCCCTCTTCGTCGGTGTAGGTTATCCCGAAGCGCTGGGCGTTGCCGATATCGATCTGCACCGTGCCAATCTCGCGGGCCCGCTTCATATCGTCCAGTATATGATACTCGATGTTGACGGTCCAGTAGTAGTTGATGCCCTCCGGGTAGAAGTGCAGCAACGCCGGCTTGTTGTGCTTGCGCACGATCTCCATCAGCATGTCCTTGTGCTGGATGTATGCGTTCCAGGAAGAGAAGTTGACCAGCATCTCGTAGTCGCGGTCGAGCTTTCCAGCTTCCTCATAGATCCTCTCGTCCAGTCGGCTGAACCATTCCTCGGACTCCGGTATGTCCTTGCACATCACATGCATGTCTGGCATGTTCATGCGCCTGGTTCGGAAGCAGAGCATGGTCTCGCCTGACTGCTCCAGACGATACGAGTCGGCCACCTCGAAGGCGCCGAATGGCAGCGTCTTGTAGCTGATGTTCCACAGGCGCATCATGGCGAACTGCTGATGACAGGCAGCATACCTCAGGACGAAGTCACGCTTCTCGCCTTTGATGGTGTAAAGCCTGTCGCCGAACAGCTTGGCGTGCTCAGCGACCGGTCCTTCGTCCAAGGCGAACATGTTGGTCCCCTTGACGGTATATACGGGCAGAATGGAATTAACGATACGGGCAGAATAATCGGCGGCCAGATCGAACATCAGGGCGCCCTTGGGGGTGAAGCACATGTGGCCGGAATCGCTCATGCTCTCCCAGTTCATACCGAACTTCTTGCAGAGGCGGGTGTACTTGACCTCGCCGGTGGCAGGCCACTCCTTCTTCAGAGCCTCCTTGCCCATCATTATCTGGAAGCACTCAGTGCCGTCCTTGAAGTCCTTGGGATCGATCTCCGTGCCGTCCGGGAGCAGGACGATGAAGCGTTCCTCCCCCTTCGGTGCGTCGACCTTCTCCTCGCCCGCGATCTCGCGGGAGAGCTCGGACAGCGGATGGCCCTTGCAGCTGATCTTGAATGCTTTGTACCATCCAAAGGGGGCACGGTGCACGTCCCAGCCTTCACCGGACACTATGCTCTCCATCTCCTTCAGCATGCGCTTGCCCGTCTCAGCGTTGGAGAGATCAGGGCTCAGGTGCGCATACGGGTAGAGCATGATGCGCTCGGCCCCGACCTTCTTAGCGGTCTCGATGATATCAGCGGACGCCTGGGAGGCCACAGCCTCGACACGGTCCTGGTCGTTCTTCTCAACGGTGATGAAAGCCACAAGGACCTCTTCCATCCGACCGGTCTTCTGCTGGTCGGTGATGGACTCCGCCATCGGTGTGGGCTTCTTAACCTCGAACTCCATGAAATCGGCGTGTATGTAGAGCGTCCTCATTTTATCGCCTGATAGGGTATTTCAGTAAATGGCCCACGTGTATAAATAAGCGATTCCGCACCCAGCTGTGTGGATATGTCTGGACCATATTCTGGTAGTAAGCAATGTTTATATGCACGAAAACGTTTTGGCTGAAACGCATGGTTATGAGGTTCGACAGGCATTTGAAGGATATCACGGGCGCCGTGAACGTGACGCTCATAGTGCTGATAGTTGTGCTGATGGTCAGTGCT